>PMUN01000471.1 GCA_003166875.1 Bryobacterales bacterium | reverse complement strand
TAGCTGAGCCGCGACCGGCAGGAAGCGCTATCCGAAAGAAGAACTAGCGGCACTCATGGTATCGCTCCCTGCCGGTCGCGGCTCGGCTACACCCTCGAAAGGCTCCACATTTATGTCGTGCACCCTTTGATATTCTGGCTATATCCATTCCGAGGTTGCGCGTTGACTGACTTCAACCATATACATTCACGAGACGGGGATGACTGGGTTTGCGGGCGAAGCATGGCCGTGCAGGATGACCAGTTACTGCAGTGCGAGGGGCGCGACCCGGACGAGGAAGAGGCCTGCCGTATGTGCGCGGAGCGAATCATCAGCTTTTTCGGCGAGCCGATGCATGTTCACTGAAAGCCCGGGACTGGGGCATGGGGTTGGCAGCCTTACGGCTGCTTGGCGGATTCTAGTTGCTTCAGCATCGCGGCTTCCCACTCGGCATCCGATACGGCAGGCGCTCCGGTCCAGCGCCATTCCCCTTTTGTATCGACAATCCAGTTCTGTGGTATGGCCACCAGGTCGAGCAGTCCGGCGACGAAACTGTACGCCGGCAGCACCGGGAACGTGTAGCCCTTCTCCTTCATGAAAGGAGCAACCAGGCCGAGGTCTTCATCGATGGTAAGCGTTAGAATCTGCAGATCAGCGCGATCCTTCACTTTCTCGTACAGCTTTTCCAGGTGGGGCAGTTCCGCCTGGCAGGGGCCGCACCAAGTGGCCCAGACATTGATCAGGACGGCACGGCCTTCGAGGTTCTTGAGGCGCCAGGTTTTCCCGGAGAGATCCGCGAGCTCGAAGGCAGGCATCGGCTTGGCGGGTTTCTTCCACCCGCTTTCGGCCAATTCCTGGATCTTTGCCGCGGGCGGTTGGCTCCAGACCTTCCATGCGATTTCTGTGCCGCCCATTTGTTTCCAGAGAACGCGCGCTTCGTCCATCAGGGAGTCGATTACACGCCCTTGATACGCGTTCGGCGGCTTCTTGCGCGCATGCAGTGCTTTCTGATAGTAGGTGAGGGCGTCCGCCTGGCTGCCTTCGAGCGCCGACAGGCGGCCACGATTCAACCAATATTGCGTTTCGATGGTTGGCCAACTGTTCGCTGGAAGTTCGCGCTCGATGAATGGCTTGAAACGCTGAGCTTCCGCGGGCTGTTCCGCAAGCCTGGCGGCAACCAGCACATTCCCGGCGGCGGACTGCCGCAGGATTACCTCGTTCGCAGCCCACACCTCCTCCGACTCAGCGCAGAGATTATCGCCCAACATGCGAACATGCCACTGATGGATCAGTTTGTCCGAATCCCGCAAAATGTCGAACACCCGGCGGGGTTGCCAATTGTGATCGACCAGAAACCATGCGGCGCGAAGATAGGAATTAATTGAGGGTTGTTGGTATGCGGCAATATAGGCGAGGTAATCGTCCAGTGCGCCGAGGCCTTCTTCCGGCGAAACCTGGAGGTCAGAGCTAATGGCATCGAACCACTCTTCGCGCTGCACTTCGCGCGAATCCGTAAACCGCGCAATCCAACCTTGGAGGGCGGCTCTGTACTCGATATGGTATTTGGCCCAAGCAGCGGCATCCGTTTTGTCTTCCGGCTCCTTGTGAGCTTTTTCCCAGCGGATGCTGACAATCTGGTAAGCCTCATCAGAATGCGGGAAGGCCTGGATCAGGCGATCTTCCCGGGCGGCAACGGTTTCAGGCGAGGCACCGGCTTGTTTGTAGCCGTTCTTCAAGAAGACCAGCCACTCGGCATCATCTTGCTTGGGATTCAGCGACTCGAGGTGTTTGAGATCGGCAGCCACCTGCTTTCGCAGAGCGTCGTGCTCCTGCGGCGGGTGCGTGCGAAATTCCAGGCCCCACAGGATGTCGTAATCCTTCAGCCGCTTTGGATCCGTTTCCGTGGCGAGCCGCGCGCGCACGGCCTGAGCCACGCGGGCTTGCAGTTCGCTCGATCCCGCGCGCAAACGGTGCTGTGCGTCTTCATTTGTCGATGCAGGGCAGGCGTCAAAAAAAGCTGCGATTTCTTCAGCCGACTTCTTTTTGTCCGTCCGCTTGGTACCCGGAGCGTAGATATTCGCCAATGCCAGCGCCGGCCATGCGAAATCCTGGGCCTGGGAGCGCGCCCGCTCCAGCATCTGAATGCTCAGATCCGTGTTCCGGCCGGACAGCGCCAATCCGGCGACGTAGAGCGCCAGCGGATCGTCCGGATGCTGCTCCGCTTGTTTCTGGAAGCGCTCCACCAGAGCCGGATACTGGTCCGTGTCGTCCTGCTTGGTAGCTTGGATGAGCCGGCGGTACGGTTCCACCTCGCGGGGATATTTCACGATCAGATCTTCGAGCACTTGGCGGCGGAACGCTACGCGCTCAGTGAACTTCATCTGCTGGAGTGTTTCTTCGGAGAGCTTCGCGTCCAAAATCCGGCCAACTTCAGGCCGGGGCTCGCAGCCAGGAAGCGGCTGGGACGCTTGGGCGAACAAAGCAGGAACCGCAAGCAACGCGGCAGCGAGGATGCGCATAGGGACCTCCTCGTATTGGAGTGTACACCCCGCGCGGGCAGTGCGGGGGGTGAAAGCTCCTTTCGTTGGTGCGCCGCGAAGTGTTCGCATCTGGGACTGGGTTCGTTCATGCATATTTTGTTGCGAGATGCCTGGGGCGATTTTTCGTAGAGGGTACATTGGTGCACCTCCCTGAGTTTAGACCCCTTGGCTTTGGGTGAACGGACATGAGATTGTGCCATCGTGTGCGAAATGGACGAGAAATACCTTGGCGACTTGTGTGATCGTCGGCAAAGCGCTCGATATGAAATGGTAAAATCAGCCACGCGGAATGCCGACGATCAGCACGTTCTACGGGATCTTGATTCGAATGTTTTTCAATGATCACGCGCCACCGCACTTTCACGCCCGATATGGCGAGTTCGAGGCTACGATCGACATTGGCACGCTGGAAGTTATCCAGGGCGAGCTACCCAGCCGGGCTTTGAATCTCGTCAAGGAATGGGCGATGATAAATAGAGAGCAATTGCAGGAAGACTGGCGGCTCTGCCGTGAAAACACACCGCCTGCGAAGATAGAGCCGCTGCCATGACGGAGTAGAGTTCTATGTATTGGGACGTGGTTGAAGTCAAGCCCGAGCCGGGCTACCACCTTTTCATCCGATTTAAGGACGGACTCGCGGGGCGTGTGCAGTTACAAAGGGAAGAGTTGACAGGTGCTCTCGCGCCTTTGTTAGACGAGCAGTTCTTTGAGCGGGTCTTCATTGATTGCGGCGCGGTCGCTTGGCCTGGTGAGATCGATCTCGCTCCCGATGCTATGTACGATCAGATCGCCGATGGGCGCCGCTCGCAGGACAGCGTGGCTTCGCCACTCGTGGATGCCCGTCCGAAGTAGACATAGATGCGGCGTGCAATGGCAGCGCACGGCGCTGCCCCACTCTGCTGCCCGACCTTTCACACACTTACATTAGAATCTGGAAACTCTTGGCCAGGGCCGATTGACAATCGGCCGCAGGTTGGCAACCTGCCCTACAACCTGAGGTCGTAGCCGGATTGGCGCATCGCTTCAATCACACGGTTGCGGATAGTGGCGACTTCCTCAGATGAGAGAGTGCGGTCCGGGGCGCCGACTGTCAGGCGATAGGAGACGCTTTTGCGGTCTTCCGGAAGCGGGGCGCCGATGTACTGGCGGACGAATTCAATTTCCACCAGATCGCTTCCCGCGGCGCCGATCAGGAGGCGTTCGATGTTGCCGGCGGGATCGCGTAGGGCCGCAACCACGGACAGGTCGAATGCACTGGTAGGGAAGCGGCGCAGAGGTTGATAGCGCACTTCGCGGCGGTCGAGACGCTGCAGCAGCGCTAGATCCAGATCCATTATCGCGGCGCGCCCTTCCACTCCGAGCGAAGGGTGGAGTTCAAAGAGGCGGCCGATGTTTTCGCCGCGCCAGAGCACCTCGGCGGCGCGCTCCGGATGTTCGAAGGGCCGCGCCGCACTCAGGCGCACCTCGCACTGCGGCATCAGGCATTCGGCCAGGCGTTTCAGTTCGAATAAGCCGGCGCTGCCGTCACCTTCGCGGGTGTAGATGGCGGCGGCGAAATGCGGGATCTCTTCCGGCAGCAGCTGATGTGCAGGGTGGATCTCACGGCCGATTTCGAACAGGCGAAATGAATTAAGCCGCCGGCTGTTTTCGAGGATGTTCTTGTGAATTCCGGGTAGCAGGCTCAGCCGCATCAGCGTTTGATCCGAGGCGAACGGATTGGCAACGCGTAGATGCGCTTCCGGCGGGAATTGGAACGCGTGGGCCATATCTTCGCTGATGAAAGAATAGTTGTAGACCTCGGTGAATCCCTGCGCGGCTGCCATGTTGCGTACGCGGCGTTGGTAAGTACGCATGGGATCGGTGGGCGGCACCACCGATTCGATCAGCGGGGCTTGCGGCGTTATGGAATCGTAGCCCAGCATGCGGCCCACTTCTTCCAGCAGGTCGTCTTTGATGGAGACATCTTTGGTGGCGCGCCAGCTTGGAACCACGACGGAGAAGTGTCCGGGAGTACTATCGGCGATGAGGAATTCGAGGGACTCCAGGATGGAGCGGACATCGTGGGCAGTCACGGGGCGGCCGAGTTTCGCGGCTATCCAGTCGACCGATAGGTCGATCACCGGAGGCTTTTTGGATTCGGCTTTTCTTTCAGCAAGTCCACCTACAAGACGAATGCCCGGAGAAGCCTGCTCCAGCAATTCGATGGCGCGCGCCAAGCCGCGCACGGTGTTCGCCGGATCCTGCGACTTCTCGAAGCGCATGGACGCATCGGTGCGAAGCTTGAGCGCGACGGAAGTCTTGCGAACGCTGGTGGCTTCGAAGCAGGCGCTTTCAAGCACGATTCGCTTGGTGGCGGGACCGATGGCGCTATCGAGACCTCCGATGACGCCGGCAATCGCGATGGGGCTTTTGGCATCGGCGATGACCAGGTTGGATGGGTTCAGATTGTATTTTTCATCGTTGAGCGCGACGATCTGTTCTCCAGCGCGGGCGTTGCGAACGAAGATGGTTTGGCCGGCCAGTTTATCCGCGTCGAAGGCGTGCATCGGCTGGGCCAGCTCCGACATGACGAAATTCGTTACGTCGACGATGTTGTTAATCGCGTTCAGGCCGATCGCTTCCAGCCGATATTGCAGCCAGAGCGGTGAGGGGGCGACGGTGACGTTCTCGAAAACCAGCGCGCTGTAACGTGGGCACAGCGACAGGTCTTCGATTTCAACTTCTATTACGCTCCCTTCCGGTCGCGGCTCGGTTTGGCGCGAGGCGCCGGTTGGGAGGAGATCCAAACGTACTGGATCGCGCAGGCGATGGTGCGTGATGGCAGCCACCTCGCGCGCCATGCCGTAGTGGCCCCACAAGTCCGGACGATGCGTGAGCGACTTGTTATCCACCTCGATGACCGTATCGGGCGCGAAGAGCACTTCGGTTTCCAGCTCGACGATGCCGTTGTGATCGCGATTAATGCCTAGCTCGAGGCCGCTGGCCAGCATGCCATCGCTCTGGACACCTTCGATCACGGCGGGGCTGACCGGAAGATACACCGTGAGCATTCCGAGCCGGCAGTTGGGCGCACCGCAGACCACTGTTTTTGCGCCGTAGCGAGCAGTCTCCACCTTGACGACTTGATTGTGGCTACCCTTGATCCATTCGATGCCGGCTACGCGCGCGACGCAAGCTGATTCCAGCGGCACGCCGGCCTGCTCGAGCCCTTCGCACTCGGCGGTCTTCATGGTGATCAGGCGCATCAGCTCCTTCGGACTCTGATCAAGGCCGGGAACCAATTCGCGAATCCAGTTATACGAGAACTTCATTGGTTGCTCAGCCTTGGCTTGGAACCGATGGAGAAACAGGCACCGACTCCCTCACGGTCGCGGTTCGGTAAGACTCTATGAAGATGCGACATTTTTACACCTCAGAACTGCCGCAAGAATCTCAAGTCGCCGCTCTGCATCAGGCGGACGTCGTCGATTACATATCGCATCATGGCCAGGCGCGTCAGTCCCAGGCCGAACGCGAAACCGCCCCATTGGTCGGGATCGATACCGCTCATGCGCAGGACGTTGGGATGCACCAGACCGCAGGGCATCAGCTCCACCCAGCCGCTCTGTTTGCAGACGGGGCAGCCGGGGCCACCGCAGATCAGGCATTGGATGTCGAGCTCGAAGCCAGGTTCCACAAAAGGAAAGTATCCGGGCCGCAGGCGGACGGTGACCTCGCGATGAAAGATGGCGCTGAGCAACGTCTTCATGAAGTAGTTCATGTGGGCGACGGAGACGTTGCGGTCCACCATCATGCCTTCCACCTGATAAAAGGTGTGCTCGTGCGAAGCGTCCACCTCTTCGTTGCGGAAGACGCGCCCAGGCGCGATCATACGCAGCGGAGGGCCCAGGCGCTCCATGCCGCGCACCTGAACCGGCGAGGTGTGTGTTCGCAGCAAGTTGCCATCGGTAAGCCAGAAAGTATCCTGCATGTCGCGCGCGGGATGCGCGGCGGGAATGTTGAGCGCATCGAAATTGTGATATTCGGTTTCCACTTCGGGGCCGTCCAACACCGCGAATCCGAGCGAGGTGAACAGGTCTTCGATTTCCGTTTGTATGCGCGTGACTGGATGGAGGCTGCCTGGGCGTGGGCCGGGTGCAGGCAGCGAAAGATCGAGCCATTCTGCTTGCAGGCGCTCATTCAGCGCACCAGCGGCGAATGCTTCTTTCCTGGCTTCGAAGGCGGCTTCGATTGTTTGCCGCGCGGCGTTAAGCGCTTTGCCGGCCGGGCCGCGCTCGGCGGGACTAAGTTTTCCAATGTTGATCTGTGCGAGCGATCCTTTGCGGCCGAGCACGTCCACGCGGACGGTCTCGAGCTCGTCGGGATTCTTCGCAGCCTGGATGCGCACCAGGGCGTCGGATTCGAGTTGTTTGATTTGGTCTTCGAGCACTACTTAGGAAGCTCCGTGCCCCTGGGCTGCGGATTCATCTAACAAGTTCACCATAGCTTGATGTCCTTTCGTCAGCGCGAGGTCGAGGGCGTTCTGATTGTTGGATGCGCGCGCTTGAACATCCGCTCCATGCGAAATCAGCAGCCGGGCGATTTCCACATCGCCGTTCAAGGCGGCCGAATGCAGCGCAGTGAATCCGCCTTCCTGGCGGGCGTTCACATCGGCGCCATGTTCCACCAGTGCGCGGACCACATCCAGGTTTCGGCCTGCGGCGCCAGCGTGCAGCGGCGTGTTGGTGGTACCGTTTCGCGCGCGCGCGTTGACATCGGCGCCGTGCGCAAGTAGCGCGTCCGCAACGGATGGCTGGGCGAAGAAAGCGGCTAAGTGGAGCGGCGTCCAACCGTCGTGGCTGTAGCTTGTTACCAGAGTTGGTTCAGCGTCGATCAGTTCCTTCACGCGGCTGCCAGCGCCCGCCATAGTGGCGGCGAAGAAGTCCAACTCGATGCCTAGTTCCAGTAACAGCACCGCAATGTCGTTACGGTGCGCGTACTTTGCTGTAACGAAGGCGCTATTGCCTTTTTCATCTTTGGCGGCGAGCAGAGTTGGGTCCGCCGCCAGCATGGCGTTCACTTTGTCACGGTCGCCTGCGCGGATGGCGTCGAAGAAGTCTTTACTCATTTAGATGAACTCCGCTCATTGTCCACTTACCGATACTGAGTATTAGAGCCCGTGGAAAAAATCACCGACTCCCTCACGGTCGCGGTTCGGTAACACTCTCTAAACATGAGGCTGAAATATTTTCTCGGCCTTGGATACTTCCCAATCCAAGTGGTTGATGTAGAACAACAGCACAGCCGCGGGATAGGCGTCTTTGAATTTGTCGTACGTTTTTTGTTGCCAACCATCGGTAAGATACTTCGCGCCGTCGATGTCCTTGTTGAAAAAGCCGTCCTGATTGGGGATGCCGAGATGGTCGAGCACAGCCTTGATCATGTCGAGGTACGAAACCAAGATGGCCTGTGAAAGATCGGTGGCGAAGTCCTCGTCGCCCTCCCCAAGACGCGCCCAGAAGCGCGGTTCGGCCTTGCGGACGTTCTCGGAATTCAGCTTCGCCAGGTGCAGGCGGGCCTTCATTCGATCGTAAAGCTGGTAGGTCTTCAGCTTCCCGATGGAGATCCCGCGCAGCAGCGAAGTGAACGACTGCTCGCCCAGGCTAATGAAGATTGCGGAAAGCTGCATAAAAAGCCAGCGTAGCATGGGTGCGGTGGGTGCTGACGGACGGTAACGGCACCGACTCCCTTACGGTCGCGGTTCGGAATGGGGTTTCGAAAACAGTCATGTGGTGGATTGGCGGCCGTAGCGTTTTACCAGCGCCACGCCGGCGAAGATCACCAGCATCGCGAGTAGCTCGCGGATGCCAATCCGTTCCCTATAGAACAGCCAGCCGAGAAATACGGCGACCACCGGGTTGACGTAGTTATAAGTGCTCACTACCGATACCGGAAGTTTATCCAGCACGTAAAGATAGGCGCTGTAGCCGATCACCGAGCCGAATGTCACCAGGTAAAGCACGGCCGCGATGCTGCGCGGGGTCCAGTGTATCGGTTGCGTTTTGGTGAGAAACGCGGGTCCCAGAAAAACAAGCCCCGTGGCCAATTGCTGTACCGCGCCGCTGACTACGGGATGCGCTTTGGTAACGTGTCTGCGCTGCAGAATGGAGCCGAAGGCCCAGCCGCAACAACCGAACTGCAGCACCAGGAAACCCTTCAATAAAGGTCCGCTCCAACCCTGCTGAATCGCGTTCGGCGCAACCAGCAACGCAGTTCCCGCCAAGCCAACCAGCATTCCAAATAGCGTGGGTGCGTGCAGCCTGTCGCCGCCGGGAATAAGCGCCTCCATCCCGACCATCCAGAAGGGCGACGTGGTGACGAACAGCGCCGCGAGGCCACTCGGAATCCACACCTCCGCGAAAGCCAGGCAGCCGTTTCCGATCCCGATGATAATCACGCCGTACAGCGCCGTATAGAAAAGCTCCTTGCCCGATGGCAGGTGGGCTTTCGCAAAGAACGCCACCAGCAAGAGCGCGGAACCTGAAATGGTGTACCGCAAGCCCACCAGCATTAAGGGCGGGAGCGATTCCAGCGCCATGCGGATGCCGAGATAAGTGGTGCCCCAGAAAAAGCAGACCGCGGCCAACGCCAGGTACGCTTTGAAATGGGGGTGCCTTGGCATTATTCAGGTTAACATTGAGACTTGATCCTCACGCTCACCGTCAACCCTGCGATTGATCGCAACATCCTCGTGGACCGGCTGGTGTTTGAAGATCGCGCTTACATCCTTTCGCGGAATGAATCGGCCGGCGGCCGAGGGATCAATGCTTCGCGCGTCCTGCACTCCTTCGGAGCCAAGACAGTGGCGGTGGTAACCTCAGGCGGCGAGAATGGAAATCGATTCGAAAAGCTGCTGGCGAAGTCTGGTTTTCCGGTGAAGGTTGTATGTATCAGTCACGACATTCGAACCAACTTCGCAATCACGGATCGGCAGGGGCTGACGGTGAAGTTGAACGAGCTGGGCCCACCTATCTCGGCCGAAGAGTTGGCGAGCGTGGAAAAGGCAGTGGAAACGCGGCTCAAGACCGCATCCTGGCTGATGCTGTGCGGCAGCATACCGCCGGATGTGTCTACGGATTTTTACGCCAAGCTGATCCGCATCGCGCATGATCACAAAGTGAAGACCCTTCTGGACACCGACGGCGATGCGCTGGTCCACGGCGTGGAAGCTGGACCCACCGTGGTGATGCCGAACCAACCGGAAGCGGAGCGGCTATTGAACCGCGCGCTGATCACGCGCCAGCATTTCATGGACGCAGTCGCCCGCATCAAAGCTATGGGACCGGAGTCCGTACTTTTGTCCTTGGGCAGCCGGGGTGTGGTGGCATTGAACGATCATCATCTGATGGAGGCTCTCCCGCCGCGTATCGATGCCCTGTCTCCCATTGGGGCGGGCGACGCGCTGGCGGCCGCATTCGTGTGGGCCGCCACCAAGAAAAAGGACTTTCCGGATTGCGTGCGCTGGGCTGTTGCGGCGGGCACCGCATCCGCGCAGCTGCCCGGCATGGAGTTCGCGAGCCTGGAACAGACCAAGGAAACGTATCGGAGCGTGGAAGTAAAGTTGGTTAGGTGATTGACGTAGCGCATGCACCCATGCGTGCCGCGTTCACACTCGTGTGAACGTCTGGATCTTCGGTGCGCACGGGTGTTCGCAAGAGTGCGAACACGGCACGCAAGTGTGCGTGCGCTACGAGTCTGGGTCGGATTTCTCTTTGTCGGGTTTGGCTGGGGTGGTGAACAAAACCACGAACAGCAGAACCAAACAGAGCAATGTTCCAGCGGCGCCCATTACCAGATAGTCCGTCGCTTTGTGAGGACCCGGCATGACGTTCAGCAGGATCCCCACCGTCGCGGCGAAGATCATCAGCATGCCGGCTGCGAGCGCAATGGTGCGATTCATCAGTCGTATTTCTCGAAGATGATCTGCTTGCGATCGAAGCCCAATGCCTTCAGGATGGCGCGCACATCGTCCACCATGGCTTTCAGACCGCAGATGTAAACATCCAGATCGCGACGATCGCCGATGGCTTCTAGCAGGTGTACCTGAACGTGACCTGTGCGTCCAGACCAGGATGGCTCCGCGCGGCTGAGGGTCGGCCAAAAATTGAAATTCGAGTGCCGGCGCGCCAGCTCTTCGAATTCATTGCGATAGTAGATACTGTTTTCGTGGCGGACCCCGAACAACAAGTTCAACTGCGCGGCCTGGGGATGGCTCAAGTAATCCGGCGCCATCGCACGGAAAGGTGCAATGCCCGTGCCGGTCGCGATAAACAATGCTTCTTTCGTAGGATTTCGAACCACGAAGAAGCCGAGTGGCGCGCTCATTTCCACCGAATCGCCAGGCTTCATCTGAAATAGAAAGGGCGAAAAAATCCCCTCGTGTACCAGATTGAGACACAGCTCGAAACGGTTCCCGTCGGGAAGCGAGGCAATGGAATAAGGTCGCGTGATCTTCTTGCCATTCAGCATTTCATTGAACGATACGAACTGGCCGGCTTTGAAGTGCAGACGCTCCACTTCCGGCACGCCGAACACGAAATGGCGAACCTGCGGAGCCAGCTCGTAGGTTGATATCAACATCGCTTTCACGCGGGATGCCTCCCACCAGCCAGAGCATGGCTGGCGCGATCGAGCAAGGCCTCGAGCAATGCAGGATGCCCGTCCAGCGGTGATGTGACTTCCATCCGGACATTCCCTCCAAAGGAGGCCGCGGCCTCTTCGACCAGGCGCGGCAGGTCGCGCTGCAGATGCGTTCCCAGTGTGAGGAAATACGGTATGACGATGATGTGCGACACGCCAGCCGCGCTGAGGCGCTGGACGGCGCCCTGGAGATCCGGCTGTCCCAGCTCCAAGAACGCCGGTTCCACAGTGTGCTCGCCAGACGCAGCCATCTGAGCCGCGACTTCCCTCACCGCTTGGTTGGCGGATTCAACCCGGGATCCGTGGGCGAACACGATGAAACCGGTCATACCTGTATTAATGACGGAGCAGTCGCGGGGCTCTCTTCCTTCATCGGAAAATGTGCGCGCATGTAATCGATGAAGGAACGCCCTTTGGGCCGGCCGTTCAGTTGATGCAGGCCGACGCGTTCCAAAAACACCAACACGCCCAGGATTTCCGCATCGCGAATGGCGGTGGAACCTTTTTCGCTCAGTTCCTTCCGCAACTCCTGGATCGCGTCCTGGATCTTCTGATGAATGGCGGCGGCCACCAGGTTCGTGGGCCGCGACTCGTAATACAAACCGCTTTGGAGCGTTCGATAGGTGCGGATCAGAGATTCCAGCGCCTCGCGAACGTCGGAATCCACCGCGCCCGCGGTCTCAAGCGCGCCCTCCAGAAGCTTTGCGCCCAGAAAAATCAGCAGCGGCTCATGTTCGCGCAGAAATTCTTCCGACACACGGACATCTTGGTTGGGAACCTGTTCCGGATTCACCGCCGGGAGCTTCTCGTGCAGACGCGCTTCCACCAGATACTGGCAGTCGAGCGGGCAATTCACGGTTACTTCGCGTTCGTTGCCGCAGCAAATGGAACAAATGTCGCCACCCACTCCCGGGCAATGACGGCGCGGCTTGCGGGTCTCGCAAATCTTGCATTTCATAACAACGCCTCTATCGTAGCAACAACCGTTTCTGGTTTCTCGTTTCTGGTTTCTGGTTTCTGGTTGGTGTCGAGCGCTAGGAACCGGGGAACGCTTGCTGATACTGGCGCAGGAAGAATCCGTCTGTCATTCCGGCAATGTAATCGCACACTACGCGATGCACCGGCGAAGCGTCCAGGGATTCCACGTAGCTAGAAGGCAGATTTTCCGGATTCGCTACGTAGAATTCGAACAGCTCCGCCAGCATGCGTGAGGAGCGCCGCCGCTCTTCCATCATGAGCTCGGAATAATAAACCTCGTGATGCAGAAACTGCTTGAGTTCGCGATTGGTGGCTTCGGACGCGGGCGTGAAAGACGCGAGACGCCGCGGATACTCCCGCACTTCGGCGGCGTTGGCTACTCCGGCCTGCGCGGCCGCATCCATGGTTCCCTGGATGAATCCGGAAACCAGCCAATCCACCAACCCGCGCACCACCTCCTGGAAGCGCTCGTGCTCGGAAGCTCCAGGGAATTGGCCTTCCGCTTCCTCGAATCGCCGGTCGAATTCCGGTACCGCCTTGCGAATGCCGCTGGTTTCGAACAGGCCAGCGGAAAAGGCGTCGTCCAGATCCGCCGTGTTATAGGCGATTTCGTCCGCCAAATCGATCAACTGCGCTTCGAGCGGCGGCCGCAACCCCGGCAGGTATTCATCCAGCGCCGGATTTTCGCCCTTTTCGAAATCGCGCGAATGCTTCACGATTCCTTCCCGGACTTCGAAAGTCAGGTTGAGCCCGCGGAAGCGCGCATAGCGGTGCTCGAACGACTCGACAATGCGGAGGGCGTGGAGATTGTGATTGAAGCGCTCGCCCACGCGGCGCATCTGCCGGTCCAGCTCTTCTTCGCCCGCGTGCGCAAAGGGAGGATGGCCGATGTCGTGACCGAGCGCCAGGGCCTCCGTCAGGTCCTCATCCAAACCTAAAACGGATGCGACGGTGCGGGCGATCTGGGACACCTCAATGGTGTGCGTCAGCCGATTGCGGAAGTGATCGGAAATGCCGGCCGGGAAGACCTGCATCTTGTTTTCCAGCCTGCGGAAGGCCCGGGAGTGGATAATGCGATCGCGATCCCGCTGGAATTCGCCGCGGTAGGGATGCGGAAGCTCGGGGTAGCGCCGGCCGCGGCTTTGGACCACCGGAAAACGCAGGTCACCAATTGTAGACGCGGTCAATTCTTTTGGGATAGGTCGTCGAGCGCGTTGAGGGCGCCACGGCTGATGCTGCTGCGCGGATTGCCGCGCAATGGCTCCAGCATCTTGCGCGCACGCGCCGGATCCTTGGGCGCAACCAATCGCGCCAGAGCAATGGTGGCTGCTTCCTTGGAAACCAACTCTGTGGGATGATCGATCACGGATTGAATCAGATTCTCGCCATCCTTCTGCTTGCCCTGGGCGGCGTAAATCTGCGCCAGCGACAATTTGGCCATGGAGCTGTAGGGCCCACTTCCGGCATCCGCCACCACTTTGTAATGCTTGGCTGCCTCGTCTATGTTGCCTGCATCGGCCGCATGTGTCCCCAGGTAGAATTCGGCCAGCAGGCCTTCATCTGTTCCGGGGTACTTGGTGGCCAATTCGGTGAAGGCCTTGTCGAAGGCTTTGTCCCGGTCAGCGGTGGTTGGAAACGAAAGAGAGTTGTCGACGGGATTTTGCCCAGTGTTGGCATTCATGATTTGCATGGCCGTTGCCAGCTTTTCCTGGCGAACGGTGCGCTGATAATTCCGGTACACGAAGCCACCGGCGACGAGTAACACTACAACTACTGCAGCACTGGCCCATCGCACCAGTTGCCGCCGGTGCTCGGAGACGTATTCCACGCTGTGCTGCACTTCCAGCGCGAACTTGTCGGTTTTGAGTTCTTTTCGGGTAAGCCTATCCACTGAAAACCTCGTAGAAGGGAAAACTCAGAATAGCACATCCGAGAGGGACGTTGTTTTAACAGGTTGGCAGGCGAAAGCGCCTGCCCCACTAGCTATCGTTATTCCTCTCGCAACGTATCGGCCGGATTCAGACGAGCGATGCGGAGGGCCGGCAGCAGGCTGGCCAGAGCCGCTACTAGCACCAGCCCGGCCGCTACGCTGATGTAGGTTCCCGGATCCGTGGTGCTGACACCCCACACCAGGTGCGCGAAAACCTTCGCCGATAATCCGGCCAAGAGGCATCCAACGGCTACGCCCGCCAGCGCCAGCATGACACCGGGGAGGGTGGCTTCGCGAATGGCTTGCGAAATTGTTGCGCCCAGCGCCATGCGAATGCCGAGCTCGCGAGTGCGCTCCACTACGGATTGCGACATCAGGCCATAGATACCGACGATGGCCAGCACCAGGGCCAGACCGGAGAGAGACGCCAACAGCGTCGCCTGGAACCGTTCCGACGATACTGATTCGCGGCGCAGATCGTCAAAGGTGCGGAATTTGGCAATGGGCAGCAACGGATCGATGGTGGATGCCGCGTTTTGAATCCCAGGAATCACGCTCGCCGGCGTGCCCGCCACGCGCACCACCCAACTCGGATCAAACCAGACATGAACCAGCTTGAAAAACTCGCCCTCCACCTGCGCGGCGGGTACATAGACGTTGGGAACGGGCGCGAGCGGTCCAAAGTCGCCAAAACCGGAGCTTTGCTGCACGTCGCCGACCACGCCGACCACCTCGCGGATTTCCTTGTTCCCGAAATCGAGATGGCTACCGACGGGATCCTGGCGCGAAAGATATTGTTTAGCAAACGCTTCGGTGACCAGAACAATCTGTGCGGCTTTCGGGCCGTCACTTGCGCGAATCAGGCGTCCGCGCAACAGCGGAACCTTGAGCGTCTCCAAATAACCAGGCGTCACATAGTCTAGATTTGTGATCTGCCAATCGGTATCGGCCTGTGGTCCGTCCACACGTTTCACTCCGGTATTCAATCCGCGTTGGTAAGGCAGCGTGAGGGCAGCGCCGGCCGATTCCACGCCTGGCAGGGCGCGAATCTTCGCCAATCCCGAATCATACAACTGAGTGACGTGCGCACCATCGGCATAGCGGGCATCCTGCAAAGAGAAGCTGGCTGTAATCATGCGCGCCGGTTCGAATCCGGGACGCAATTGGTAGAGATGCGTGACCGTGCGGACCAGCAGCCCTGCGCCAATCAAAAGCATCACCCCGAGCGCGACTTCGCCCGATACCAGCAGTCTGCGGGACCAGCGCTTGCGCCGGCCGGACACGCCGCGTCCGCCGGCTTCGCTCAGCGCGTTACGAAGATCCACTGCACCGGCCTCGATGGCCGGAAAGATGCCGGCCAACAGGCTAACTAACAGCGAGAGGAGCAACGTGGCCGCTAATACGCGCGCGTCCAGATGGGCTGACTCCACCACTTGGTACTGATCCGCAGCCAGCTTCTTGAGTCCTTCCAGGCCCACATAACCCACCGCGAGCCCAGCCGCTCCACCGAGGACCGCAAGCACGAGCGACTCCACCAGCAACTGCCGGATGATGGTGCGGCGTCCGCCACCGAGCGCCATGCGGGTGGCAATTTCGCGCGAGCGAGAGGCCGCTTTAGCCAGCAAAAGGCTGGTGACGTTAGCGCAGCCGATGAGCAGCACCAATCCCACCGCACCCCAGAGAATGAGCAGCGGCTTCCGCAAATCCTGGGTATCGCCCTCCTGCAAGGTCATCAGATGGAGCCGCGCAGAGGAGCCTTTCGGCACGTTCGTGAACAGCGGCGCTCCAATGGATTCCAGTTGGCCGTCGGCCTGCGCCCAGGTAGCGCCAGGCTTCAGGCGGCCGGCGACGGCGTAGTTGGTGCCCTGTCCCTCGGCGTTGGTGTTCGGTTGAAGCGGCGTCCAAAGATCGGCGGGTACACTCGAATGGAAACTCTGCGGCATGACGCCGATGATGGTGTAAGGCTCGCCCTTCAACAGCAGCGCTTGCCCGACTGCGGAGGGGTCCTCATGAAAGATCTGTCGCCATAAGGAATGGCTCAGTATGGCTAGGGGCGGGCCGCCGGTGTGATCCTCCTGGCGCGTGAATTCGCGTCCGATCTGCGGCGCGATGCCCAGCACGCGGAAAAACCCCGCTCCTACCCGCTGCTGTTGCACGTGCTGGACGTGGCCGGCGGCGGAAAGATTTACGCCGGAAGCGCCATTGGAATAAACGGCCGCATCCAGAAACGTGGCATTGTCGCGGATCAGTTCCCAGGCCCGGCCGTTCTGCTCCACCTGATCGCCTTCCGCACGCTGTCCCTTGAAGTGGGTCACGATGCGGACCAGGCGGGCGGGCTCCGGAAAGGGAAGCGGCCGAAGCAATGTCGCGTCCACGACACTGAAGATGGCTGTGTTGGCGCCGATGCATAGCGCCAGCGTGACGACGATGATGCCGGCAGCCGCGGGACTACGGCGCAGAATCCTGAGGGCATGTCGAAGATCCATCCAGAGATTCATGGGCACTCCTTTCGTGACCGATTCCTGAGACAGGCACCGACTCCCTGACGGTCGCGGTTCGGTAACACACTCTACCGCGAGCGTAAGCGACCGGTAAACACATTAAGACGAGGGGCCGGGTAGATTTGTTCGGTGGAACATCGGGTAGAATAAACCTTGGTGCTCAAGACTATCATTTTGTCTGCTGGCTTAGTTGCCGTGACGTGCGCGGCGACCACCCCAAAAGTTCCCAAACAGAAGACTACTAAGGTCTCCGCTCATTCCAGCAAGCCCAAATACAAAGCGCCCAAGTATAAGGCGGCGAAATCGAAAGCGCCGAAATACAAATCACCGAAGTACAAGGCTCCGAAGAAAAGCCGGCGCTCATCCCAGGTGGCGCCCACGCCCGATCGATACAAAGAGATCCAGCAGGCGCTGGTCAGCAAGGGATACCTGCACAGCGAGCCGAATGGAGAATGGGGCGCGGATTCCGCGGAGGCTCTGAAACGTTTTCAGGCTGACCAGAACCTCACGCCGGACGGCAAACTGAATTCGCTCTCGTTGATTGCCATGGGCCTGGGTCCGAAACGGATGACCGCGCAGTCGCATGCACCAGCGCCGCCGGAATCGCCCAAGACGGATCTCCCGAGATGATCGTCGGCGTCCCTAAAGAAGTCAAAGATCACGAAACGCGAGTTGGTTTGGTTCCGAGCGGTGTGATGGCGCTGCGCGAAGCTGGCCATCGGGTTTTGGTTGAAACCAACGCCGGCGCCGGCAGTTCGCTTCCGGATCAGGATTATCATGAGGCAGGCGCGGAGATCCTCGCCGATGCCGCCGAAGTTTGGACGAAGGCGGACCTGGTGGTAAAGGTCAAAGAGCCGCAGCCATCCGAATATCCACATTTCCGTTCGGGCCTGATCCTGTTTACATATCTGCACCTCGCGCCGCTGCCGGAGTTAACGCAGAAGTTAATGGAGACCAAGGTCAACTCCGTGGCGTACGAAACCATTCGCGAGGACGATGGGTCGCTTCCTCTGCTCACTCCGATGAGCGAGGTAGCCGGACGCATGGCCGTCCAAGTTGGCGCGCAATATCTGGAAGCGCCCAACGGAGGACGAGGCGTGCTGCTGGGCGGCATTCCTGGAGTTGCGCCCGCCACCGTTCTCATTCTAGGCGGCGGAGTGGTGGGGCACAATTCGGCGAAGATGGCGGTGGGCCTCGGCGCGCATGTTACGATCATCGACCGCGACCTGGAACGCCTGCGGGAGCTGGACGATATTTATAGCTCCCAAGTTATTACGCTGGCATCCAACAGCCTCACGATCCGCGATTCGCTTCGGAACGCGGATCTGGTGATCGGCGCCGTGTTGATTCCGGGTGCGTCGGCGCCCAAACTGGTGCGCCGCGACATGCTGAAAGGGATGAAGAAAGGCGCGGTGATGGTGGATGTCGCCATCGACCAGGGCGGGTGCTTTGAAACTTCGCACGCCACCACGCATACGGATCCCGTGTACTTCGTCGATGGCGTGTTGCACTATTGCGTTTCGAACATGCCGGCGGCCGTTCCGCACACCTCGACGTTCGGGCTGACCAATGCGACGTTTCCATACCTGGCGGAGTTGTGCTCGAAAGGTCTGGAGCGGGCCTGCAAAGAGAATCCCGCGATTCGCGAAGGCGTGAATACATATGGCGGCCACATTACGTATCCCGGCGTTGCGGAGTCGCAGGGATTGGGGTGGAAAGCTCTTTCGGCCGTGATGTAAGCGGCGGCCCTTGGTCACACTGAGTGGGTTCGTCCGCGATGCTGCCCCACCAGGATCTGCACCATGCGATGCGCGATCAGTTCGTGCAAGGTGAGCAGCTCGCGATTGGCAGCCGTGATGGCCTCAACATCCAGCGGATCCGCCGGCCCACCACCCGCCTTTAAAGCGTCTGTGGCTTCGCGGATAATCGGGTCCGAGATAACCTCGCCCGCCATTTCCCATAGCGTGATGAAGCGATCCACGGCGGTGGGAAAACTGACCGCGAATACGCCGTGGTTGCTGGTGGTGCGGGGCGGCTTGTAATCCAGATTAAACGGGCCGTTGTATTTGTGGCTGCGCAGCAGCACCAGTACGTTCAGCCAATCCAGCGGATTCACCAGCCCAATCGCGATGTCGACATCGTGCTTCAGCCGGTATCCATCGTTGATGTCGAAGTGGAACAGTTTACCGGCGAGCAGTGCACGCGCCAGCGCAGCTCGGGGCGCGCCGCCCCACATCAGCTCGTGCAGGTATTCCGGATTCAAGCCCACCATTTCCGGATGCTTCAGCAAACCTGAGCCAATGAACGCCAGCATCGCGTCGCTGGTGGGCAGCAGGATCTCAGCTTGCGGCTCGAACGGCTTTGCCTCCAGGCAATGTTTCAGCGTGGGGCGATTGTACTTCTTCGCAAGCTCAATGTCTGCTTCGCACGCCGCATTTAATCCGTCGGCATACCAGCGCAACGTCTCGGTCTCTTCCACTGCGCCTTGCGTGTAATAGCCGAGCGAGCCCGGCCAGTAGACGGCGAACTTCGCTCCCAGCTCGTGCCCAATCTTGACCGTGTTCCCGAGGCGCCACGCCGCATATTTGCGGACTTCGGGCGCTTCGGCCGCCGGACTGGCCGCCCACACCGCGTGGAAGAACGTATCGGTGGTCACCATGGAGCACTCCAGGCCGTGCTCCTTCAGCGCGTTCTTAATCCGCTCGACGATGTTCGCCTGCTCATCTTTACCGAGCGACTCGGTAGGAATCACGTCCGTGTCGTGCGTACACCAGTGGCCGATGCCGATCTTGTCGTATTCGCGGATAACGTCTTCAAAGCCGATGGGCTGGCGCGTCGGCGCGTGGAATAGCGCTTGTCCCTGATAAGCTGCCGCCCATTGCGGTCCGGTGATGTAATATTTGCGGCGAGTGCCGGGAGAGTAACCGCCTCCGCACGCATTCATCAGCCGCTCAATCAGGGCGCGTTGTTGGTCGGTTGGTACGGGTTTCATCGGTAACATCATATCGGTTCTTCGGTTCTTCGGTTATTCAGTTCATCGGTTCGCACTCCGTCGGGGAACGGAGGAACCCACGAGCTAACGAACCGAAGAACCGAAGAACTGATGAACCTGGTTTTACTTTCCGATCAAATTAGTAATAGCGGTCGAGAACGCGTTTACGAAAGGTTGGCCGCCGGTCGCCAGATCGGCTGCTGTCATGTAGTCTTGAACGATGTCCGGGTAAATCCCGACGCCATCGTAATAATTGAGCAACGGAAAGCCCGGTGTTTGAACGGGGGCTGATCGCGTAATGAGCGACTCGGTGACTCTAGTGGCCCCTTCCGAGTATGCGCCGGCATCGAACGATACTACGTTACCGCCGCCGCCATCCGTGCGCGTTCCGAAAAGGGTGGCTCGCTTGGAATCTTGCAGAAACATCGCCAGGATTTCAGCCGCTGACAAAGTGAAATTATCAACCAGAACCAGCATCGGCTTGCTGTAGGCCAGAACATTTCCGTTGTTGTCCGTGGCCGGCGGCGTATCGAAAGTCGGGCCGCAGATGGCCAAGCTTCCCGTCATCCCACGATTCTGCGCGAGCGCCTTCTTAACCACGTTCAGATGGGCGCTGTAGAGATTGATCACCCACTGCGGCGCGCCCTCTTCCTCGGCCTGGAAGAGTGACTCCGAGTACGCAACTTGCCAGCTCAGGGTGGCGCGAAGCTGAAACTCGAGACCGCGGAAGTTGTGCGGGATCAGGAAGGACGCCAACGTTTGCGTGTAGCATCCGTCACCGCCGCCGTTCTCCATAATGTCCACCACCAGCCCATCGGTGTTGGCTTGGAAATAGGCCATCTCTCCGGCGAATTGCTTCAGCGCGTTCGTCTCGCTATTCGGCTCCATAGAAGGAATCCGTATGTAACCGATATTGAGTTTTCCGAGCGGGAATGTGCCGGATACAAACTCGTCCGTCGCGCCAGCTCCCAGCCGGAGGGTGAAGTTCGCGGGAGGGTTGAAGACCGGCGCGAAGTTGCCGAAAGGTTCCAAGCCGCTGGTCACAAATGGCGTCGACAAGGCGCGCATGTTTCGAAGCTTCTTCAGCGGCGCCATGTAGATGGGTTGGGGCGTCTCGACCTTAGGCGGCCGCACTCCGCTCCAAATTGCCCACGGGTTCAGGACCCGATCCCCTTCTGCCACAGCGCGCGCCGCGGTCACACCACGCCTGAACGTCCTGCTCTTGATTGCAGCGCTGGTCGGCAAGCCCGAATCGGGTGACTGCACCGGACCTTCCGCCGTCACCGAGGTGCCTGTCACGTCCCAGGGAATCGTGTAAGTTACCGTTTTTCCGTTCTGCTGTTGGATCACTACCGTCGCATTCGTGTTGATGGTATTTGCGCGCGGATACCATCCCTGGAACCGCTCGGTGATAGTTGCGGCGGCGAGCCGTGCCTGGCTTACGGGATTACTGGATCCGTTGACCGAGTACGGCACAAACTGTTTTAGCAGATCCGCCACGGCCACGCCGTCCACCGAGATCAATTGGTCGCCGATGTTGAAACCATAAGAACTGGGCGGCAAATACCCGGTGTCGATAAAGTCGATCAGGAATTTTCCATCGTAGATATCACCGTTGAAGTGCAGCTACGCATCGTAGTCCGATTGCATCGTGAACTCGTCATGGCTGTCCTCTAAGCTGGCGACATACCTTACGCAGATATCGTAGAAATCGATGTCGGTTTGTGACGCCTGCACCTCGGCGACCCAGGGCGCAATCTTGTAAAGATCGAAGTTGAATATGTCCCGCTTTTCTTCATAAGGCCCGTAGTTCTTGGCATACAGCCCAACCAGTTGCAGGAAATCCGAGGTCTTCTGATCCGGCGTCAATTGTGCAAAGCTGAGTGGCGCCAAGCACAAGAACGGAATAATAAGTCTGAGTGCCTTCATGAAAACCCCTTTCGTGGTGTGATGCAACTATATCAAATTCTTTTGAAGCAATCTCACCGGACGGTGTGGCCACGCAGTAAAAACTTCCCCCACCCAGGGAACCTACCCGGCCTCCCGAGCGTTACCCTTTAAGGGGGGAAGGACATGTTCAGTCTTACCGCGCTCGAAACCTTCGGACAAGACCTTCGCTACGCCACCCGAAATCTCCGCAAGAATCCTGGCTTCGCGGCCGTTGCGATCGCGACTTTAGCGGTAGGGATTGGGGCGAACACGGCAATTTTCAGCGTCGTGAACTCTCTGTTCCTGCGGCCG
Source organism: Bryobacterales bacterium (assembly GCA_003166875.1). GTDB lineage: Bacteria > Acidobacteriota > Terriglobia > Bryobacterales > Bryobacteraceae > Palsa-89. The sequence goes on along the minus strand of PMUN01000471.1, from coordinate 6,413 downwards.
CTTCCGGTGCAGGACCCGTATCGCCTGGTGGTCCTGGCTCCGCGCGAAAAAGGCTCGGCTGAGTTTCACGATCTGTCGTACCCGGATTTTCGCGATTATCGCGCTCAGGCCGGTGGCTTCTCGGACATGTTGGCCTATTCGCTCGGGTTCGAGGGGTTGGCTGTGGATCAGCGTCCTGACCAAGTCCTTATCAGTTATGTCACCGGAAATTATTTCTCGATGTTGGGCGTTCAGCCGGCGCTGGGCCGTCTGATTCAGCCGACGGAAGCGGAGACGCCCGGCGCCGCACCAGTGCTGGTTCTTGGCCACACCTACTGGCAGCGGCACTTCAACAGCGATCCCAAGATCGTCGGCAAAAGTGCCAGGTTGAATGGCCACGCCGTGACAATTGTGGGTGTAGCTCCGGAAAAATTCCACGGGACTTTCTCACTAGCGGAGACAGATGCCTATGCGCCGTTCAGCGAACTTGCGATGGAGAATCCGAACTTTTGGACGGCGCGGGGTAAGGGAGATCTCCGGGCCATTGCTCGGCTAAAGCCGGGCATCAGCCTGAAGCAGGCGCGAGCGTCGCTGGAATTGTTGGCCCAGCGGCTGGCCAAACAGTACCCGGATACGGACAAACACACTCACATGGAAGCCTATCCGGAGTGGCGGGCGCGGCCGCAACCGGACGCAGCCGGTGTTTGGCCGGCCATGGTTGCGACCTTCCTGGCGCTGGCGTTCATCGTTCTGCTAGTAGCGTGCGTCAATCTCGCCAATATCCTGCGTGCGCGAGCGAACAGCCGGGAAAGTGAGATGGCCGTACGGAGCGCCCTGGGAGCGGTGCGCGGCCGGCTGATGCGGCAATTGCTCACCGAGAATGTGCTGCTGGCTTTGGTGGGAGGCGCTGCGGGAATCGTACTGAGCGCGTGGATTTCGAGCGTGCTCAGCTCCATTTGTACGCCCATCGATTTACCGATGATGCAGTTGGATTTTCGCCCGGATTGGCGCGTGTTTGCCTACGCCTTCGGGATTGCATTGCTGGCCGGACTTATCGTCGGCGTTGGACCGGCGCTCCACGCCTCGCGCTCAAATCTGAGCATCGTTCTGCATGCAGGCGGGCGCGCACTCGCTGGTGGGCGAAGCCGGAATCGCGCGCGTAACGCCCTGGTGATCACTCAGGTGGCCGCTTCCATGGTGCTGCTAATCGCTGCGGGGCTCTTTGTTCGCAGCTTGCAAGCCGCTCAGCACATGAACCTGGGCTTCGATCCTAATAATCTTCTGAACGTCAGCATGGACGTGCACCAGATAGGTTATGACGAAGCCCGTGGTAAGAAGTTCTACCAGGAACTGATGGAGCGGACGCGCGCGCTACCGGGCGTGGAATCGGCCGCTTACATCCACTCGGTGCCACTGTTTCACGATCGATTCATTGCCTCGGTTACCGTTGCTGGCCTGCCGCTGCCGCCAGGCCAGGCGCCTCCGGAAGTGGGCTACAACGTGATTGACCCGGCTCTTTTGAAGACTCTGAGGATCCCCATCCTGCGCGGCCGCGAGTTCACCGCGGCCGACAATCAGACCGCAACTCCAGTGGCGATCGTCAGTCAAGCCATGGCGGACCGTTTCTGGCCGGAAGAGGTTCCGGTCGGAAAACGATTCCGGATGAGGAAGTCCACCAATCCTTGGTTGGAAGTGGTAGGGGTGGCGCGAAATGCCAAATTCGAAAGTCCAACTCCTAAAGCCGAGCCGTACTTCTATGTTCCGCTCGCGCAGAACTATGAAGCTCCGATGACGCTTCAGGTGCGCAGTTCACTGGCTCCCGAGTCGCTCACCGGCGCAGTGGTGCGCCAGATCCACACGCTCGCGCCGGATTTGCCTTTGTACGATGTGCGCACCATGAAAGAGTCGCTCGGAGGAACCACGGGCTTCTTCCTCTTCCGCGTAGGCGCGGACCTGGCCGGGGGGCTTGGAATTCTGGCGTTGTTTCTCACCACCATCGGTGTTTATGGCGTGATCTCCTACGCGGCCGCTCAACGCACGCATGAGATCGGCCTCCGCATGGCGTTGGGCGCCGTAAGCGGCGACATCCTTAGAATGGTGCTTAGCCAAGGCGTGCGGTTGATTGGAACCGGAGTGTTGATCGGTTTGGCAATCGCATTCGCCGTCTCACGCCTCCTATCCAGCATGCTGGTGGGCGTGAGCGCGTCCGATCCGATAACCTACGCGTCGGTTGCCGTGCTGCTGGGCGGTCTCGCGCTGGTTGCGGGATATATTCCAGCGCGCCGGGCCATGCGGGTGGATCCAATGGTGGCGCTGCGTCACGAGTGACGACTTCATCGATACTATCCTTGGTCGACTAATCGTTGTTCCATCCTTTGGTCGTGTAAACATGCGAGCCTTCAGCTTGACTGACGTCACGATGCTGACAATTTTATTTCGCCTGTCTTTTCAACTGAATGTCGGCCGATAAACTTCTCTGTCTAAAGGGGACTGCGGCAGCATTGAATTGGTAGCCACGCCAGTGCCTGCACAAATCCGAGCCGCCCCTGGGCGGCGAGTGACGGTTCGTGGCGGCCAAGATTTTTGGCAGCTTGGATTCCCGTGACGCACGAGATTGGGGGCGCCGCGGGAGTTTCCAGGATCACCTGACTCGCTAATATTCCATATGTCAAACACAGCACCAGAACATGAGCGTATACAAACTCAGGAGGGCGGGCGTTTCTCGCAGCGGTCACAAATAATAACTTGCTCAAAATCAGCGGCTGAGAGAGTTCCCAGAAGGGGTACGAATCGAAATCGGTTATGCGATCTTCCAGGCAGAGTGCGGCGAAACGCATTTGTCTGCCAAGCGAATGCAGGGTTATCACGCCGTAGAGATCGTGTCGGACAACGATGGTGATACCTATCGTGCAGTGTACACCACCAAATTCGAGGATGAGGTATACGTTCTCCACTGCTTTCAAAAGAAGTCTAAGAAGGGTGGGAAAACACCCAAGCCGGACCTCGATCTGATCGAACGGCGTCTGCGTGACGCAAAGCTTCTTCACGAGGCATCTAGGAGACATGAGCCGGAAAATTGAGTTTGAGCGAAGCACCGGGAACGTTTTTGCCGACATCGGAATTGCGAATCCCGAGCAGGCTTTGGCCAATGCGGAGATCGCCCGGCAGGTGAATAAGATAATCGAAACACGTCAGCTAACTCAGTCTGATGCAGCTGCAATTCTAGGCATAGATCAGCCTCGCGTCTCGGCGCTGTCCAAGGGACGTCTTTCGGTTTTCTCCCTTGAGAAGCTGATGGAGTTTGCATCCCGTCTGGGAAACCAGGTCGAGATCTCCATCAAGCCTTCTAAACGCGGCGGCATCACCGTTAGGCGCAGGAGCGCCTGAGCGCTAGTCTTCCATCCTGGCCCCACCGGAGCCCGCTGCTACACTCGACGCATGCTGGTCTGCAGCGTTCGTGACTGCGGCATGCCTCTGGTGCGTGAGGAACGGCGGCTGGTGTGTCCGCGCGGCCATTCGTTCGATATCGCGCGGAGCGGCTACATCAATCTGCTCCAGCCGCAGGACCGGCGTTCCAAGCAGCCTGGTGACACCGCAGCAGCCGTCCGGGCGCGGCGCCGGTTGCACGATCGGGGCGTGACGGAGCCGTTGCTGCGCGGGATTGCGGAGCTGGTGGCCGCTCGTCCGAGCGACATTGCTCTGGATGCCGGCTGCGGCGACGGATTTTATCTCGGAAGCCTCGCTCGCGAGGGCGGCTTCGATGCCCATGGTATCGACATCTCAACTCCCGCCATTGATGCCGCGGCGCGGCGCTATCCCGGATGTGAGTGGATCGCTGCCAACGCCGATCGCTTCGTGCCGTACGCAGACCATTTGTTTTCAATTGTCCTTTCTATCACGGCGCGGATGAACGCGCCCGAATTCCAGCGAGTTCTGCGCCCGGATGGAAAACTGCTGGTGGCCGTTCCTGCGCCTGACGATCTCATCGAGCTGCGCGGCGCCGGGCGCGATCGGGTGGTCAGGACCGTGGAGACATTCGCGAACCACTTCACATTGGCCGATCGCCGCCGGGTCACCACTGCGGCCGATCTTGATGCCGAGTCCGTCCACGATCTGCTGCTCTCCATTTACCGCCCCATGCGAAAGCAGCCGGCCGGAGAGATGCGGGTGACTTTCAGTTTGGATCTATTGATGTTTCGAGCCGCGTGATGAGAACAAGGCACCGACTCCCTCACGGTCGCGGTTCGGTTAACACGCATGCTCTACGGAACCACGAGCGTAAGCGACCGGCTGTAGTTAGTTTGTCGAAGCATGGCGAGTGATGCGCCGTACTGCCGCGCAACGCTATTTAGGATATTCACGTTTGCCTTTATTTTTCTCGAACTGCCAAGCCGTCTCGACGATATCCACCAGGTCCGCGAACCTCGGCTTCCAACCCAACACGCGTTGTAATTTGTCGGAATTCGCCACCAGCACGGCTGGATCGCCCGCGCGCCGCGGTCCCATCTCGTAGGGAACCGTCCGCCCGGTCACTTCCTCGATGGCTCGCAAGACTTGCAGCACCGAATGCCCCACTCCTGTGCCTACGTTGAAGGCATCCGAAGCGCCGCCCCCCAACAGCTTTTCGAGGGCCAACAAATGTGCTTCGGCCAAATCCGCCACGTGAACGTAATCCCGGATGCAGGTACCGTCCTGCGTATCGTAATCGTCGCCGAAGATGGTGATTGGATTCCCCGTGACCACAGCCTTCAGCAGCAGCGGAATCAGGTGCGTTTCGGGTTCGTGCTCTTCACCCAATCCCGATTCCGGATCGGAGCCGCAGGCGTTGAAATATCGAAGGGCGATGCTGCGCAGACCGCTGTAGCGATCAAGCGATCGAAGAACATTTTCCACCATCAACTTGGTTTCGCCGTAAGGACTCACCGGTGCAAACGGGGCATCCTCTGGGATCGACGGCAACTCCTGCGTTCCATACACGGCCGCGCTTGACGAAAACACCAGATGTTTCACTTGGGCTTTCGCCATCGCGTTTAGCAAGGATAACGTCCCGCCGACGTTGTTCGAGAAATACAATTCGGGCTTCGCGACCGATTCTCCGACGGACAGATAAGCGGCGAAATGGACCACGGCATCCACGTGCTCCAACGACAGGAGACCCACCAGCGCCGGCGTATCGACCACATTCAACTTCTCAAACGGAAGGCTACCGATGTTGTGTTGGTGACCGCGTGACAGATCATCCACCACAACTACGCCATAACCGCGCCGCGCCAAAAGGTGCGCCGTGATTGACCCGATATAACCGGCCCCGCCGGTAACCAGAATCTTGGGCATGTTTCCCTAGTGTACGGTGTAGGGCAGGTTGCCAACCTGCGCGCCGATTGCCAATCGGCGCAGACCGCGGGTTAGCAACCCGCCGCAGGATGCCATCCTGCCCTACTATCCGTAGAATTCCGGCACGAAGGTCTGGTCTGTCATAGGCGGGCGAACGTACTTCCTCCGGTCAAGCGGGGGAAGCTTCATGGGCTCGGGAGTCAGGTCTTCATAGGGGACTGTGGACAGCAGATGGCGGATGACGTTCAGCCTGGCACTCTTCTTGTTATCGGCGTTCACCACATACCAGGGTATTTGTTTGATGTCGGTGTGCGCGAACATTTCGTCCTTGGCCCGGGAGTACTCCACCCATTGCCGGCGGGACTCCAGGTCCATGGGACTCAGTTTCCAGCGCTTGGTGGGATCCTTGATCCGCTGTTGAAAACGGCGCTCTTGTTCCTCATCGCTCACCGAAAACCAATACTTGTTGAGGATGATTCCAGCACGCGCTAGCATGCGTTCAAACTGGGGACAACTGTGCAGGAACTCGAAGTACTCGGCTTCGCTACAGAAACCCATCACTCGCTCGACACCGGCGCGATTGTACCAACTGCGGTCGAAGAGCACGATCTCTCCTGCGGCGGGCAAGTGAGCCACGTAACGCTGGAAGTACCACTGTGTTTTTTCGCGCTCCGTGGGTGCGGTGAGGGCCACAACCCGGCACACGCGGGGATTCAGACTCTCGGTGATTCTCTTGATGGTGCCACCCTTGCCGGCGGCATCGCGTCCCTCGAAGAGGGCCACCACCCGCAATCCCCTGTAACGCACCCATTCCTGAAATTTCACCAGCTCCACTTGAAGACGGCGCAACTCCTTGTCATAGTCGCAATCCACTCCCAGCCGCAGCTTTTCCTGTGGAGCGGATTCAGCCGGAATATGGTGGGAGGTTGAGTCGAGCAGTGCTAGGAGCCCACCGCTCTCCTTTGAAATGTGTTTGTTGTTGTTGGAATGCTTGCCCATGGGAAAACACCGCTATTTATGCCTTCGGCCCGATTCTCGGAAGTCTTTATATCGCCACGCCATTTGAGGGCTTATTGGGGATCGGGATAGGGGGAAGGATC
>PMUN01000289.1 GCA_003166875.1 Bryobacterales bacterium | reverse complement strand
TTCTGCCTTCTGCCTTCTGCTTTCTGCCTCCTGCCGCCTGCCTCCTGCCGCCTGCCTCCCGCCTCCCGCCTCCTGCCTCCTGCTTCCGGCCTCCGGCCTCCGGCCGCCGACGTTACCTTCTCTCCCCGCCCCAGTATATAGATTCATGCATCTCCTGCCACTCCGCCTGCGTACCTATCTGAGAGGACTGCGCCCATGACACCCACTCTCCGCATCACTTGCCGTACCCTGGCCAAAAGCCCCGCCTTCAGCCTCACCGCCATCGCCGCGCTCGCCCTCGGCATCGGCGCCAACACCGCCATCTTCAGCGTCGTGAACCAGGTGCTCTTGAACCCCGCCGGCGTTTCGCACCCCGAGCGCATCGTCGCGCTCCGCGTCAAATACGACAAGCTGGCATTGAAAAACATCGGGGTCTCGGTTCCCGATTTCTCCGACGTCCAGAAAAGCACCCAACTGTTCGAATCCGGCGCAGTCCTCGGCCAGGGCGATTACAATTACACCGGTTCCGGGATGGCGGAGCGTTTGCAAGGCGCCGCCGTATCCCGGCAATGGTTCGATGTCTTCGCCGCCAAACCGCGCCTCGGCCGGCTCTTCCAGCCCGAGGAAGACCAGCCCAAAGCCAACCAGGTAGTCGTCCTCTCATATGCCGCATGGAAGCGGCTCTTCGGTCAGGACGCTTCCGTCCTCGGCCGGACTATTGAGCTAAACCGCATGCCCTACCGCGTGATCGGCGTCATGGGCCCTGAGTTCCGCTGGCCCGCTGCCACGGATCTCTGGGTACCGCTCGGCCTTCCTTCCGACGCCTACAATACCGGAAATCGTTTCAACGAAAACTACGACGCAGTGGTTCGCCTGAAACCCGGCATCACGTTCCAACAAGCCAGCGCCTACATGCAGATCCTCAACAATCGAGTCCGCAACGACGGCACCGGATACGGCGGCTACGCGAAGAATTCCGCCTGGGGCATGTTCCTGGTCCCCTTCACCGACTACATCGCCGGCGACACCAAAACCCCCATGCTGGTGCTGCTGGCTTCCGTGGGCTTCGTGCTGCTGATCGCTTGTTCGAACATCGCGGGCCTGATGCTGGCGCGCGCTTCCGGCCGCTCTCGCGAAATCGCCGTTCGCGCCGCCCTGGGAGCCAGCCGCTGGAACCTGATTCGCCAAACTCTCGCCGAAAGCCTGATCCTCTCCTTCACTGGCGCCGTCATCGGCCTCGCGCTTTCCTTTGCCGGCGTTCGCGGACTGCTCGCGCTCGCGCCCGAGAACTCCACAGTTGCCCTGGATGTTCGCATGGATCCCACCGTGTTGCTGTTCACCGCCTTCGCCGCCATCGCAGCCGGCATACTCTTCGGCATCGCACCAGCTTGGCAGATATCGCGGCTCGATCGTTTTGATGCCTTGCGCGAAGGCGGCCGCTCCGGCGCCGCGGGACTCCGCCGCCAGAAACTGCGCTCCGGGCTCGTCATCGGTGACGTGGCCCTCGCGCTGGTCCTGCTGGTCGGCGCCGGCCTGTTCCTCCGCAGCCTGGCCTCGCTCCAGGATGTGAATCGCGGATTCCAACCCAAGGGACTGATCACCGGCTCCGTCAATCTGCCCCAAACGCAATATGGCGATGCCGCCAAACAGATCGCTTTCTATCGCGCCGTTCTCGATCGCCTCTCCAGTCTCCCCGGCGTCTCGAACGTCGCCGCCGCCATGCCCGTTCCCTTCACCGGGCAATCCGGCTCCGCATCATTCGCGATTGAAGGCCGCCCATCTCCCCCCGGCGACCCTAGCCCGCACGGCGACATTGGCTTCGTCAGCCCCGGCTATTTCGCCACCATGAAGATCCCCTTGAAAAGCGGCCGCGCGTTCACCGATCAGGATCGCTCCAACACGGCCCACGTCGCCCTCATCGACGAAACTCTCGCCCGCGAGTACTGGCCCAATCAGGATCCCATCGGTAAGCATTTGCGCAACGGCGGTTCCGATACACCTTGGGCCACTATCGTTGGCGTAGTGGGCCACACCAAGAATTCCGATCTCGCCGGAGATGTCGTGAAAGGCCGGTATTACTATCCGCTGCTCCAGCAGTCCTTCGCCTTCCCCTTCACCAGTTTCATCGCGCGCACCGTTTCCGACCCGGCGCGTCTCACCGGAGCCCTCCGCGAAGCAGTCCGCAGCGTCGATCCATCACTCGCTGTCTCCAGAATCAAACTGATGTCAGACCTGGTCTCCGCTTCACTCGCGCCCCGCCGCTTCGTGGTAACTCTGCTTGGAATCTTCGCCGGATTGGCGCTGCTGATGGCCGTCATCGGGCTATACGGCGTCATCAGTTATTCAGTCACCCAACGAACGCAAGAGATCGGCATCCGCATGGCCCTAGGCGCGCAAGCAAGCGGGGTGTTAAGCCTGGTCATCGGCCAAGGCATGCAATTAGCCGGAATCGGCGCCGTCATCGGACTAATCGCATCGCTAGCCTTCAGCCGGCTCCTGAAAAATCAACTATTCCAGGTAAGCGCCTTCGACCCATTAACGTTCCTTCTCACCGCCCTCGTTCTAATGGCCGCGGCCCTACTAGCCACCTACATCCCAGCCCGCCGCGCGACACGGGTAGACCCAATGGAAGCCCTACGCTACGAGTAGTCAACCAACCGAACCGAAGAACCGATGAACTGAAGAACCGGAGTTGATTCGAAATGTTAACATGAGAATCAACTCCGAATGATCGATTCCCGCCGCAAATTCATCGGCACCATGGCCACCGGCCTCGCCACCACCCTCGCCTCCCCCAAAGGCGTGCTCGGCGCCAACGACCGTATTCGCATGGGCATCATCGGCATCGGCGCGCGCGGCACTGAACTCGTCCACTGGGCCTTGGCGTGCCCTAATCTCGACTTCGTAGCCTTCGCCGACGTCTATACCAAACGCCTGGAAGACGCAAAAGCCCTGGTCCCCAACGCCGCCACTTATCTCGACCATCGCCGCCTTCTCGACGACAAGACCATCGACGCCGTCATCATCGCCACGCCGCAGCACTTGCATTGCGAGCACTTCGTCAATTCCATCGAAGCCGGCAAGCACGTCTACCAGGAAAAGACCATGGCCTTCACGGTGGAGCACGCCAAACGCATGCGCGCCGCCTATCAACAAGCGCCCAAGCTCACCGTGCAAGTCGGTCATCAGGGCGTTTCTTCCGGCCAGATGCCCGATGCGCAGAGCTTTCTCGCCACCGGCTACGTCGGCAAAATCACTGCCGTCCACATGCACATGTATCGCAACACGCCGCATGGAAAACCACAGTGGGCGCGTCCTGTTTATCCGGATATGAATCCGGAAAATATCCTCTGGAATTCGTTCCTGGGTGAGGCGCCTAAGCGTGAGTTCGACGCCAATCGCTACATCAACTGGCGCTACTTCTGGGATTATTCCGGCGGCAACGTCTACGAAAACATGTGCCACCAGCTTTCCTTCTGGTACAAGGCCCTCAATCTGCAGATCCCGAAAGCCGTCACCATGACCGGCGGCGTCTACCTGTGGAAGGACGGCCGCGAAGTTCCCGACACCATGAATGTCTCGCTCGAGCATCCCGAAGATATTCTCGTAAGTTGGGATTCCGGCTTCGGCAACAACCAGCTCGGCGTCACCGAAGACGTGTTAGGCGACGACGGAACCATCTCCAAAGGCCAGTCCATCCGCTACCTTCCGCAAAAAGTAAATCGCCCCGACGGCGTCGAGCTGCTGGGCCGCACTACCGCTCCGGCCAACGCCCACATGCAGAATTTTCTCGACTGCATTCGCTCCGGCAAAGAACCGGCCTGCCCCTTCGAGCTTGGATTCCGCGTCTCCATCGCCTGCCGTATGTCCGTCGACAGCTACCGCCAAGGCCGAACCATGCGCTGGGACCCGAAAAAAGAACAAATCGTCTGATCATGCCCCAGGTGACTCTTTCAACCAGGAATCAGATCGTGATCCCACGCCAAACTCGGGAAGCCTTGCGCCTAAAAACCGGTGACAAGCTGCTGATGGTTGTGCGTGGAGATCGGGTCATTGTTCTTCAAAAGCCAAAAGCTCATCACAAGGCGATTCGAGGCCTGGGAGCCGTTTTATATCCCCGCGGTTATCTTCAGATAGAACGAAAGAGTTGGGACTAACCCAGCTACGGACCTTTCTCCAACGCCACACTCGGATCGCACTGGATGCTAGTGTCTTCATCTATCAACTGGAATCGAATCCCCGCTACGCGCCGCTGACAGACGCCATCTTTCAGTGGCTCGAACGACCAGAGCACGGAGCAGTAACCTCCACCATCACAATGACGGAACTGCTGGTTCAACCCTATCGCGATCGCGGAGAAAAGGGGGTCGACGAGTTCTACGCCCTGCTGGCAACCTACCCCAACCTCGAGTGGATATCTCCGAATCTGGAAATCGCCGACATCGCCGCCCGAATCCGCGCCACACATCAGCTGCGGACGCCCGACGCTCTGCAGGCTGCCACCGCGCTCCACGCTCGTGTGTCCGGCTTGGTGACCAACGATCCAGTTTTTAAGCGAGTGGAGAAGTTTGAGACGCTGCTCCTGGACCAGCTCTTATAAGCCCTCCGATTCGAACAGCCGAAAACATCCGACGCGCCCCTCCTCAGCCGCCTGTCCATTCCGTTCGAATAACATCCCTCTATCACCAGACCAGCGTCATCCAACTTCCGCGTCATCCGCATCAGCCCTACGCCAGGCGGCCACTCCTTGAATTTCATGATACGATTCTACGCGAATATGTCTTTTCCAAACCAAACCACTCGCCGCAACTTGCTGGCGCTTGCTCCAGCCATGCTTCTCGCACAACACAAGCTGGATCCAGCCACTCTTGTTCCCCCATTCCCTGAAGCTGGCTTTCAATCCATCTTCGACGGCAAGACACTTACCGGCTGGGACGCCGATCCCGATTTCTGGCGCGTGGAAAACGGCGCGATCTCGGGCGAAACCACCCCAACTCATCAGCCCAAGCAAAACACGTTTTGCATCTGGCGCGGCGCACAACCAGCCGATTTCGACTTCAGGGCGCAATATCGCCTCACCGGTGGCAAAGCGGGCAATAGCGGATTCCAATACCGCAGCATCGAGCGCCCCGATGTCGCGAAATGGGTGATGCAAGGCTACCAGGCTGACATCGATGCTGAGCAAATGTTCACCGGACAGCTCTACGAAGAACGCGCCCGTGGATTCTTAGCTCTGCGCGGAATGCTCGGCTACGCTGCCGATGGAAAAAAAGCAGGCATGCTAGGCAGCGTCGGCGACTCCGATCAGTTGAAGAGCTACATCAAAATCGAAGACTGGAACGACATCCAAGTAATCGCGCGCGGCAACACCATGGTCCATCTATGGAACGGCCACGTAATGTGCGTATTTATAGACGACGACACAGCCCACCGCAAGGCCGAAGGCCTGATAGGCATTCAACTCCACGTCACCCCCACCGGCATGAAAGTCGAAACGCGCAACATCCGCATCAAGAATTTCTGACGTGGCGCACGCACTCTTGCGTGCCGCGTCGGCACTCGTGCCGACGCGTGGTTCATTCGCGTCTCGCTACTGCTTCAACCCAAACGCATAAACCATCGAATCGTAAGTAGTAACGTAAACCCGCCCGCCGGATAGCGCGATCCCGCTGAAGTGCGTCCAGCCCGGCATCGTCGTCCCGCTCGAAAATAATTCTTTCCCCGTGCTCGAATCAAATGCATAGAGCACCGCGTTGCCCGTATGCTGCGCAGCTCTTTCCTTGGAATTGAACAGTCCGCCGTCCGGCTTCCACTGCCTGTTGAACTCGCCAGTAGAAACTGCATACACCACGCCGTTAGCCACAATCGGAGGATCGGGAGCATTCATGTCGCGCGAATTCCAAGCCGGCGCGAGCGTCGGCTTCCCATCCTTCTCTTCCACATGGAACCCCATGATGCTTCCGTTCGGCGCTTCACCATTCACATGCGCGAACGGCGCTTTGGTGGAGGCAGCCCCCAGCGCTGGCGCATACAGCCACCGCTCTCCGGCCTCATCCTGCCAGGTCGCGAACGCTCCCCAAAATCCCCGTCCCGCGAAGTCCGCTTCTTCGTTCACCACCAGCGGACCGCGATACAACGGCGTCTTGTGATCGCCTCCACCAATGGCTTTGGCATCCAGCAGCGAGATCACGCCTTCCTTCCCGCCCGAAGCCAGCAGTTCCCAATCCTTGAATTTAAAATAGACTGCGCTCATGCTGCCCGCGTCCAGATCCTTCCGCGTCAGATAGCTGTGATTGGACGGCGTGAAGTAATCCACCAGCTTCAAATCGCGCCCTGACAGTTGGAGAATCGTATCCGGCAGCTTTCCCGCGCTTTCGTTATATTCGCCGTCTCCCGTCTGCGCATACACAAAACCTGAGGGACTGATCACCGCACCCGCGCGCCCCCAAACTCCTGCACCGTTCGGGCTCGACTGGAAGAATGCGATCTTCTTCTCCGGACTTCCCAGATCCATGGCATACACGCCCGATTTCGCTCCGTTGCAGCCCTGCGACGTCGTCGTATACAGAACGTTGTGATACAACCCCAGGCTCCAGTTCTTCGAAAACGCTGGAACAAACTGCACCGGCGGCGCTTTGTCTTCCCCATTGTGGATGTCCAGCACGTGCAGCTTTCCATCGCTCGAAATCGTGTACACAATTACGTCCAGGCCCCGCTTGGCGATCAGCGGCGTGGCGTTCAGCGCGTTGGGACAAAGCCAGAACGGATCTTGCTTCGGCTTCGAATCCGGCGTGAACGTTTTCTTCCAGAGCAGCGTGCCCGTTTCCGCATCCAGCGCGAACAAATTGTCGGATGCTCCGCCCACCACCACAATCTCTTTCATGCCCTTCGGCGTCACCACCCATTCGGCAGCCACCGGCGCCGTCAGCGAATTGAGCTCGCGCGGTTGATTTTCGAGCGACGCCTTCCACAGCAGCGTCAGATCCTTCGCGTTCGTGCGATTAATGTCCTTCTCGCCCTGCGCCCACCCCGTCCGTTGCGGATCGCCGCCGAACGACAACCAATCCGAAGCGCACAGCGGCATCAGTGCGCCCACCACGAGCCACAGCAGTCCATTTCGCAAAAGCATGTAGTTCATTGTAGGACAAGGAGTGGGGCAGCGCCATGCGCTGCCAAGCGATACAATTCCTAAAGGAACCCATGACCGAAGATCAAAAAAACCAACAGTCCGGCGATATCGCACGGCGTGACTTTGTAGCACTCTCAGTGGGCGCGGGCATTGCCGCCACAGCAGGATCGGCCGCGGCAGCCGGCGAGGTAGTGGAAATCGATGTCGAGATCAAGACTCCCGACGGAACCTGCGACGCCGCCTTCATTCACCCCAAGTCCGGCTCCCACCCCGGCGTCCTGCTCTGGCCCGACGCATTCGGCTTGCGCCCCTCCATGCGCGACATGGCCAAGCGTCTGGCCGCCTCGGGATATTCGGTCCTCGTGCCCAATCCCTTCTATCGCGTCACGAAAGCCCCCTTCACCGACGCTTCCAAGTTCAATTTCCAGAATCCGGACGACCGGGCCAAGATCATGCCGCTCATGGCATCCGTGGGCGCCGCCGGCGCCGCCGAGAAGGATGCAGTGGCATACGTCGCCTTCCTCGACGCGCAAAAACAAGTCAACAAGTCCAAGAAAATCGGAACCCAGGGATACTGCATGGGCGGACCGCTAGTAGTAAGAACCTCCGCAACCGTGCCCGATCGTGTTGGCGCGGGTGCATCCTTCCACGGCGGCGGCCTGGTCACCGATAAACCCGACAGCCCGCATCTGCTAGCCCCAAAAATAAAGGCCCAAATGTATTTCGGCATNNGCCTTCCCGTCGGCCGAAATCGAAGTCTACTCAGGACTGCACGGCTGGTGCGTTCCAGATATGCCCCTGCGAGATGGCAAGCCGCTTTACAACAAACCCGACGCCGAGCGCGCCTGGAGCAAGCTCTTGGATCTCTACAAATCATCCCTGGCTTAATCGTGGCGCACGCTCTCAGCGTGCCGCGTCGGCACTCTTGCCGACGCTTGGCGAAATGATGCCCGGCTACCGAACCTCAACCTTAAACCCATGTTCGTGCCGGTACCTGAAATATTCCTGCCGATGCCGAACACTCACCCTCACAAATGGAACATACACCCGGTGCTGTTCCACCAAGTACGCGCGATAGCGACCGTCTTCCTCGGCGTTCCAATAGTGATAGTCGCGGCCGTCCCGATCGTAATAGCGCCTTTCACCATGATGGTCATCAGCCATCACCGCTACTGGCGCAATCATGGCGGCAGCCATCAACAACCCGCCCAGAGCTAAAAATCGTTTCATCTCGTTAATCTCCCGCCCTGATGCATACACGTCACTAGCCACTCCTCCGCGCTGACATAACAGCCTCCCAACCCCAGACCATTGACCGCATTTGATCGCGTGACGCTACGCGGTCACTCTACGGACTGCTAAAATCGAACCAGATCTTCATCTCACCCCGAATGCAATTTGAATTCACCCCGGAGCAAATCCAGCTTCGCAAAACAGTGCGCGAGTTTGCCGAAGCCGAAATCGCTCCTCATGTTCTTGAATGGGATGAAGAACAGATCTTCCCGCTTGAAGCCGTCAAACACGCCGGCCGTCTCGGTTTTCTAGGAGCCATTTTCCCGGAAGAGCTCGGCGGCGCCGGACTCGGCTACATCGATTACGCCATCATCATCGAAGAGCTCGCGCGCGTCGATCCGTCCGTCGGACTCATCGTGGCCGCGCACAATTCGCTCTGCACTAATCATATTTATCTCGCCGGCAACGACGAACAGCGCGCCAAGTACGTTCCAAAACTGGCCACCGGCGAATGGATCGGAAGCTGGGCGCTCACCGAACCCGAGTCCGGCTCCGACGCCGGCTCCATGCGCACCAAAGCCGTCAAGCACGGCGAGTGCTGGGTCCTGGATGGCTCCAAGAATTTCATCACCAACGCGCAGTATGCCGACGTCGTGGTTACTATGGCCATCACGGATCGCGCCGCGTCGCAGCACGGCGTCTCCGCCTTTCTTGTCGAAAAACACGTCCCCGGATTCCGCGTCGGCAAGAAGGAAAACAAGCTCGGCATGCGCGCCAGCGCCACCGGCGAGCTGGCATTCACCAATTGCCGGCTACCCGAATCGCAACTGCTCGGCAAACCCGGCGAAGGTTTCGTCGACAGCCTGCGCATTCTGGACGGCGGACGCATCTCCATCGCGGCCCTCTCCGTCGGCACGGCGCAAGGCGCTTACGATGCCGCGCTCAAATACTCCATGCAGCGCAAACAATTCGGCCGGCCGATTTCCGAGTTTCAATCCATCCAGAACAAACTCGCCGACATGGCCACCGAAATCGATGCCGCCCGCCTGCTCACCTATCGCGCCGGATGGATGAAAGATCAAGGCCACCGCGTCACCAAGGAATCCGCCATGGCGAAACTCTTCGCCTCCGAAGTCGCCGTGCGCGTCACCAACGAAGCAGTACAGATCCACGGCGGCTACGGTTTCATCAAGGATTATCCAGTTGAGAAATTCTATCGCGACGTCAAACTCTGCACCATCGGCGAAGGCACCAGCGAAATCCAGCGCCTGGTAATCGCCCGCCAACTCCTGAAATCCTGATGTACCTTGCTCCTACCTTAACTCCAATGCTCCTCAT
>PMUN01000370.1 GCA_003166875.1 Bryobacterales bacterium | reverse complement strand
GATTTCGGGAGAATCCGCACTTGAAGTCCTTCACCACCTCGCGCAGCATGGCGAACTGCTCTTCGAACACCAGCCCGCTCTGCGCCAGATACTCGTGCCGGTCGATCAGGCCCGCGCGGTATACGGCCGTATCCTCGGCAATGCCTTGCGTGTAGAAAGGTCCAATCGCCGCCGCCATTTGGCGGCTGTAGGATGCCGGGGTGGAGAGGGGAACCTCAGGAGCGGAAGGATCGAAGTTGACCGGCGAAACGTAAATCTGCAAGACGGGATGAAACTCTTTTGCGTAGACGCGAAACATGCCACGCACGGGCTTGACGATCGGAATCAGCGGGAAGCTGGCGCGGATCCAGCCGGACCATTCATGCTCCTTCAAAATAAACACGCTGTCTTTGGCACGGAACCGCGCGACGGATTCAAGCGGATCCACCGCCACGGCAAGGTCCATCGAGGTCTGCGCGCGATCTGTGCGCAGCGTGTTCGACGGTCCGGGGATGGACAGAACCACGGCGCCGTCCTGGAGGCGCACTTTGACGACCCTTCCACCAGCGACGTCATGAGTCAGTTCCAGCGGATCATCCGTAAAGAAAGTAAAGGTACCGAATCCTCCCTGCAGGTCCGGTGTGCCCATGCCCGCTAGCGATCGCGCCTTGCTTTCGAGCGGAGGGAAGTTGTTCGGGATCCGTATGATTGTCGCCGGTACGCCGTGATCCGCCAGCAATTGCCAGAACGCCGTACCCTGACGCAACAGCCGGATATGTCCGGATGAAAGGGGCAGCCGATAAGGGCCGATCGAAAGGTTGTGGGCCCGGCTCCTCGGTTGCGGCCATCGACGAGAACGGCTGCATGGTGCGGGGGTTGCGGTGGACGAAATCGAAGACACCATGCCCACCCGGGTCAAGACCGGTGATGAAGGTCGACCAGGCAACGGGGCTCTGCGGAGGGATAGTCGTCCCGAGCCGGCGAAAGCCGCCTTGCCGTCCGAGCGCCGCCAGATTAGGGAGTGCATCCCAATGCCTTTCCAGAAATCCCGGATCCATGCCGTCGACTCCCAGCACGATGAAACGCTTGGCGTCGACTGCGTCACGTCCGCAGCCCGCGCCGAAAACCAGTAGCGCGGCAAGCAACAGAACGGACAGGCGTTGCATCACTAGGAAGTGTAGCGCGGCTCGAAGACCACACCTATTCCGCCATCAGAGCGAGCGTCATTCCAATATCCTGAAGTGTTGAATCACTCCCAGAAAGAAGATGAAAGAATTAAATCGAAAGTATAGTAGCATAAAACGAAAGCATTGTATGGGATGTTTTGACTCTAGTTGTCGATTTTCCGATGGGCTTGCTGGCCCACCAAAAGTGATAAAGACGCGTCGTAGCGCATGCACTCCTGCGTGCCGCGTTCACACTCATGGGAACGCCATGAAAATAGTTCTTCTTCCTATTGTGTTCGCAAGAGTGCGAACACGGCACGCAAGAGTGCGCGCGCCACGGGGTCCCGTAGAAATCAACGTTCCTGGATCGGCGTCTTCAACGGAGTGGCCTGCTGCCCTGGGACCCGAGTACGAGTTCGCTGAGGCAGCACAGCCAAAGGGGGATCCATGCGAATTGTGAAGACCGTGTTCCTGCTCTGTCTCACCAGCCTGCTGCTCGGCGCGGAGGTGCGCGTCTGGCAAGGGTCGCTCACTCTACCGACCTATCAGGAGGGCCTGCCCGACACTAACCCGCCGTTCGACGCTCTTTCCGCGGGCCGGCTCAACTATCCGTACACGATCCGGGACAGGCTGACCGACCAGCGCGGTCCGCAAGCCTGGCGCGCCATCTTCATCGAGAACGAGTATCTGAAGTGTTCGGTTCTGCCCGACCTGGGCGGACACATCTATTCGTGTATGGACAAGACCAATGGGGCGGAACTGTTCTACGCCAATCCATCGATCAAGAAGGCTCTCGTCTCGAACCGCGGCGCCTGGGCGGCGTTCGGAGTCGAATTCAACTTCCCGGTGTCGCACAATTGGGTGACCGTCTCGCCGGTCGACTTCGCGATCCGTCAACATCCCGACGGCAGCGCCTCGATATGGGTGGGAAACGTGGACCGCGTTTATGGGATGCAATGGCGGGTCGAACTGATCCTGAGGCCCGGCAGCACGGTCCTCGAACAGAGGATACGGCTCTATAACCCAGGCGCCGTTCGCAGACGCTATTACTGGTGGAACAATGCCGCGGTCGAGAGTTGGGACGACACGCGGATCTACTATCCGCAGAATTTCAGCGCGAGCCACGGGTTTACGTTCGTTGACAGTTGGCCCGTGAATTCGCAGGGTTTGGACCAGAGCCGCCTGGGGAACCATGTGAAAGGCCCTGTATCGCAGTTCGCCTACGCCACGCGCGAGCCCTACATGGGAATCTACCATCCACGCACGCAAGCCGGAGTGGTGCACTTTGCCTGGCCCTCCGATGCGCCCGCCAAGAAGCTGTGGTCCTGGGGAGTGGACCCGGAAGGCAAGGCCTGGCGCAAGGCACTCTCGGACAACGACAGCGCCTACCTGGAAGTGCAAGGCGGATTGTTCCGCAACCAGGAAACCTACGCGTTTCTCGAACCTCAGGAGGCCATCGAGTTCAGCGAATACTGGATGCCGGTGCGCGAGATCGGCGGCATCGCGCGCGCCAACCTGCATGCGATCGTGAACTTCGAACACGGCTCCCTCGTGCGGCTGGGCATCAACGCGACGCATGTCGTCGAGAACGGACTCCTCCGTATCCGCGATGGAAACCGCACTGTGTCGGAGGATCGCGTCTCGCTCGATCCGGCGAAGACTTTCTTTAGAGACTTACCGGCTGGGCCAGTGTACTCGGTCGAACTGTTGGACGCCCAAGGCAAGCTCCTGCTGAGCCATACCGAGGGCCAATATGATATGGCAAAACCTTCGGACATCCAGACGGGCCCGCAGCCTGCACACGAGTTCCCCGCGCCGGATCAACGTAGCGCAGGCGACTTCCTCGAAATCGGCGCCGATCACGAACTAAATGGAAGAAATCTGGACGCTTGGGAGACCTATGGTGAAGGTCTGCTCCGGTTTCGAGATAGCTTCGCGTTGCACAAGGCGGCTGGGCGGCTGGCGGTCACATTGCTCCGCTATGAGGAGGCGATAGAGCATCTTCGTTTCGCGCAACGCCGCCGCAGCAACGATCCTGACATCCATTACTATCTCGGTCTCGCCCTGGCCGCTTCGGGCGAGACCTCCCAGGCGCAAACCGAGTTTGAACACGCCCATGTGTTCCGCGAGTACCGCGCTGCGGCGCGCCTCGAACTGGCATTCCTCGCGGCTGAACAGCGCGACTACGCGCTGGCGCTCGATTGGACTCGCCGAGCTCTGGCGGAATCTCCAGACGCGATCCGTTTGGGCGTCGCCGAAGTCGCGCTCCTCCGCAAGCTGGGCCGGACCAAGGAGGCTCAGGAGCGCCAGGTTCATTGGCTGCAACTCGACCCGGCCAGTTCGGCGCTGCGCTTCGAAGCGACTCTGTCAGGCGCGTCTGACGATGCACTTTGGAGCCATTTGGCCGCAGACCCGGAGCGAGTCCTGGATTTGACTTCGCTCTATATCAACCTGGGAATGTTCGATACCGCCGCCGAGTTGCTCGAACACCGCTATCCCGCTGTGGAGGCGGCCTGGAGCGAGCCCGGCACGGTCCTTCCGCAACAACATCCGCTGATCGCTTACTACCTCGCCTACTGCCGCGAGCGGCTCGGCCGGCCGGATGCAGCCGATCGCTACCGCGATGCTTCCGGGAAATCCACGCTGTATGTCTTTCCCAACCGCGCGGGCACCCTGCCTAGGAGCCGTGTTTGGCCCGAAGCGCCCCCAGTCATCTTCTGAGCCAGGGATCGGCGTCCAAGTGGCAGCGGCGGCAGGGCAGCCACCAGTAGATGCGCAAAAACCATCGACTACGATAACTCAACAAACGCAAGGTGGCCCTGCGGTGGCAGTTGGCGGCAACAACAGTGGTCCAATTACGATATATCCGCCCCCATCTGGAGTGCTTCGGTTGCTCAAGCCAGCCAAATCTCCCGATCCGCCCATTCCCCAAAGCATAGCGGATAGCCTTAGTGGCCCTCCTAATCCACTAAAAACTAAAATTCTAAATGACCTCTCGCCGCAGTCAGGGAACATGAAGCTATACCTCGGAGATAGTCTAGGCATAGGCCGTGGGAGCCGTTTTGTTGTTATACAAATTGCTGGGGAAGACTTATTAGCTTTTAACCGAGACCAGAATGGAATGAGCCTTGACCTTAGGCTGTTTGACGCTGACGGGAAGATTATATATGGGCTGGATCACAATAAGTTGCTGCCTAATAATAACAACATGTGGTACGCAGAAGTACCTGCCACCGGTCATAGCATTCTGGTGCATGACCAACATGCCGTAACGGTTCTAAGCGTGAATTACATTAACAAGTTGGCAATGAGGCTTTCTGGGCAGTTTCACTATGCCGGTCATACCGTGACAGTGGGAGAAGATGGAATATTGATGGACACAATTAAAATCAACTCCGCTTTGATCAGCAGTCCAACTGGAGCCATGATTTCGATCCCTAAGCGGCCTTAGTGGTCTCGTTTAATGTTAACGACACAATCTCTTGAATCGACCACACATGATCGCTGATGCCTGCTTCCATCGCCGGAGTAACGCGCAACGTTTGATGCACGCGAGCGAAGTTGTAGTGCATGTGAAAGAAGGCAATCATCGCGATATGGTTGTCCAACTTTTTGCTGAACGCATTCGTCAAACGAGTGAAGCGGCGATTCGCCATTCTCAGGTTAAGGTTCTGCCGTTCGATGTAGCTGATCGAAATATGCTCCTGATCCGGGTTGCCGATAACTTCGATTCGTTGAGTGCCCAGACACTGCGCGGGGCTGTAGCGTTTCTGTCCCTCAGGATCGTTGCCGTAAACCTTCACCAGTTGCGCGAAGTCAATCCGGTTGCCGAACGCGTCGGGAACCGCCGTCAAATACATCTTGTGGCCGTCCGTGGTCAACTGGATTCGATTCGCCAGCCTGCCAGCTACGTCCTGAAGAAAGTCCGCCGCACACCCCGCATCCCTCCGACCTACCATCCAACTGATAACGAGTTTCGTGTCCGCGTCGATCGCGGTGAAGGTCCAAACGTCCCCAGCATAGCCAACGCGCTTCCACATCTCCGGCGTGGCGTTCTTTTCCTTGGCGTAACAGAACGACCAAATCTCATCGACCTGGACGCGCTTCGCCGGTACGTTGCGAATCGTCACGTTCTGGTATTCCTGGCAAGCCTTGCCGACCTTCGCCAGCGTTCGGAGTACCGCGCCCTTGGAAACGCCAGTCATCCGCGCCGTGGATCGGACAGAGCAACCCTCAACCAGTGCAGTGATTACCGCAATCTGCTTTTCAGTGCTGAGTACGTTCGCCATGATTCAATTGTACGACAGCGCTTTCGCATAGTCAATAGAAAGTGTTAGGAGGTGCGGATTTATTGGCCGTGTTTTACTTTCGCCCAACGCGCTTTTGCGGCCTTACGTGCGCTACGGCGGCGCTGCTCATCGGTCATGGTTTCCATGCGGCGCTTACCGCCGATCCTGCCGCCCTTAGCACCCATTTCCCTCATGACTTTCTGGACAATGGTAAGTTCCGTGGTTTGCGTAGCTTCGATGAAAACCCGGCGTGCGTTCTGAACAGTATCAAGTTTTGGAGTGCGTGTCCGCTTTGGCATATACACCAGCGTGGCACGAATTACGGAAGTGGTCAAGAGGGGCGAATTTCAAATAGACCCACTACCCAAAATCGGCTTGACCGGCGTCGAGCAGACCACCTTTCCCCTAATCAATTGGGCCGGCACTATCGCCCAAGGCGGATCTCTCACTTCACTCGGACGCAACAATGCCGGAGTGGAACCGAACGGCAGCTACATTTTCACCAACGATACCACCTGGATCCACGGCGGTCATTCGATCAAATGGGGAGCCGAAGTGCGGAAGTACTTTTACAACGAGGATTATCGCAGCGGCACATCGGGAACCTTCACCTTTGGCCCTTGGCAGACTGCCGACCCGCAGAACACCAGCGCCACGGGTTTCTCGTTTGCGAGTTTCCTACTGGGCGACGTCAGCAAGTCCGGTCTCAACGTGCCGAAGGTGAATCCGCAGAGCCGCGTCTGGAACCCCGCGTTTTATGTTGCCGACGACTGGAAGGTGACTCGCCGTCTGACTGTGAACATCGGCTTGCGCTGGGATATCGTCGGCGGCCTATATGAGACGCACGGCTATTCATCGGGGCTGGATCCCACGGTTGCCAACCCCGGAGCCGGGGGCTATCCAGGGGCCTTGGTCTTCCTTAGCGATCTCAATCGAAAATCATTCCAGAACACCGTCTGGGGTGAGCTCGGTCCTCGTCTCGGTTTCGCTTACGCCATCTCTTCTAAGTTGGTCCTGCGCGGAGGCTACGGCCTGATGTACACCCCTCCCATCGCCAACGCCTTTGGTCTCGCAACCATCGCCGGCTACACGGGCACCAACAACTTCGCCACCTCAACGCGCAATCCTGTGTTCAATTGGGATGCCGGGTACCCCGCCTATAGTTTCACCCTGCCGGACAAGGATCCGACGCTGCTGAACGGACAGGGCATCAGCTATCAACCGAAGGACTCGGCTCGTCAGTCCTATGCGCAAAACTATACATTCGGCTTCCAATACCTGATCACTGGAAGCACCATCCTGTCGGCCAACTACGTCGGGAATAAGGGTTACCGGTTGGACGCGGGCAATTTTGCAAACATGAACCAGCTCAATCCCAAATATCTGGCCTTGGGCGACACGCTGCTCGACGACATCAGCCTTCACCCCGGGATCAAGCTGCCTTACGCCGGCTTCACCGGCACGGTGGCTCAGGCATTGTTGCCATTTCCGCAGTATGCCGGAGGTGGAGTGGCGTTCCAATTCCCTCACTTTGGCAGCTCCAGCTATAACGCCGCCCAGGTTGTGGTTTCGCATCGTCTCACCAAGGGCCTCGGCTTCCTGGTGGCCTACGCGTTCCAGAAGACACTCACCAATACGGATAGCGCCAACATCTACTACGGCGGATCGTCGCAGGACGTATACAACCGTTCGCTCGAGAAATCGGTGGCGGCGTTCGACCATCCGCAGAGTTTGAAGTTGACCTGGATTGCGGAATTACCGTTCGGCAAAGGCCGCAGGTGGGTGAACCATGGTGGCTTCCTCAACCAGGTCTTCGGCGGCTGGACGCTTACCGCCAACCAGCAATACCAATCCGGCGATCCGTTGTCGATCGGCACCAGCATCGACACCAGTTCGTATCTGTTCAACGGCGCGGTTCGCGCCAATGTATTGACCGGAGTGCCGCTGACCGTTCCCATGACCGGCAGCCTCAACGTCGCCGGGGGCGTCGGCATCCAATACCTCAATCCAGCCGCGTTTACCAATCCGCCGATGACTGCGAACGGTGTCATTTTGAGTCTGGGTACCGCGCCCCGAAACTTCGGGAATCTGCGTGGACCGTTCCAACCATCGGAGAACTTTGGCCTGTTCAAACGCTTTCCGTTCGGGGAGAAGCGCTTCCTAGAGATCCGGAGCGATTGGTTCAACGCGTTTAACCGGACTGGCCTGGGTGACCCGGTCACCACCGTCGGAGACCCACAGTTTGGCCAGATCATCGATGTCCAACAGGGCCCTCGCGCGATTCAAATGGAGGCCAGGCTAACCTTCTAACGCACTGCTACGGCCTAACGCACTGCTACGGCCTAACGCCACTGCTACGGTGCTTTCGGCGCAACGGGGATCCGCATGCGGCGGTCTCCGTTGCGCTTTTCTGCTTTCCTGCCGTTGTGCGGATTCAAAAGGATTGAATGTATCCTGAATCGATGGTTCCTCATTGGCCAGATGGTCGAAAGGCGCTGTGGCTGTGCCTGTTGGCGCTTGGCTCCGCGGCGTCCTGCCAGCGGTCTCATGAGAAGTCCGCCCCCTTGCTCCACCCGTTCAACGTAGTCGTCATCACGGTTGACACGCTGCGGCCGGATCATCTGGGTTGCTACGGCTACAAACAGATCGAAAGTGCGACCATCGACCGGATCGCCGAAACAGGCACCCTGTTTGAAAACGCCGTCACCCAGACGCCGTTAACGCCGCCGTCCCACGCCAGTATCTTCACCGGCCTCAATCCGCCTGCTCACAAAGTGCGGGACACGGGCGGATTCATTCTGTCGCCATCCATACCTTCCCTGGCAAGCATCCTGCACGATCAGGGTTGGGACACGGGCGCCTTTGTCAGCTCGGCGGTACTCAAAAAACGTTTCGGATTCGATCACGGCTTCGACGTCTACGACGATCAATTTGGCCGCGCCGGCACGGGCCAGGAACTGCTCGAGGATGCCGAACGGCGGGCGGCGGGAACTGTCGACAAGGCCGTGCAATGGGTCGATCAGCGCGGCGCCAAACCTTTCTTCCTTTGGGTGCATCTCTACGACCCCCACACGCCCTACGATCCACCTTCTCCTTTTCGTGAACGCTACAAAGACCGTCCTTACGACGGCGAAATCGCCTACGCCGATTCCGAACTCGGCCGCCTGATGGAGCACATTCGACGGAAATCGCCGGCCGAAAAGACCATCCTGGCCCTGCTCTCCGATCACGGCGAGAGCCTGGGCGAACACGGTGAGTATTCGCACGGCGTGTTCCTCTACGACTCCACCTTACGAATTGCATTCGTTCTCTCCGGACCGGGCGTTCCCGCCAGGCTTCGTGTGAAGCCGCAGGCACGGACCATCGATGTCCTGCCGACCGTCCTCGATCTGGTGGGCAGCGCCGCGCCCGCAGGCCTAGACGGTGTCAGTCTGGTTCCGCTCTTGAAGGGCCAGGAAGCTGAGACGGACGTCTCATACGCTGAAACCCTGTATCCGAAGATCGCTTTGGGTTGGGCCGAGCTTCGCGCCATCCGCACCAATCAATGGAAGTACATCCGTGCGCCGAAGCCGGAGCTGTACGACCTCCGCCACGATCCTTCCGAGGCCACGAACGTCGTGGCGGAGCATTCCGCCGAGGTCCGCAAGTTCGAGGCGCAGCTGGCCGCGGTGAGCCGGTCGTCCGGCCAGGAAAAGGTCGAGACCACCCCGCTCGACGAGCGGACCTTGGCGCAATTGAAATCTCTCGGCTACACATCCGGATTTTCGCCGCGTTCCTACCGCCTCGACGGCGAGGGCATCGACCCCAAGGATCGCGTGGCGGTGCTGAAGCTGATTGACTCGGCGGAACAACCCGCCTACAACCTGACCGAGTCGCAACGGATCGGCAAGTTGTCGGAAGCGCTTCGCATCGATCCCACCAATCCTCTCATCTACTACTCCCTGGGTGCGAGACTGGAACGGTCCGGCCGCTATGACGATGCCATGCGAGTGTATCGCTCGGCCATCGCCACCGGCATCGAGAACGGCCGCCTGCATTCGCGTCTGGCCGATCTGCTGGTGCGGGCCGGCAAGAAAGCCGAGGCCGTTCCGGAGTACGAGAAATCCATACAAATCAATCCCGCCGATGTAGCCAGCCAGGCGAACTTGGCCACTGTTTACCTCGAGCAAGGCCGCGAGCGGGATGCCGAACGTCTTTTCAAAGGTATTGTGGCCATCGATCCATCCAGCGCCGCCGCGCAAAATGGGCTCGGTGTGCTGGCTATCCAGCGCCAGGACGGCACAGCCGCTCGAGGATATTTCGAGAAGGCAGTCGCGCTCGATCCGGATCTGGTGGAGGCGCAACTCAATCTCGGCCTCCTTTACCAGATTGCGGGCGACCGGCCGCGTGCGAGAGCGGCCTTTCAACAGTTCCTGGCCAAGGCATCGCCGCGGCAGTACCATACGGTGATCCCCAAGGTTCGCGCGGCATTGGCCCAGTTGCAGTGAAGATTTCGAGTAACGGTGAGTCATGTTTAACGGAACCATCAAACTGAAAAAGGACCTGCTGCAGCGGGTCGAGCGCTGCGCCAAAGCCGGAGGGTACAGCTCGCCGCAGGAATTCGTCGAACACATCATCGAACGCGAACTCGCCAAGCTCGAGGATGCGCAGAGCGACGAGGAAATCGTCAAGAAGCTCAAAGGTCTGGGATACATCGACTAGCGGCAAAATGGCATTCCTGACATTGGCCGCCTTCAGCATCGCCGCCGGAATTCTGATCCTTTTGATTTTCAAAGTCACCTCGAACCAGCGGGCGCTCGCGGCGGCCCGGCGGAGGGTTCGCGCGCACCTGCTCGCCATGCGCTTGTTTGCCGACGATCCGGCCGTGCTGCTGCGCTCCGAGGGACGTCTGATTGCCTGGAACCTGCGATATATGGCGCTGCTGGTGCCGCCATTCCTGGCGGTCGCCGTCCCGCTGTTCTTCGCCTGGGATCATCTCGACGCCTTATGGGGACGCGCTCCGCTCGGGCCGGGCGACGCGGTGGTGTTGACCGCCCGCGTGGCTGGCGACACGTCCGGCGTCCAGCTGATCGTGCCGGAATGGCTCGCGGTCGAGACACCCGCCGTTCATGCTGTCGCTCAAGGAGAAGTGAGCTGGCGTCTCGGAGTTCGCCAGGCGGGATCGGGCGACGTGCTGGTGAAGGCCGGAGGTGCGATCTTAGTCCACAAGATCGAAGCGCGGAGGGGTTGGCACTATTTGAGGGAGCGGACCACCTCGGCCGGTCCCGTCGAGTGGGTGGAGGCCCGCTACCCACGGGCCGAGGTGCCCCTGCTCGGCATTTCCTTCCACTGGGCCGTATGGTTCACGCTGATCTCAACCGTGGCCGCGCTCGCGTTGCGCCGAAGGCTGCGGGTTACATTGTGAAGGCGCGCCCGTCCATCCACTCCGGACATGGTACGCCGAACAGATTGAGGATCGTGGGCGCGAGATCCTCGATGCCGGGGTTGGCGCTCTGAAATCGCAGGTTCGAAAATAGGACTCCGGGCACCAGCACCGGATCGATGCAGTGGTCGCCGCTCCAGCACTTGGGGTTGTCCTCGACGACGCAGTGCGTTACTTGGCCGATGGCCGATTCCCACGAAATGCGATAACCATCCCCGTAGCCGACGATCAAATCCGGAGCAGCGTCGAGGTATGGGCCGCGGTATAGCGACGCGGTTGGATAGACATTCGTGACCGGCGACTGACCGTCTTCGTCGCGCAACGCCCGCAGGCCGGAAGCGATCTCGCCGCAGAGCGCCTCGGCATCTTTCGCCTCCACGATCCCTTGCGCCTCGCGGCCGCGGAGATTCAGATACAAACCCGACAGGCCGAGCGCATAGGCGCGCGTTTTGGTCCAATCCACATTCGCGAAATAGGGCTGCGGAATGCCGTCTTTCGCGAGCGGCTCGCGAAACACCAGGTAGTTATTCTGGTGCAGCCACGAATTGATGTGCACCGAACGGCGGAACGAGCGGAAACCGTGATCGGACAAGACTAACAACGCGGTCTGATCGTCCACAAATCGCAACGTCTCACCGGCCAAAGCGTCCATGCGCTGGTACATCTCCTCAATAACGCCGCTGTGCGGACCTCCCCGCTGGCCCATTTGGCTATAAAACATATGCTGCAGGCGGTCGCTGGTGTCGAATACGCACGCCACCACGCCCCGGCGCGCCGTTTCAAGCGCCGAAAGGAAGATCGACCGCCGCTCCTCAAAAATGTCCCACGCCTGTTTCAGGAAGCCGTCCTCATCGATGACGCGTTCGTTCAGCGCCCAGGTGTCTTCGCACAAGCCGGTGGTCGCAAACGGCCCGATCAGACCGGCCAGATACGCCGCATAATACGGCGGATGGCTGATGGGTAGCGCCGGCCGCTCCGGGTCGAGTTGAATGGGCGTCATGTAGAGCGAGACGTGGGGCGTGGTCTCGGTCACCATGAACCGCGCCAGTCCGTATGCTTTCGGTCCGAGAGCGGATCTGAACTCGAGCGGAATCCAGGACGTGTACTCTCCTGGGCGCAGCGGATGAGACACACCGGCGACCTCCAACTCCATTTGGTCCGATGACGTGACGCGCACTCGCAACGGGATGGTGAGCGGCCGTCCGCTCTGCTCGAAGGTGTCGCCCGGCCCTTCGATGTCTGCTTCCAGCCACTCTCCGTTCGGCCGCAGCGGATAGCGGCTACCGCTCTCGTAGCGAACCTCCGTGGTGCGCGTCGTGAACTGGGAAAAGCTGCCCTGCGTTCCCCGCAGGTCGGGCGCGGACATGCCGGAGAGCATCCGGCCCGCGAAATCCTCAGGAGGAAAGGTGACGGGGACGCGAAGAATGGTGCAGTCGACGCCCAGTTCCGCGAGTATGCTCCAGAAGGCCCGGCTCTTGCGGCGGAAGTCGACCGGAGTCCGGCTGAGGGGGATGCGGAAGCGGCCTACTTTCCAAATCCTTCGCGGCTTGCCGACGTGGGCGGAGGAGAGCTGCGGAAGGTACGTCCGCAGATCGCGGTCGATGAAGTCGAATATATTGTGCTTGGCTGGATTCGACCCCGTCGCGAAAGTCGACCACGCTACGGGAGAGAGCGCCGGAAACGTGGTCCGCAACCGCTGATAACAGCCGCGTTCGCGAAGCGCGGCCAGATGCGGCAGCTTGCCTTCCTGCATCATCCGCTCAGCGATCACCGGATCGAGGCCGTCCAGCCCGAGCACGATTACTTTGCGAACACTCGGCCGGCGATTGGTGTTTCGCCGGCGAAGCCATCTCCAAATCGAGCGGAACGGCCACACCACCACAGACAACGCACCCATCAGCAGACCGATGATCAGCGTCAGAAACGAACCCAGAAACGCGAATCCCGCACCGGGTCCGATATAGGCGAACGGAATAGGCGGCAGATTCACCTCAGTTTGCCCTCGACGAACGGAACTTCAAGCACCTTCTCGTGAACGATGGGGCCGTGTCCAAAATATCCTTCTTCTCCGAACAACTCGCCGTGATCCGAGGTGATGGTGACGTAGGTGTTCGGTGGGAGCAGATCGAACATCTCCTCGATCACCGTATCGAGATATTTCACGGCCTTGACCTGCCTGTGGCGCAAAGCCCGAAGCTGCGCCTCATCGAAGAATTTTCCTTTTCTCCGTACCAGCTTACCTCCGACAAGCAGGTCGTCCATATGCTTGAAGACGCCATGCACACCGTGGATCCGCGGCCAACTCTCCTCAGGTTCACCGGGCAGAGCGTAAGGATAATGCGTCTCCCCCACATTCAACAGGTAGAAGGACGGTTTCTCTTCGGAGAACTTCATGGCGTGCACCATCGCCCGCATATCGTTGTGCTTTTCCATGAGGCGGAAGGAGTCGAATCCTACATTGATCGGCGTCTTGGGGTTCAGCACGGGAAGGGAAACCATTGCATGCGTCGAGTAGCCCAACGTTTCCTTCAGGAACGGCGGCAGATAGAGCCTCGGCACCAAGGCCTTGAATTCGATGTTGGTGCAACCCAGGCGCTCGTTGAACTTCAGAAAGTCCCGCTTGTAATACTCCGACGCGAAGACGTGCGTGGGGCTTAGATGCGGCATCAGTCCCATCAGCAGGTTGTAGTGGGAGGGAGCGGTCCAGGAGGCGTAGGACCAACGCCGCTCGACCTGTCCGAGCTTCCGCAATGCCTTTGGCCGTGCCTTGATGAATGAGTCGTACCGGCAACTGTCCAGAACCACCAGTACGTAGTTGTTGCGGCGGATCACGCCCCGATCATATCATGCGACTCCGCAGCCGCCTTGCCTCGTGCTGGTAAACGAAACCCCAAGGCCTGCAAGACGCAATCTAAAGCTTGGTTTTTCTTTCTAGTTCTTTGTTTTTCTTGCTATTGTATTTTCATGAACCTCGGTTCCCGCATCCGTGAGTGCGCTGGCGCGCTGGTTGTGTCAGCCCTCGCCTTCCAGACTCCAGCCGCTGGTCAGGCCAGGCAACCGGTGGATAAGGCTGTGGCCATCCCGACGCCCGCGGATGACACGCTCTGGTACGACATCCGCCAGGTGGATATTGAAGGCAAGGGCTGGCAGGACACGGAACACTTCTACGACCGTCTGCCCAGCCGCGCGAAAGGAGTGGTTCGCGAACCGGTGTGGAACATCGGACAGCGCTCAGCCGGCCTATGCGCGCGTTTCATGACCGACTCGGCGGCGATCAAGGTCCGGTGGAGTTTGCGAATGGAACGGCTGGGCTTGAACGACATGTCTGCTGGAGGCATGAGCGGGCTCGATCTTTACATCCGCAACGGCCGCAGCGGTTGGGAATGGGTCGGACACGCCGCTCCTACTCAATACGGGACCAACACGCGTGAGATTGTAGCCGGGCTGAATCCAGGCTGGCATGAATTCCTGCTCTACCTCCCTCTCTACAACGGCGTCGAGTCGGTGGAGATCGGAATCCCCGCTTCGATGTCCCTATCGAAATCGGCGGAACGGCGTCAGAAGCCGATTGCAGTCTACGGCACGTCGATTACCGAGGGCGGAGACGCTTCGCGCCCGGGGATGGCGTACACGGCGATCCTGGGGCGGCGCCTGGATCGTTCGGTCATCAATCTGGGTTTCTCCGGCAATGGGCCGATGGAGATCGAAGTCGGGCGATTTCTCAAGGAACTGGATGTTGCCGTCTTCGTGCTTGACTGCCTGCCGAATATGGATGCCGCGCAAGTGAAGCAGCGGGCCGTCCCGTTCGTCAAACTGCTGCGCGAAGCCCAGCCGCAAACGCCGATCGTGCTGGTGGAAAACATCGTGTATCAGGGTAGCCGCTATGTGGCGGAACGCAGGGATAGCGCCGCGTCGAAGAACGCGGCGCTCGAGGCAGCCTACCAAGAGTTGATCGCCAACGGAGTCCAGAAACTTTTCTACATCCCCGGCGCGAGCCTGCTCGGCGACGACGGCGAAGCGACGGTGGACGGCACTCATCCCACCGATCTCGGATTCTTCCGGATGGCCGACGCCATGGAGCCGGTATGGAGGCAGGCTCTGGCAGCCGCAACGGGTGATAGCAGATGAATCGAAGAGGACTGTTGATTTCGATCGCTGCTATGGCCGCACTGGCAGCCGGCAACCTGGGGCCCGCCGCCCGCTTCGACCCCTGGACTATCATTGGCCCCGGCGGCGGCGGAACGATGATCGACCCCACCATCAGTCCGCACGACCCAGGGATTGTGGTCGAACATTGCGACATGACCGGCGCCTACATCACGCTCGACGGCGCCAGATCGTGGCGGATGTTCAATCTCCGCGGCGTGGTTCGGACGTTGGCGTTCGATCCCCGGAATCCGAAAGTGATCTACGCCGGTAACGAGGCGCTGTGGCGCAGCGAAGACACCGGGCGCAGCTGGAGCATGGTCTTTCCCGATCCTAAGACCACGATCGAGCACCAGAACGGCGACCACGCGGACTTCGCCTTGACCACCCGGGACAAGAGCTTTCCCGCCGGCCGCGCGATTTCGAACATTCTGGCCGGGCCGAACGATTCGCGGATTTGGGTCGCCTTTTCCGGAAGGAGAGCATCCGACGCTGCATTGCTCTACTCGTCATTGCTCTACTCATCTGCGGATCGCGGCCAGACGTGGTCGCGCGAGCGCGAGTTCCCGGGCGAACGCATCCTGACGTTGGCGGTGACGCCTGATGACGGCGTAGCGGTGATCGGGAACCAACATGTCTATCGGTACGCAAGAAAGAGCTGGAGCACGGCCGGCACGATGCCATCTTCGATCCTCGGAGCCAGCGCCAGCGGGAGCTTCATATATGCAACATCGAAGCAAGGCGAAATTCATGTTTCCGAAGATGCAGGCGCCAGTTGGCGCCTCTCGAATCGCCCGCCGTCGGGAGGGTTTGAGGCAATTGCCACCTCCGCCGGGAACGGTCGCGTAGCCTATGCGGGGTTTCATGGTCTCAAGTTGGCCGAAGGTCCGGAAAACCTGTTCAAGGGAATCAGCAAGACCATCGATGGCGGCCGTACTTGGATCATCGTCCACCGTGAATCGACTCAGCCTTCGAAGAATCTGACCCCTTCCTGGATCGAGGAGCGTTCGATGGAAGGCGGCGAGGATGTCTTCTTTGACAAACCCTGGAGCCTGGGTGTGGCGCCTACCGATCCGAACATTTGCTACGCGACCGATCTTTTCCGAACGTATCGGACGCTGGACGGCGGCAAGACGTGGGAAACCGTCAATTCCGTCCGAATGTCCGCGGATTCCTGGACGACGCGCGGGCTGGATGTGACCACGAACTACGGTCTGCACGTCGATCCGTTCGACTCCAAACACTGGATCATCAGCTACACCGATATCGGCGCCTTCCAGACCCACGATGGCGGTCTCTCCTGGGCTGGCGCCACCAAGGGCATCCCGCTCGATTGGCGGAATACGACGTACTGGGTGGTCTTCGATCCGAAAGTCAAGGACCGGCTGTGGGGAGCGTTCAGCGGAGTCCACGATCTGCCTCGTCCCAAGATGTGGCGCCACCGCGATCCTCTGACGTTCACCGGCGGTGTTGGAATGTCGACCGACGGCGGCAAGACTTGGCGGCCCGCGGGCACAGGCATGCCGCCGGCTGCTGTCACCCATGTGCTGCTCGATCCGTCCAGCCCTGTTGATTCGCGAACCTTGTATGCCACCGGCTACGGGCGCGGCGTCTACAAATCGGTGGACGGAGGCAAGAGTTGGGCATTGAAGAACGCGGGAATTTCTGACGAGAAACCGTTCGCCTGGAGGCTGACGCGCGCGGGCGATGGGACGCTCTACCTGGTCGTCGCGCGCCGCAGCGACGGCGACTATGGCCAAGGCGGCGATGGCGCGTTGTACCGGTCCCGCGACGGCGCCGAGCACTGGGAGAAGATGGCGTTGCCCCGGGATGTCAACGGTCCGTCGGCGCTTACTATCGATCCGCGCGACAACCGCCGGATGTACCTCGCGGCCTGGGGCCAGGGCCGGCCCGACGTGGATATCGGCGGAGGAGTGTACCTGAGTATCGATGCGGGCGCCAACTGGAAGCCACTGTTCCAGGAATCACAGCACGTATACGATGTCACGATCGACCCCCGGAATCCACAGGTGCTCTACATTTGCGGCTTCGATGCGGGAGCCTGGCGTTCCGGGGATGCCGGCGTAACATGGAATCGCATTCGCGGCTACACCTTCAAATGGGGCCACCGGGTGGTGATCGATCCCGTCAATCCTCAAATGATCTACATCACGACATACGGCGGGAGCGTCTGGCACGGCCCGGCACAGCCTGGCCCTGAAGTGCCGGAAGACATCCCAAACCCTGTTCCCGTTGCGGGACGTTCACGATGACAAGAATCACATTTCTCGCGCTTGCTCTTGCTTCGCTCCTGCCCGCTCAGGCTACCAAGGTCGTGCGGCCCAAGGAGATCGACGCGGTCCTTACGAATCCTGGCATCGGCTTTACGACTCTGAATCGCTTCAACGGCGATCCGCTCAATCCTGGTACGAAGTGGACCGAGGGGCATCCCATTGAAGCCTTCCCGTTTCGAGGCAAGCTGGAAGTCGCGGGACAGCCGATGACGACGGTCGCCTACTTCCGCGTGTACTGGAAATACGTGGAGCCGGAAATGGGCCAGTACAACTGGAAGATGCTGGACGATGCTCTGCGAACGGCCCACGAACGGGGCCAGTCGCTGATGTTGCGCATCGCGCCCTATGGACCCGACGCAAAGACCGAAGATGTTCCCGCCTGGTACCGCCAGATGGCCGGGGATGAGACCGGAAAGTCGTTCCCCGACAAATGGCGGACCGATCCGGAGGACCCCCGCTACATCAAGCATTGGACGAACATGGTTCGTGCGTTGGGCGCGCGTTACGACGGGCACCCCGACCTCGACGCGGTGGACGTCTCGATCGTCGGCTATTGGGGAGAAGGTGAGCACACCGATATGCTGAGCGAGGGGACCATGCGGGCGCTGGTCGCGAGCTACCTGCTGGCGTTCCCCAAGACTCCGCTGATGATGCAGCCCACCGATCGCCGGACCAATATGTACGCTCTTTCCAAGCGCCCGACCGGCTGGCGCGCCGATTGTCTCGGCGATATGCGCTGTATCTCAGGAAGCCGCTGGTGCCACATGTTCGACGCCTATCCCGAGGACATCGTCAATTTCGGACTCACCGAAGCCTGGCGTGAAGGACCAGTGAGCCTGGAGGCGTGCGGGGTCATGCAGGATTGGAAGAATCGCGGGTGGGATGTGGACTACATCATCGAGCAATCGCTGAAGTGGCACATTTCGACATTCAACAACAAGTCCTCGGCGGTTCCCGGCGAGTGGACGCCGCAGGTGAAACGCTGGCTGAATCGTATGGGGTATCGCTTCGTGCTCCGCAGGTTCGCCTATCCAGACACCGTGGCGGCAGGCGGCACGCTGACGTTCGCTACCTGGTGGGAGAACAAAGGCGTCGCGCCGCCGTATCACAAATTCCCGCTCGCCTTGCGATTGCGGGGGGAACGGGGCAGCGAGGTGCTGGTCACAGAAGCGGACATACGGACCTGGCTGCCAGGAGACGTCGTATATGACGACGCTGTCTTCCTACCGGCCGGCATGCCCGCCGGCAAGTATGAGGTCCAGATCGGCATGTTAGATCCCCAGACTGCCAAGCCGAAAATCAAACTGGCCATCGAAGGCATCGACGCCGAAGGCTGGTACACGCTGGGCCCCGTCACCGTACAGGAGAAACCACATTGAGCAAGGGACTCGTCATTGCACTCGCCGGCATTGGCCTGCTGGCGCCGCAGTTCGCCTTCGGGCAAGACGGCGCATTCGCGGCCCCTCGCCGGAATGCCTGGAAGGTTCTGGGACCGGGCGGAGGCGGAGCTCAATTCAATCCGACGCTCAGCGCGGTCGACCCTAGTTTGGTTTTGGTCAATTGCGACATGACCGGGTCGTACATCAGCACCGACGGCGGAGGGTCGTGGCGGATGTTCAACCTGAGAGGTGTAGTGCGGTTCTTCGTGGCTGATCCGCTCGACAGCAAGATCCTGTACGCCGCTACCGAAGGGCTCTACCGCAGCAGCGACAAGGGGAACACCTGGGATCTCGTCTATCCGGCTCCGAGCGATGTCGCCTCGGTTGTGATATCCGGCGACCATGGCGATGAGCGGATTCAATCGCGCGCGGGGTCGCATGCGACAGTTGACGCGCTGGCGGTGGATCCGGCCGATTCCAAAGTTCTGTTCGCGGCCATTTCCAAAGAGAAGAAGGCCAACTTGTATCGTTCTGCCGACTGGGGAAAGACGTGGCAAAGCTTGGCGGAGTTGCCTTCGCCGGGCGCAAGAATCTACGTCGACGCCGAATCGCCCAAAGGCAATCGGACGGTGTACGTTGCCGAGGCATCCACTGTGGGAGTTTTCGAGAACGGCGGATGGCGCAACCAGAAGGGCCCTGATGGCGTGAAGCGGTTCCTCGATATCTCGGGAGGATTTCCCGGTGGCGGAAAGAAGCCGGTGTTCTACGCAGTCTCCGGCATGAACTGGCGCGGCGGCGATACGGGCGTCACGGGCCTGTTTGTTTCCGTCGACGGCGGGGCAGCGTGGCAGACGATTCCAATCGATTTTCTTTCAATCGCACCGAAAGGGACGGCGAAGCTGGAGCTCCGCGCCGTGGGCACCAGCCTCGAATATCCCGAGACCGCGTACCTGTCGTTTCGCGATCGCACCAGTTCCTTGAAGCCAGCCGACCGGAACATGGGTGTCGCTAAGACGGTGGATATGGGACAAAGCTGGCAAATGGTCTGGCGCGATACGGATACGGTCGCCGCGCCGAACGTAAAGGACGATTGGTTGACTCGACGGTACGGACCCGGCTGGGGAGAGAATCCCTTCGCGCTCGGCGTCTCTCCGGTCGATCCCGACATCTGCTTCGGAACCGACTTTGGCCGGACGATGCGAACAAAAGACGGCGGCAAGATCTGGCAAGGCGTGTACAGCCACCAGTTGGAGGATGGATCGACCAGCACCACCGGTCTCGATGTCCTGACTACGTTCGGCATTTTCTTCGATCCGTTCGATGTGAGCCATTGGTTCGTGGGCTTCTCCGACATGGGCCTGTTCGAAAGCCGTGGAAGCGGACAATCGTGGAAAGAAGCCACCAGCCGGGGCATTCCCCGCGAGTGGGAAAACACCGGATACTGGGCCGTATTCGACCCCGAAGTCCAGGGACGCATCTGGGCGGCGATGAGCGGCACTCACGATCTTCCGCGGCCGAAGATGTGGAGAGGCTCGGAAGTGAAGAGTTTCCGCGGCGGCATCGTGCTCAGCGAAGACGGCGGGCGGACTTGGAAAGCAAGCGTCGAAGGTATGCCTCAAACCGCGCCGACTCACATCCTGCTTGATCCCAAGAGTCCGGCGGATGCGCGCACACTCTACGTCTGCGCTTTCGGGCAAGGCGTCTATAAGTCGACCGATGGCGGGCGG
Organism: Bryobacterales bacterium; assembly: GCA_003166875.1. Classification (GTDB taxonomy): domain Bacteria; phylum Acidobacteriota; class Terriglobia; order Bryobacterales; family Bryobacteraceae; genus Palsa-89. The sequence goes on along the minus strand of PMUN01000370.1, from coordinate 2,555 downwards.
CACTGGACTTTGAAGAATTCCGGCATCGATGGATCTGAGCCTTTCGCGTGGCGAATGGTTCAGGATTCCCATGGCCAACTATACCTGCTGGTCGCGCGGCGCGCCGGCGATGCGAGCATTGGGACTCCGCTCGACGGCGCTCTCTATCGTTCGCCGGATGGAGCCGAGCATTGGCAGAGGATCCCGTTGCCGGTGGGATCGAATGCGCCGAACGGCATGGCCATTGATCCGGAGGATCCGAACCGGCTTTACCTGGCCGCATGGGGACGTCCGGGCGGTGCGGGCGACACGGGAGGTGGCATTTTTGTTTCAACCGATGCCGGCAAGAGTTGGAAGAACGTGCTTGAAAAAGATCAGCATGTTTTTGACGTTACAGTCGATCCGCGGAAACCGGGTTTGTTGTACGCGACGGGCTTCGAATCTTCAGTCTGGAAGTCCGTCAATTGGGGTGAAACGTGGAGTCGCGTCACCGGATACAACTTCAAGTGGGGCCAGCGAGTGTTCCTCGATCCCCAGAATCCCGGCATGATTTATGTCTGTACGTATGGCGGTTCCATCTGGCACGGTCCCGTGGACGGCGATACCGAACAGGCGGAGGACATTGCGACGCCGATCATGCGGCCTGAGCGGTAGCGAATCCGGAGAACCGGCATCGAAGCCACTTCCGGGCAGCGCGCAATTTTGGGTACGCGCGATTCCTCGGCGCCGCATTCGCCACACGCGCTGGTTCGAGCATTGTCTCCTGCTGTCTAATCTCCGGCTGTCCAATATTGTTTCCCTGGCGCGGGAGAAAGTATACTTTCAGCTTGCATAGAAACTCCGCACCCAAGAGCCCGGCGCGCCGCAAAATTACTCAGACAGAGAAAGCCTACCAGGCGCTCAAGACCCCCATCGTGCGCGGCCAGTCGGCCGAAGGTCAGTTTCTGGTGGAATCCGAGATCACCCGATCCTTCGCCATCGGCCGCACTCCCTATCGTGAAGCTTGGCAATCGGCTGCATCATGAAGGCCTCCTGGAGGTGCTTCCGCGGCACGGCTACCTGATCCCGGAGATGAGTTTCCACGCGGTACGCGATCTGTTTGAGGCGCGCATTCTTATGGAAGGGATCATCGCGGAACTGGCTGCGCTTCGTTCCAGCGCGGCGGAGGTCAAGACCCTCGCTTCACTAGCCGCCGCGCCCGCCCTCACGCGTCCCGACACGTCCGGCTTCGCGAACGCGTCATCCAAACCAATACGCAGTTCCACCTTCAGCTCGCCCGGATGACCCAAAACCGCGAGCTGTTGGAGATCCTGACTACGATTCTAGAGCGGACCGAAAGGCTGATGTATGTCGAACTGCGGGCGGCGCGTCCTCAGCGAACCGGCAGCGTGGCCTTCCATCAACCGATTGTTGATGCGATTCGCCGCCCTGATCCGGAGGCTGCGCGTAAGGCGGTCCAGGCAGACATCCGGGAAGCGCAAACCATGACACTGGGCGATATCGGCAAGCTCTCTTCACACATTGACTCTTGAGATGGCGCGGCTATTTCCATAGACGGTAAGCTCCCGCACCCACCTACCGGATGTGGGGTTATCCTTGGACGCTCGGCCTGTTCGTCGTGGTTTCAATATGGTTCATGGCAACCGAGGAACGGCGGCGATGGCGAAAATTCATGGCTTGGTACGATGATCCACAGGAATTTCAGGAAACTAAGGACTGCTAAGGAGGTGAGGTTCCAGTGGATACGAGTGTCCGCGCCACTAACTGCCGATTACAGGAAAATTACAGCCGTTGCTCTGCCCAACTGTGGTACTTTGGCTTCAACATGCGGAGCAAGACCATCGTCCTCTTCTCGGTTTTCGCCGCGGCCGCGCTGATCGCAACTGAGCCGGTGCTATTTCCGCTACTGAAGAGCACCGTCTCTCTCGGCAAGCAGCCCGGCGGATTTTATCTGCTGCCCACCAATCAACTGTTGCGCCCGTGGGGCGAGCAGACGTTGATCAAAGGCCGGCCCGTGGACGTCGCCATGGATTCGCGGAAACATCTGCTGGCTGTTCTCAACTGGCGCGGGGTGCTGGTGTTGGACGCTGCCTCCGGCGCCGAGGTCGGCGAAGTCCGGTCTCGCGCCACGTCGTACATCGGAATTGCATTTCGGCCTGGAGATCGCGAAGTGTGGGCCAGCGAAACCTCCGCAAACGGTCCGGACAATATACTGATCGTGAAACTTTCGGAAACCGGCGCTGTGGAAGACATTGAACGTATCAAGTTGGATGGCCATGCGGTGCCCTGCGGCATCGCGTTCTCCTCGGACGGGAACACGGCCTACGTCGCGCTCAGCTTGAAGGATTCCGTCGCCGTGATCGACGCCAAAGAAAAACGGGTGAAGCGCTTGATCCCGGTTGGCACTGCTCCGTTCGGCGTGGCTGCGGCGCGGCAATCGCGCCGGGTATTCGTCTCGAACCGGGGTGGACGGCATGCGGAGGCGCACGATTCGGTAGCGCCATCCAGCGGCCAAGCGATTGTCAGCGATCCCGCCACCGGATCTTCCGCAACGGGAACCGTAAGCGTGATCGATC
>PMUN01000206.1 GCA_003166875.1 Bryobacterales bacterium | reverse complement strand
GTTCCATGCCCACGGATCCATCGATTCTCACCGAAGTTGCCCATCTGCGCGAGCTCAGCGATGTCGAACGAGCCGCCCTGGCCGAACGCATTGACTTGCTCCGCTACGCCGCCGGACAAACTATTTTCAACTTCGGCGATCCCGGCAACGCCCTCTACATCGTCCGCTCCGGCGAAGTTGAAATCTTCCTGCGCAATGATGAAGGCGAAAAGATCATTCTCGAAACCTCGCNNTGGATAACGGCCCGCGCACCGCCTGGGTCGCGGCCCTCTCCGACGTCGAAGTGTTGCGCATCGACCGTGTGCATTTCCTGGATTACGTCCGCCAGTATCCACCCGCCGCACTCAATCTGCTAAGCGTTGCGGCCAGGCGGCTCCGCAAGACCGACGAGGTAATTCGTCACACGGTCACACGCAACGTCAATGATGTTGCCGACGAGCAGGGGACCCTCCTCACTCGACTCCTCGATGCTGTACCCGCCCTCACCGGCAGCCTGCCATCCATGCTCCTTCACGCCCTCTTCTTTGCGTCTTGGATATTGATCAACCTCAGCATCGTCCGAATCTTGAAAACCTTCGATCCCTACCCGTTCGAGTTCATGTCGGTAATCGTCTCGCTCGAAGCCATCTTCCTGACCTTGTTCGTCCTCACCAGCCAAAACCGCCAGCGCGCGCGCGACCGCATCCGCTCTGACATCGAATTTCAAACCGCCATCAACACCGAAACCAAAATCGCCTACCTACACAAAAAAATCGNNGCGCGCGTAACCGAACCGCGACCGTAAGGGAGTCGGTGCTATTTCGCCTTCCACGGATCATACGTCCCGACGCTCCAAACGCGCCCTTCCGGATCGCGGCAAGTGAAATCCCGCCCGCCGTAACTCTGGTCTCGGATTTCCAGAACGATCTCGGCACCGGACTCCTTCACGCGCTTGTACACCACATCCGCGTCCGGAACCACCAGATATTCGCTCCGAGTTTCCATCCCGCCGATCTCGTCCGGCTGCTTCGTATACCTCGCGGACTCATCATTCCGAACTGACCCCAGCATGATCATCCCGCCCCCCAGCGTCAATTCAGCATGCTGAATGGTTCCGTCCGGCCCGGGATACACGGCATGCCGGGCAAAACCCAGGACGTTGCATAGCCATTCAATAGCAGCGGGCGCATTGCGATAACGCAGCCCGCAAATCACAGAACTTCGTGTTTGGTTGTTTTCACTCATCCCGCAAGTATGTCAAACCAGCGGCGAGATGTATTGTAAAAATCGGAAGGGCCCGAACGAGAAACGAGAAACGAGAAAACGGGGTTCTTAAGCGACCGTCTTCTCGAGAGCCAGCGCCCGCTCCCGCTGCCACCGCAGCCGGCCTTGCAACTCCTGGTACAGCGTGCTGAAGCCGGCCCAGTAGTATCCAGCAACGAAGAGCAGCAGAAATGGCACAGCCGCGAAGTTCCAGGTCTGGATCGCGAACGCCACCATGTACACAAAGTAGCTACCCACCGCCAGTTCCGCGTAGGGTAGCCAGCCGCTGCGCCGCCGGTAGCGCGCGTGTTCAATCTTCATCTTCCGATCCCCCAGCGCGTACTTCGGAGTTCGCGCGAATGCGCTCTTTATTCCGAATATCGCCTCCAGCACCGCCTTGGTATTGATCACTGTCAATGCAATTCCGGCCGCCATCAGCGCCGGCATCAGCAGCAGCGAACGCTTCCAGCTCTTGGGATAAAGCTGTTGCTGGGCTATCAAATAGAACGCCGAAATCGACCAGAAGGACGCGATGATCAGCGGCATATCGATGGTCACCATCTGGAACCATCCCATGTAAAACCGCACAATCATAACCGGCAGCATCAGAGCCGATAGAATCAGCATCAGCGGATATGAGATGTTCGGCGTCAGGTGAAAAAACGCTTCCAGTTTTACTCGTAGCGGAAGCTTCGCTCGCAGAATCTGAGGCAGCAGCTTGATTGCAACCTGCGTCAACCCCTTGGCCCAGCGCGATTGCTGCACCTGGAATCCATAGGTATCCACCGGCAGCTCCGACGGGCAGTCAATGCTCGGAACATATATGAACCGCCAGCCCTTGAGCTGCGCCCGATAGCTCAAATCGGAATCTTCCGTCAGCGTATCGTGCTGCCAGCCGCCCGCGTCTTCAATCATCTTGGCGCGCAAGATCCCCGCCGTGCCGTTGAAATTGAAAAACAGCCCGCTGCCGCAGCGCGCGCCGTGCTCAATCACAAAGTGGCCGTCCAGCAGCATCGCTTCCACTTCCGTTAGCAAGCTGTAATACCGGTTCAGATAGCTCCAGCGCGTCTGCACCACTCCCACCCCTGGATCGGCGAAGTAGTGCACGGTGCGCGTCAGAAAGTCGCGCGGCGGAATAAAGTCGGCGTCAAAAATCGCGATCAGCTCGCCCGTCGCCGTCCGCATCCCATCCTGCAAGGCCCCTGCTTTGAAACCGTGACGATTCGTTCGATGCAGATATTCGATGGGCACGCCGGCGGCTTGATATTCGCGAACCAGTCCCTCCGTAAAAGGGTGCGTGTCGTCGGTGGAATCATCCAGCACCTGGATCTGCAGCAGGTCCCTCGGATACTCCATCTTGCTCACTTCTTCGAGTAGCCTCTCCACCACATAGCGCTCGTTATAAATCGGAAGCTGCACCGTTATCCTGGGAAGGCTCTCGAACTTCAACGGGGGCGCCGCCAGCATGTTCTTTTTGTGCTTCATGTACCGCCGGATCATCTCGTAGCGGTGGCAGCCATACACGGAAAGAATCACCAGCAGCAGGAAGTACGGAACCAGCAGCGCCCAGTCGAAAAATTCCAGATGATGCACGCCCGCGAAGGTGTCGTCAAAAAACGAATGCACGAACTGATTCGTCGATGTCGCCAGCAGAAGTGCGGGTGAACCAGTAACTGTCATGGACTCCGAGCCCCAACGAACGTAAGACGTCGAACCACATTCGACTGCTACAATTCGTCCCCCACATTTTACCTCACCCCAGCCCACTCGCAACTAACCGTAAGCTCCGTTACAGCCAGTCCCCAGTCCCCAGCCCCNNACAATGAGGTTTCCGTGCGACTCCTCACCTTCCTGCTCCTCGCCCCGCTTCTCCCCGCCCAGGATCTCGCACAATTCATCTGGCAAGGCGAAGTGGACGGCATCGACATCCTTTATCTACACGCCGATCATCTCACCGTCCAGATCAAAGAAGGTGCACCCGTCGTCCGCCAGCAATATCACTTCTACGATCGCCTTCCCGAATCTCATCAGGATGCCCGCCTGGAAGTCCGGGAAGGCCGTGGATTCGTCCACATCATCGACCAGCCGCGCATCGAAAACCAATACACGCTCGCCGTTTCTATCGAGGACCGCCAGCCCGGCAGCTCATTCTATTCCATCGCCCTCTATTGGGATGCCTCCGGCCAAGCCCTCGAGCGCGGCTCCGGCCGAACCGACAAGCTCGCCTGGAGCGGCCGTGTGGACGAAGAAGCCATCATTAGTTGCCAGAACAAGACCTGCAGCTCCAGCTCGGACCATGGCGCGCCCGCCGCCAACGAGCACTACAAATTCTCGCGCCCCCTTCCTCATCGCGATGTCGAGGTCACTCTCGAAGACGCCGAAGGCCGCGGCGAGATCCATTTGGTCGACCAACCACGCGAGCGCAATAACTATACGGCCCGCGTTTCCATTCACGATCCGCAAAGCGGCTCGGGCGAATATTCGTTCACCCTGACCTGGAAGCGTTCCTCTGGCAATGAGTCACCGCCGCCCGTAATCGAAGCAACGCGTGGCATGTTCTGGTCGGGCATTGTCGATGGCCGCGCACGCGTCACCATCCAAGGCAGCTCTTCCATCTCGGAAACGTTCCAAGGCGCCGCGCCCATCTCTGGCGAACGCGTCGACTTCTCGCGCCCGCTTCCCTCCCGCTCCGATCTCAAGCCGGCCCTCAAGAAACTCAGTGGCAGCGGCCGCGTCGAAATTGTCGAATATCCCACCGAAAAGAACCACTACCGCCTGGTATTCGAAATCAGTAACTCAGAAAGCGGACCCTCCACTTACGCCATCGAGGTTGACTGGTAATTGGATTCTCACGTCAAAACTCTGGGGCTCGCGTGCATCCTAGTGGGAGGCTTCGGCGGCCTGGCAGCCATCATTTACTTCGGGCTCTTCGCCGGTCCCGCCTCGAGCGCCGCCTACGGCCCGGTGATCGGTTACCTCGTCACAGGTTGGATGCTGCTGATGTTGATCCTGATGATCCCCTGCATTGCGCTCGGTGTCGGCCTGCTGAACTTCCGCCCCTGGACGCGCTCCATCGGCACCATCATCGCGATCCTCGAACTCCTGAATTTCCCAATCGGCACCGCCCTAGGCATCTACGCCCTCTGGATCCTAATGTCCCCGGAAGCCGACCAATTATTTACCCCCCGCTTCAAGCTATGACGACCGCGAGCGTAAGCGACCGGTTGTTGCCATTTTTTCACAGCCTCGTAGCGCACGCACTCCTGCGTGCCGCGTTCACNNACTCGTGTGAACGCCTGGGATTTAGAAAGCCCCCCCACATCGCACCCTCGCCCCACGAACTTTAACGAATTGTTCTCAGAAATCGAAGAATTACACACCGTGAAGGTATAATAGTTTGGACGGATGCGGGATGCGCGAAAAAACTAGCCCGAAACGCAATACGCCCAAATCAAGTTTCAACAGATTCTCCCGCTCGGCACAGGAAATAATCCTCCTCTCGTTTCTCCTAAGTCTCGTGGCCGCGATCCCCGCCGCCGCAGCCGCCTTGCGCGGAACCGTAATCGACAGCGAATCCCGGGCCGGAATCCCCTTCGTATCCGTCCAGCTCTCGCTTGGCGACGACATCCTCGCTGAGACTTCCACGGACGGGCAGGGACAATTTACATTTGACGACCTACCGCCTAAATCGGGATACCGCTTGAACACCAAAAAGAACGGCTATGTGGATGCTTTTCCGCCGGAGAATCTACCCAAAAACGTCGCCGTCTCCGATTTCAAGGAACCCGGTGTGACGCTGACGCTAACCCCGGCCTGCGCCATCTCCGGGCGCGTCTTGGATTCGTCCGGATCGCCCGCGCGCGGCGCGAAAGTAATGGCCATTGTACGAAGAGCCGGCCCGACCGGCCCCCGCTTCACGGCCGAAGGCGCAAGCGCGGAGGTGGATGACCGCGGCGTCTATCGTCTCTTTGCCCTTCCGCCAGGCCGTTATACGGTCCAGGTAGCTCCCGACGCAGAAAGTGGCACTGCGGCCTCTGCCATTTTCTTCCCCGGCGTCACCGATCCCGCACGCGCTGAGTTTCTTTCCTTACGAGCAGGTGAGACTCGCAGCAATACAAATCTCACGCTAACGCCCATGCAAAGCTACACGGTCAGTGGAAACGTCACAGGCATACCTGGCAACTGGTCACGGCGAAGGGCCGCCGTTTCCATTATTCCTGCGTCAGGAATCAGCATTGAGGTGCCAATCGTAGATACGGATGTGGAAGGCCGTTTCACCTTCTCCAGCGTTCCCCCCGGCTCATATCAAATCGTAGCGTCTGGGCCGGGACCAGTTGTCGTTATGGGCAATGAAGCGCCCGTTCCAGATATAAAACCCCGGCAAGGCTCCGCGCGGGTTGAGGTCGCTAGCACTGACATCAGCGACGTCACTGTTCCGCTCAAGGACGTCGCGACAGTCGATGGAAGAGTGCTCGCGGATCGCGAAACTGGCGCCACGCCAGCCTGTTACGCCGCGGCAAAGCTGACTCTTCACCCGTTAGATCCCATGCCCGCGTCGCGTCTGTTCAACGCCGCGCTCACGTCCACCGGCGGTTTTACCCTTCGCGACGTCCCGGCCGCCCGCTATCGCGTCGAGCTGAAAGGTTTCGACGGTAGCTGTTTCCTGCGAGAAATCCAGATGGAAGGTAAGAAGCTGCAGGATCGGATCGTCACGGTTGAAGGCCCTGTCAACTTCCTAGTCGTGGTCAGCGCAGGTGGCGGCAACGTGACAGGCACGGTCACCGTTCTCAACGAACAGAGCCCTACTTCCGGCCTGGTAATTCTCGTACCTGTCGACGGCGAAACGGCCGAAGTTCGAACCACCCCGTTCGACACCAAGGGACAATTCAATCTGGAGCAGATTCCCCCCGGCCGCTATCGCCTGCTTGCCACGCAAAGAATCAGCTCGAATGACTATCTTGATCCTCTGTTCTGGCAGGAGAACGAAGCACCCGAGATCGAGATGAAACAAGGAAGCTCCATCACGAAGGATTTGAAGCTCACAAAATGAGGACTCTTCTCTCACTTTCGCCATTGATTCTCGCGATCCTCATGCCGGCGCAGCAGAAGCCGCAACCATGGACCGTGGAGGGCGACGTCACAAGTGACCAAGGCCCCATTCAAGGAGCCACCATCTTGTCCGACGGGCCGGAGCGGATCGAATCAGCCTCCACCGACGCGAAAGGACATTACACCCTTAAGGGACTGCGAGCCGGGAACTTTTCCATACGTGCCGCGAAAGATGGCTCCGGAGATGCAAAACCGAGATCCATCAGCGTCCTCCCTGCACTGCAGGTGGACCATGTCGATTTCCAACTCACCAAGGGCGCGGTAATATCGGGACGTGTCTTAGATGGGGAAAAGAACCCCCTTCCGGGAGTTATGGTTGTCGCTTTAGTGAACGCCTTCCACGACGGCAAGCGAAGCTTCGCGGTGGGTGGGGACGCTAAAACCGACGATCTGGGCGAGTATCGCATTTTGGATCTGGCGGAAGGCCAATATTACGTCAACGTGGTTCCTGAGGACCTCCATCCTCATAAGCGCCCAACCGCCGTAGCCGGGGAAAAGCCAAAACAAACCCAGCGCCAAGGTCTCGTACGGAACATCTTCTACCCCAACGTCGAAACGCCCAGCGGTGCTTCTCCAATCTCCCTTCACTGGGGTGAGCAACGGGAAGCAGTGGATGTGGTGCTGAATCGCATGGGAACCTTCTGCATAAGCGCTACCGTCTTACCGGCCGCAAACGACGGCTCTTCACCGAATGCCTTCTTGTTCCTGAAAGAGCTGATGCCCGATTGGGGTGCGGGGGTGGCACGTGACAAGGTCAAACTCGGAGAAGAGTTTGAAATATGCGAACTGCCTCCAGGGTCGTACCGCGTTTCGGCCGACACCTGGACCCAAGTAAACTCAGCGACCTTCAAGCTTACGGGCTGGGTGGAAATGGACTTCGCGATTTCAAAAGCCGACGTTGAGCTGGGAACTCTCCATATCGTGCCGCCGATGACGTTGCAAGGCAAGGTAACCATCGAAGGCGCCCGCGCCGAAGATCCTGTTCCCGACGGCCTTGTGGTTTCACTCGACCGTAATCAACGGCCCAACTTTTTTGGCGAAAATCTCAAGCAGCCCGTGCGCGCCTCTGGAGAATTCGTACTGGAGAATCTCCTCGTACACGATTACATCTTGCATTTGTCGGGCCTGCCTAAGGGTTACTACCTCAAGGAAGCATCCCAGCAAGGACACGACGTCCTGCACGATCTCGTCTGGCCCGGACGTGGAGAGGTGCGTGTCGTGTTGGGAGCCGACGGCCCTGTAATCAACGGAAACACTGTCGACAAGGACAACCAGCCGGTACACGACGCCATCGTAATCCTGGCTTCTAAGGACGGTCCGCCTATCCTGATCTCTCAGCAGTCGGACCAGGACGGCCGATTCCAATTCAATTCCGGTCTTCCTCCGGGCGACTACAAGCTAGCCGCGCTCACCGGCCTGGTCGATGGAGAAGCTCAAGACCCTGAATTCGTTAAGACAAATTTCTCCGATGCCACCGAGCTCACGCTCGCCTCCAAAGGCTCTCAATCCGTGACGCTCACCGTGCACAAAATCCGTTGACCACCTTTTAACATTTTTCTTCACCTCTCCACCAACCACTTGCCAGCCTCACGCCATCCAGCCCCACATCATCGCCGTTAATCTACCCATGTAGATGCTAACTCGCACTCCAATCCACACCGCCTCACCAGTCCCCAGCCCCCAGTCCCCAGCCCCAAACCTGACGCATCGCGAAATTTCGAGCATCACAAACCCCCAACAGTCCCAACAACCATCGACACTCCAGCCACTTACAAACAACGCTCACCGAAACACAAGAATCGCCCGATGCGTCAGGAACGAGAAACGAGAAACGAGAAACGATCGGATAAACTAATGAAGTGTCCCCCGTCGAGCAACCCGCGCCGCCCGGTCGCATCCGCTCCCGCTGGACCCAACTTCGCAATTGGTGGCGACGCACCTGGATCAACATCCGCCCCGGCCCCGAAGCCCGCAAGGGCGCCGCTTGGGCCGTCATCGCTGCCGCTGTGTGGGCCGCCATCATCGGAGGAATCTACCTCCAGTCCGGCTTCAGCCGTTGGATCGATTTCCCGTTCGCGTTCGCCGTCGCCGCCATCGGCATCCCCCTCGTCGCGGTCCTCATCGCTTTTCTCCTCACCATACTTCGCAAGCTCCCACGCCTCGCCACGGGATTCATCGTCGGCGGTTGTATATTTATCGCGCTTGCATTCGGCCCCATCGGTCCGGCGTTTGCAGCGGTCGTAACCCTGATCGAAGGCATTCTCGGCGCAACCATAGCAACATTCCTCTTCGGTCACTTTCGCGAAGCCGCGCTCAGCAAGAAGATCATCACACTCACGCTTTTCACCGCTTCGCTAGCTGGGAACGTTTGGCTCTACATGTTTCTCTCACGCGAAGGCGAAATGGGCGATATCCTGCGGCTCCAGCAAACCGCCTCGCCCGCGCCCGCCCAGCTCACCGCTCCCAACCCCGCCAATCCCGGCCCATACGCAGTCAAGTTCCTCACCTACGGAAGCGGAACCGATATTCGCCGCCCTGAATACGCGCACTCAGTCGCAATCAAAACCACAACGGTCGACGCCTCGCCCTTCTTTAAGGACTTCACCGGCTGGAAAGCCAATCTTCGGAAACGATACTGGGGTTTCGGCATGGACAAGCTCCCGCTCAATGCCCGCGTCTGGTATCCCGATGGCCCCGGACCCTTCCCCCTCGCCCTGATCGTTCACGGCAACCACAACATGGCCGACTTCTCCGACCCCGGCTATCAGTATCTCGGCGAATTGCTCGCAAGCCGCGGCTTCATTTTGGCTTCGATTGACGAAAACTTCCTCAACAGCGGACTGTTCCACGATCCTCCCAAACAGCAGGCCGTCCGCGGATGGATGCTGCTCGAACATCTGAAACAATGGCGCACCTGGAACAGCACTCCAGGCAATCCGTTTTATCAAAAAGTGGATATGAACAACGTCGCCCTCCTGGGACACTCCCGTGGTGGCGAAGCCGTAGCCACCGCCGCGCTCTTCAACCAGCTCGACTATTATCCTGACGACGCCACCATCCGCTTCAACTATCGATTCCCCATCAAGTCGCTCGTCGCCATCGCACCCGTCGACGGCCAATACAAGCCGGCCGGACAGTGGCGCATCATCCAGAACGTGAGTTATTTCACCATCCAAGGCGCCAACGACGGTGATGTATCTTCATTCGATGGCAGCCGCCAGTTCGATCACGTTCGTTACACCGAGCCTGGACCTTGGTTCAAATCCGAACTCTACATTTATCGAGCCAATCACGGCCAGTTCAATTCAGTTTGGGGGCGGTCCGACGCCGGTGAGCCGCTCGGCTGGTTTCTGAATCTGAAACCTCTGCTCGACCCCAACGATCAGAGAAAAATCAGCAAAACCTACATCTCCGCGTTCCTCGAAGCCACGCTCCACAATCGCCGCGAGTATTTGCCCATGTTCCACGATTACCGCCGCGTTCGCTCCTGGCTCCCCGACACACTCTACATGAATCGCTATTTGGACGCGTCCTACAAAGTCATCAGCAATTTCTCCGAGGATGCAGACGTCACCACCACCACGGTTCCTGGCGGGCAAATTCGAGGCGAGAATCTTTCTGTCTGGCGCGAAGACCCCATTCCCTACCGCCAAGGTGATCGTGGTTACAACGGCGTATTTCTCGGCTGGAATCACCAACCGTCCGCGCCGGTAGCCGTGTATTCGATATCGCTGCCGGCCACTCTCGCCAAAGAATGGAGTCTCGGAGCGAACTCCATTCTTACGATGTCGCTGGCCGTCACCGAAGACAAAGCCGATCCTCCGGGGAAGAAGCCCGGCGACAAATCCAAGGACGATGATAAGGAAGACAAAAAGAAGAAGCCTGAGCCGACTGATTTTACGGTTGAAATTGAAACCTCCGACGGTGCCGTCTCACGCCAGCTGCTCAGCCATTTTGGCATTCTCCTACCGCCGTTCAAAGTCCGCTTAACCAAGCTAGCCAAACTCGATGAAATCGCCTATGAAAAGGAATCGGAGCCGATCTTCCAAACCATCGATCTCCCGTTATCCGCCTTCACCATCAACCCCGCCAAAATCAAAACCATTCGCCTACGTTTTGACCGCACCCCCATGCGCGTTATCATCCTCAGTCAACTAGGCCTCTCCCCCTCCCCGTCCCCGTAGGGCAAGTCTCCGACTTGCCTCTTCAATAAACCCTGTGAAAAATCCGAAACTCCCAAGCGGCTAATTGCAACTCCGCCACCGAACCACCGGACTTGCTATGCGTTTCTTCCTTCCAATCCGAACCAGCAACCTGCAGCCGCCCGCCATACCCCCGATTCGAACAGTTGATCGCAACCAGAAACTCCTCACCCCCACCACGCCGCACATAAGTCACAACCCGATCTGGATCGCTGTTCCCGAGCCACTCCGTCTCACCCTGCCGCAGCGCCGCGTGCGCCCGCCGCAGCGGAATCAGCATTCGATAAAACTCCGCAAACTCCGGACGCCGCTCCCCAATCTGCCAGAACACCGGCAATCGCTCAAACAATGCCGGCGCGCCCGACTCAGTAGTATCGCCAACCTCCATGCCGTTATAAAGCATAGGCACGCCGTCCAGAGTAAACATCAGCGCCGAAGCCGCCAGCGCACCGCGTTCGCCGAACCGTGCAATAGCGCGCTTCTCATCGTGATTATCGGAAAACCTCAGATGCAGCGCACCCTTTGGATACACGCGCCGCTCCTCGTCCCATTCCTTTCGAAGATCGGCCGCCGGCGCCGTTCCGTTCTCGAACACGTCCGTCATCTTGCTGTGCAGCGGCCAGGAATAATCCAGATCGAACGCCTTCGCCACCAGATCCGGCGAGTGCCACTCAGCCAGCATCATGATCGCCGGTTTCACTTTCTCCAGCTCCGCGCGCGCGTGCTCCCAAAAATCCGTCGGGACCATCCCCGCCACGTCGCAGCGAAAACCATCCAGGTCAAATTCACGGATCCAATAAACCAGCATGCGCGTCATGTAAGTGCGCAGCTCCGGATTTCCATAATCCAGCCCCGCGACATCCGCCCAGTCCGGCACGGGCGAAATAATCTTCCCCGCGGCATCGTGTTTGTAAAATGCCGGAGTCTTCATCATCACGCTATCCCAGGCCGTATGATTCGCCACGATGTCGATTATCACTTTGAACCCGCCGCGGTGCGCTTCCGTCACCAAACGCCGCAAATCCTCCGCCGTACCGTAATCGGGATTGATGGCGAAATAGTCGCGGACCGCATAAGGACTCCCCAGCGTTCCCTTGCTCCGCTCCCGCCCCACAGGATGAACCGGCATCAACCACAAAATATTCACGCCGAGTTCCTTCAGCCGTGGCAATTGCTCGGTCACCCCCCGAAAATTGCCGGCAGCAGAAAACGTCCGCGTGTTCACCTCATAGATCACGCCATCGCGCAGCCACTCCGGACTGTGCCGCGCCACCGGCTGCGCCCCGAGCGCGCCAGCCAGCAACCAAGCAAGGCCGAGTCGATTCACCATCCGCCGCCTAATACCGCCAGCTCGTCAGATCCGCGCCCGGCGGTGCGGTCTTTTCCATTCGCTCCAGAATCTTCGGCAGGTACAGCGTGTTGTAATGCAGACGCGAGATCGCGTTCGCGAGCGCTGGATCGCCGTTCCAGCAATGCTCCGCCCGATCGCCGTACTTCACTTCGCCCTCATACGGCGGATCGGTGGTCCCCTTCAGAAAATCTTCTATGTAGTACACCGCGTCGTTCAGAAAATAATTGTCCGCGCTTCCGACATAAATATGGATCTTCCCCCGCAGCTTCGGCCCCAACGTCGACCAGTCGCGTTTCAGGATGTAGCTCAGATCGTAATGCTCGCGCCAGTAACCCGCGATGTCCGGATGAATCTCGCCAGTCATCTTGTCCCAGATCTCGGCCGGATACCCATCCTTACCTACCGGTGAAAATACCGCCTGCCAGATATCCCACTGTTCTCCCGATCGCCCTTGCGATCCTAGCGCCAGCTCGTAATCATTCAAATCCTGGAGCGTCGCGCTGACATGGCCTAAATAGTCCCGCATCCCCGGCTGCGCCACGCGCTTGTGCGGACCCTCCATGAAATACGCGTTCTTATCCTTATATATGTCCACCACCGTGTAAGCCCGGAAGTCCACTGGATCCGGACACGCCGCAAAAGTTCCGTTGTAATGCTCCGGATAAAACATCTGGACCGCCAGCGCTTCCCATCCCCCCGTGGATCCGCCGTACAAAAAACGCGCCCAGCCCTGTCCGATTCCTCGAAAACGTTTCTCAATGTAAGGAATCAGCTCGGTCTCAATCGCGTCTCCATACGGTCCCATATTGGCCGAATTCACGGCGTACGAATCGTCGTAGTAAGGAGTGGCGTGTTGGATCTCGATCACCAGAAATCGAGGGAACTTCGGCGAGATCCATTGCTGATAAAACGCGTAAGCTTCTTGCTCCTGGATGCGATTGTAGCCGCCCAAATGAAATCGATCGCTATAGTCCGGCTTCAAGTTCGGATCGGGCGGTTCCGTGCGAAACCCGCTGAGGTCGGATGGAAAGTGCCCGTGAAATACCGCCAGCGGATAATGCGCTTCCGGATGTTCGTCGAAGCCTTCCGGCGCCAGCACATGCGCGCCCAGATACATCGGACGTCCCCAAAATGCGCTCAGCAGCTCGCTCTTGATGCGGACGTGCCGGACATATTTCGTATCTTTGGGCTCCGGAATCGGCGGTATCTGTTGATCCATCACGATTCGCACCGGCGAAGATTTTCCAGCCTCCACCGTCACCTCCTGCGGCTTCGAATACAAATTACCCGGCGCGAGATTCCAATGCTGCCCTTCACCGCGATCCATCGGCAGCTTCACCGTGTAACCGGTAGCGAGACGGAAGGTCTCGTAACGATGCAGCAGCGCTTGCACGTAGTAGTGCCCCGGCTTCAGTTCAGAAAGGCTGCGCACCGGATAACCAAAGGCGCGTTCATCCACCAGCATTTCCTGCCCCGGCTGCACTCCGTCCACGTCCATGCCAAAGATCATTTGCGTGTTCGGTGAATTGTTGATCTGCATGCGCGGTTCAGCCGAAGGATCGGTGGAAACTATCAGCAGCAGCCGGCCATCCAGCGCCGACGCGCTCTGGTCCCGTGAGAACGATACGGAAAACTTGGGCGCGGCTGCGAGTGGCAGCAACGATATCGTCAGAACCAGCGCGAAGCGCCTCGGCATCTTCATAATGTCAGCTCCCCAAATACAGAAATCGCGCGATAAACAAACCCGTGAGCACATACACCAGCCAGTGTACGCTTCGGAACTCGCCGCGTGCGATCTTCAAAATAGTGTAAGCCGTGAATCCGAATGCCAACCCATTAGCAATGCTGAAAGTAAGTGGAATAGTCACGATGGTAAGGAAAGCCGGGATCGCGATCACCGGATTCCCCCACGGAATCTCCGTCGCATGCACAATCATCATCGATCCCACTACAATCAGCGCCGGAGCGGTAGCTGCCGCCGGAATCGCACCCACCAGCGGAGCCACGAAAAGCGCTATCAAAAACAAAATTCCAGTCACGATGGCCGTTACTCCGGAGCGTCCGCCCGCCGCCACGCCCGCCGCGCTTTCCACGTAGCTGGTTACGGTGGAAGTCCCCGCCAGCGATCCAATCACAGTGGCCATCGCGTCGCAATACAGAATTTTATTCATCCTGGGAATGCGGTTCGCCTCATCGAACAGCTTCGCCTTCTTACCCACCGCGACCAACGTGCCGATATTATCGAACAGATCCACAAACAAAAAGACGAAGACAATCTCTACCAGCCCGTAACTCAATGCGCCTCGGATATTCAAATGGAACGCCGTCGCGGTAATGTCTGCGAACGAGTAACTCTGCGGCTGGAAGCGCACCAGCCCAAACGCTATCCCGGCCGCCGTTGTTCCCAGAATTCCGATCAGGATCGCTCCGCGAATATCCCACGCCAGAAGCGAAGAAATCAGCATCAATCCGAAGATCGCGAGCAGCGTGTTCGGACTTCGCAGATTCCCCATGGTCACCAGCGTTTCCTTGCTGGCGGTGATAATTCCCGAATTGTGAAGTCCGATGAGTGCGATGAACAGGCCGATTCCCACGGCAACCGCCGCGTACAGTTCCACCGGTATGGACGCCACAATCATTTGCCGCAATCCCACCGCGGTCAAAATCAAGAATGCAATCCCGGACAGAAAAACCGCTCCCAGCGCCGTCTCCCAAGGCACGCCCATCCCCTTCACTACCGTGTAAGTGAAATAAGCGTTGAGGCCCATCCCTGGCGCGAGTGCGATGGGGTAGCGCGCCACAATTCCCATCATCAGACTGCCCAGCGCTGCGCAAACGCATGTCGCCGCCACCACGGCCGTCAACGGCATGCCAGTCTCGTGCAGAATGGCCGGATTCACGAAGATGATGTACGCCATGGTGACGAAGGTGGTGGCCCCCGCCAGGATTTCAGTGCGCCAGTTGGTTTGAAGCTCGCGAAATTGGAAGTACTGCTCGAGGCGGTCCTTCACTTAGTCGATGCTACTACACCATCAATGCTCGGCTGCGGCTTTCGGTCCGCACTCCTTGCGTTCGGATTGCCCGGTAGCTTGTGTTTGGCTGGAACTGCGGACCACCCACTGGTCATAAGGCGTCCAAACGGTGGCGCTGTCACTGGTCACATCGCATTGCGCCGGATCCGTGCTGGAGCAGACATCCATCGCATACACCGGATGAATTTCCCACAGCGAAATTCTTTGCGGCGATTCGCCTACCAAGTTTCCCCCGGCCATCACGCAAGGCTCGTGGGCATCGTCATAGAAAAGCTGGCCCGTTACGCGCACCGGATTCTTCACCGGGGTTTTCATATCGATCACCGACCACGCCGCGGGACGGAAATGCGGGATCATCTCAGCAATCACGCTGGTGCACTCCGGCCGGCTTCGGGGATTCAACTTGGTGGGATCCATCAAAGGAATATGCATGTCGTTGTTCGCCACACCCGAAGATTCGCAGTTCACGTCTTCGCCCGATTCGCAATCGGAAGTGTGGGCGTTCAGTATGAACGCCAGCATGCGCACCACGTCGCCCTCACCGATCTTCGTTCCGTTCAGCGGAAAAAACGCGTGCAGCGAATCCCGGCTGTGAGCCAGAGTGGACTTGGCCGGAGCCTGCGCCTGCATTTCAGTCAGGATCGCGAAGTCCACGGTGATGGGAGCGGAAGCATCCGCGCAGAGATTGTTTTTCGCGTTTGCCTGACGCGCTGCGGCCGCGCTCAGCGGTGCGCCGTTCTGCTTCGAGCCGGCGTTACCGCACATCATGTACGGATCGGGTTTCACCGCGATACGTTCAAAAGGGAGTGTGCAATTCAGTTTGAAATCGTCTGCCGTCGACGCGGGAGAGCCCAGAACAAGCAACGCAATGCTTGCCGGAACGACGTAAAGGGTCGTCCGCATGCATTCATCATCGCTCAACGCGATACACTATTGTGGAAAGGGAGCATCCCGTGTTAGTCGTAATGCGCGCGCACGCCACCGAGCAAGAAATTGCGGGGGTGTGCGAGAGAATTCAAGGCCTTGGATTCCGTGCCCATGTCATGCCTGGCGCCGAGCGCGCGGCTATTGGAATTACCGGCAACCATGGGCCCGTGCCGCGTTCGGAATTCGAGGATCTTCCGGGTGTCGCCGAGGCCATCCCTGTTTCAAAACCGTACAAGCTGGTTAGCCGCGAAGTAAAGCCCGACAACACGGTAGTGAACGTCGCCGGCGTCCTGGTGGGCGGCGACGAACTGGCGCTTTGCGCTGGCCCGTGTTCTGTGGAAAGCCGCGAGCAGATTCTGGCTTCCGCGCGCGCGGTGAAATCGGCTGGAGCGCAATTGCTGCGCGGGGGCGCCTACAAGCCCCGAACATCGCCCTACGCATTTCAGGGTTTGGGCGAAGAAGGTCTCCGCTACCTGGTGGAAGCGCGGGAAGAAACCGGATTAGGCATCGTTACCGAGGCGATTGACGTGGAGGTCTTCGATCTGGTGGAAGAACACGCCGACTGCATCCAGATTGGCGCGCGCAACATGCAGAACTTCTCTTTGCTGCGCCGAGCCGGTCGCGCCCGCAAGCCGATACTGTTGAAACGCGGAATGTCCAACACGCTCGAAGAATTCCTGATGGCCGCCGAGTATATTCTCTCGGAAGGTAATTACCAGGTGATCATGTGCGAACGCGGCGTAAGAACTTTTGCCGATCACACGCGCAACACGCTCGACCTGAGCGTCGTACCGGCCGTGCAGCGCCTCAGCCATTTGCCCATCATTGTGGATCCGAGTCACGGAACCGGCAAGCGCGATAAGGTCCATCCCATGGCGTTGGCAGCGGTGGCCGCGGGAGCTTCCGGACTGATCGTGGAAGTGCACCCCAATCCAGATAAAGCTCTGTCCGACGGTTTTCAGTCACTGTATCCGCACCAGTTTCGGGAACTGGCCGACGAATGCCGCGCCATCTCAGAACTTTTGAAGAGCCGCCGCCTTGCGGCAGTATGAGCGATTGGAAACAGCACGGAATCCGCGTTGTGCGCGCGGGTGAGTTAGACTGCAATACCCCGCAAACGCCCGGCATGACGCGCGCCGCGGCCATTAATCACGCGCGCGCCGGCGCGAACAAGCTTTGGGCCGGAACGGTGGTGGTGCAGCCCAACGCGAAAACCGGCGCACATCATCACGGCGATCTCGAAACGGTCCTTTATGTAGTGAAAGGCCGCGCGCGATTCCGCTGGGGCGAGCGTCTGGAATTCGTGGAAGAGGCCGGCCCCGGCGATTTCATCTACGTTCCGCCCTACGTCCCGCACCAGGAAATCAATGCGGACCCGTCGAGTCCAGTGGAGTGCGTAGTAGTTCGCAGCGGACAGGAACCGATCGTCGTCAATCTAGACATCGCGAGTCCGGAGACGCCGTCGGAGACCAACTGGAAGCATTAATCTTTATCGTTCCCTCGTCGATAAGTCCAAGCGAGGGCCAACGGTATGACATTAGGCAAGAAACTGGGATATTGCTTCACCGGGGCTGGCGTGGTAACGGCGATTCTTGGAGTGTGCGCGTGGATATCTGTTTCTGAGTTGAAGACCGAACTGGATGCAGCTGTAAATCAAACGGCGAAGAAAGTGACTTTGGTTTCGGATATGAAGTCATCGGTTCTGACGTTTCGGCTGGCCGAGCGGGGCATCTTGCTGTTCTCAAGTATTCACGGGCCGGAAAAGGTGGAGTTGAACAAGAAACTGTTCGCGACGTCCGTTGACAAAGTGGCCGCCAAGATTGGCGAGTTGCGGCCGCTTTTGGTGACCGATGCGGGGCGCGAGCAGACCAGCAAGGTGGAAGCCGGTGTGGCGGAATATGTCCGCCTGCAAGCGGATGTGCCGCGATTGTGCGCGGAGGGAAAGGTTCAAGAGGCGATCCAGTGGGACATGGACCATCTGGTGAAAGCCGGCACTGATGTTACGAACGCGATCGACGGTTTGCTGTCAATGGAGGAGAAACTCAACGCCGAGGCGGTGGCCCGAACCGCCACCATCGCGCGTAACAGCCGGATTGCCGTGGCAACTCTATTCGCGATTTGTATAATGGTTGGCCTGATAGCGGCCATTGTCGTTCGGGGAAGCACGCACGATTTGAGATCGATTGCTAGCGGTCTCGAAGCAAGCTCGAGCGAAGTAACGGGTGCGTCGCAGCAAGTTTCCGCTTCCAGTCAGCAATTGGCCCAGGGCGCCACCGAGCAAGCGGCCTCGGTTGAAGAGACCTCCGCTTCCGCGCAGGAAATTACGTCCATCGCGCGCCAGAACTCCGATGCCGCTCGCAAAGCGTCTGAGCTGATGGGGAAAGCTGAATTCATCGATGGCCAAGTAAAGGCCGCGATTCAAGCCATGGCCGATTCGATGGGCGGCATCAGCAAATCGAGCAGTGAGATTTCGCGAGTGATGCGCGTAATCGACGAGATCGCTTTTCAGACAAATATTCTGGCGCTGAATGCGGCCGTGGAAGCAGCACGCGCCGGCGAAGCGGGGATGGGGTTCGCGGTGGTAGCGGATGAAGTCCGGAATCTCGCGCAACGCAGCGCACAAGCATCCAAAGAAACAGCGAGCATGATTGAGCAATCGGTGGCGAGCGCCTCCGAGGGCCAAGCGCGTCTGGAAGCCGTAACGCGCAGCTTTGCCGAAAGCGCCACCATTCGAAATGAAGTGAAACGATATTCTGACGAGATTGTAGTGGCCAGCGATGAGCAATCACGCGGCATCGATCAGATCGCTCGAACAGTAGAGCAGATGAGCGGCGTTACACAGAACACGGCTGCGCGAGCCGAGGAAAGCGCTGCCGCCAGCCAGGAATTGTCCAGCCAGGCCCGCGCGCTCAAGGACATCGTGAGCCGTCTGCACGCGCTTGCTGGGACTGGCGCCTAGTGGGGCTGTCCGCGCACGAACCTAGCGTCAAAATCCCATGCGTTCGCAGGAGNNACGCGCGTAGCGCACGCACCCTTGCGTGCCGCGTCGCCACTCATGGCGACGCACGGCAGTAATAAAGATTCACCAACTAGTTGCTGGTGGCTGGTAACGTCCAGACGTATACCGAGTCTTGTACGGCCGTTAGCACGTACTGTTTGCCGCCGAGTTCGTAGGTCATCGGCGAGCTTTCCATGCCTGCGCCTGCGTTCAAATGCCAGAGAGTTTTGCCGGTGGCCGCATCCAGCGCCAGCAGATTCTGCGAATTGTCTGCCGTGAACAGTAATCCGCCGGCCGTAGTCAGGATACCGGCGATGTCTTCGCCATCGCCGAGTTCATGGCTCCAGCGGATTTTGCCGGTCTGATAATCGATGGCCTGCAGCACCGAATTCCCCCACAGGTTCCGATCGCGGCCGCCCCAGCCCTCCGGTTTACCGGTTGCAGTTTTATAAAACACGCTGAAGATCCGCCGCGCGCTCACGTAGAACAGGCCGGTATCGGGATCAAAGCTCGGCGCCATCCAGTTGGTGGAACCGTCTGACGCCGGCTCGACCAGCGCGCCGTCGGGCGTGGGATATTTTTCGACTTTCGCGATCGGCCGGCCGATCGAATCCACTCCCGACGCCCAATTGCTCTCGATGAACGGCGCGGTCAGCAGGTTCTTTCCGTTGGCGCGATCCAGCACGAAGAAGTAACCGTTGCGGCTGGCCTGCGCCAACAGCTTGCGTTTGGCGCCGTGGAAATCGGCGTCGAACAGAACCGGTGTTTGCACCGCATCCCAGTCATGTACATCGTGCGGCGACGGCTGAAAATACCACGCCAGTTTTCCGTTATCCGGATTCAGCGCCGCGATGGTACAGGTGTATAAATTGTCGCCCGGCCTTCCGTCGCCCGCCAGTACCGGATTCGGATTTCCAGTGCCCCAGTACAGCAAATTCAGTTCCGGATCGTAACTTCCCGTAATCCACGTCATGCCGCCGCCGTGCTCGATGGCGTCGCTATCCTTGGGCCAAGTCTCCGATCCTGGCTCACCCTTCTTCGGCTGCGTATTCCAGCGCCACTGCACCTGGCCGGTCTCCGGGTCCACCGATTCCAGAAATCCCGGAACATCCGTCACGTCGCCCGAAACGCCGACGATGACGTGATTGCGAATCACGAGTGGCGCAACGGTAGCGAAATATCCGAGCTTCACGTCGGCCAGCTCCACTTTCCAGCGCAGCGTGCCGTCCTTTGCGTTCAGCGATACCACGTGCGCGTCCGGGGTTGTGAAATACAGCCAGTTGCCATACATTCCGACGCCGCGATTCCCGATGTGATCGCCACCTTCGGAAACGTAGTGGTAATGCCAGATCTGCCGGCCGGTTCGCGCATCGACGGCCCAAACATGGTCGGGCACCGTGAAATATAGAATGCCGTTCACCAACAGCGGCGTGGATTTGATGGTGCCGGTGTGCGTTTGAAATACCCAGCCCAACGTGATTGCGCCGACGTTCGAGGTATCGATTTGTTTCAGGGGGCTGTGACGCCGCCCGGAATAATCGCCGTTGTAGGTGGCCCAGGTGTCGGTGGCGGGCTTGCTCGCGGCCGCGGGATCGAGCCCCTGCGCGCTTAACGCGAGGGCGGAAATAGCGAAGGACAAAATCAGCTTCACTTCAAGGTCTCCAGATAGGTGAACAGATTGTGCATATCGGTGTCGGTGTACTGATACAACAACTCGCGATGTTTGTCGAGCGGATCGTGCACTTCTACTTTCACCTGATCGCGCGCCCAGGATCGATACCAGCCCGTACCATCGCGAAGCGCCACGTTGAACTCGTCGATCTGCGCTAGCGTTCCCGAAACCTGTTCACCGGAGGGCAGCGTCACGGTGACGGAGCGGCGCGCGCCGCGCGGATACAGGAATCTTGATTCCAAATTGATGGGTGAATAGCGTTTCGCGATACCGGCGAGATCGCCCGTTGGAGAATGGCAGGAATCACAGTGCCCTGCTCCGAAGAAATACGCTTTGCCCGCGTCGGCATTTCCAGTGGCCAATTTCTCCACCGGATAATCGCGAGGGACGCTGTTGCTATCGAGTGCGGCGCGCACTTGTTGATGCAGAAACGCGGCCAGGTCCGATAGCTGGGCGTCAGTATAGGCGAAGGCCGGCATGCCTTTGTCCGGCCGGCCGTTTTTGACGGCTGGCCCGATCAGCTTGCCGTCCTGATCGCGATTCACCAATGCAGACCGAACCAGATCGGGCCCGCGCGCGCCGGTAGCATCGTTGCCGTGGCAGAATCCGCAGGCTTGCTGAAATTGTTGCTTGCCACGCTCCACCGCTTTGGGATCGGGCGCGGCGGCGTAGGCGGATAGGGCGAGCAGAACTGTGATGAGTGAGTACCGCATGGAAAGATCAGTGTACGATAACTGGCCGGTTGCTGGTTGCTGGTTACTGGTGGTCGGCGGCGCTGCGAAAATCCGCAAAATCGGTCAAGTAGTTTCTTGCGGCGCGTCCTATACTTCTTACTGGAGGTAAGCCATGATTGCGTGGAAACGGGCCGCGCTCCTTGGATTCACGAGCTGGCTCATTCCGTTCGGCATCTCTTTTCTGATCTTTCCGCTCAAGAAATCCAACGCGCCGCTGTTCGAGACGTTGATGACGCTGGTCGTCCTTATAACCGCGGGCGTGTTGTTTCAGCTCTACTTCCGCGGCCGCGCGGTCTCCATTCACGAAGCCTTATTGGTGGGCGTGATGTGGTTCGTGGTGAACCTGGTCCTGGATTATCCTATGTTTGCTTTTGGTCCGATGAAGATGCAGGTCTGGGCGTATTACTCAGAGATCGGGCTGAATTATTTGACATTCCCGGCGTTCGGATTCTGGGCCTCGCGGCTGGCACGCCAGTGAAACGGTCCACCGAACGGGATTACCACGAGCGCATCGTGCGAACGCTCGTATACATCCAGCAGCATCTGGATGACGAACTGGAACTGGAGAATCTGGCGTCCGCCGCCGCCTTTTCCCGATTCCATTTTCACCGCGTTTTTCGGGGCTTGGTCGGCGAATCTTTGAAGGAACACATCCGCCGCTTGCGGTTGGAACGGGCGGCGCAAAAGCTAAAACAGCAGGATGGCCCGATCACTGACATCGCGTTCGAGGCGGGCTTCGAGACGCACGAATCGTTCACTCGGGCATTTGGAGCCATGTTCGGAGTGTCCCCTTCCAGCTACCGGGCGTCACATAACTCGGTGCCGCAATCCACTTCCGGCACGCACCTGGATTACGTCGCCAGGTATCGCCCGCCCGATTACGGAGAGCCTCTTCCGGTGGAGGTGAAAGAGCTCCCATCAATGAAGCTCGTGTTTCTGCGCCACGCCGGTCCCTACTCTGAAGTGGGCGCCACGTGGGGCCGCTTGATGACTTGGGCGGACATCCGCGGCCTGCTGGGCCCCGAGATGCGGATGATCGGAATCGTTTAGGACGATCCTGACATCACGCCCGCCGACAAGATCCGTTACGACGCGGCCGTGGTGGTGAATCGTAACGTGCAGCCGGAGGGCGAGTTCGGCGTAATGGAAATTCCCGGCGGCAAATATGTCGTTTTCACCCACCAGGGGCCGTACGACACGTTGGCGAAAAGCTACCAGCGGTTCTTCGGATGGGCGATTAGCTGGATTGGCTGGTGGGGCGCTTGCCCCACGATGAATTTAGCCTGTTTCGAGCGACGCTAGAATGCGCGCGTAGCTTTCGTACCGGGCCTCAGGAATTGCGCCCGATGTGACGGCTTGTTTGACCGCGCATTCCGGTTCGTGCGTGTGGGTACAGTCGGAGAAGACGCATTGATAGGCGGCAAATTCCTGGTAATAGCGGCGCAAATCGTTTCGGAAGCGGGGCTGGGGGCTCGGGGCTAGGGGCTTGGTAGTGCGCTAAGTCTACTTGGCCCGTTTTAGGTACTTGTTAGAAGAAGAGTCTCCAGTCCAGGCCTCCGAGTGCCATGTACTCTTCATAGCGCAAGCGTTTTTTCCGTAGAAACTCCTCAATCTCTGCCATGCACTTGTCAATTTCAGCCTGAAGGTTAGATTCCATTTCAAGGCTCCTTTCCGGCTTGAGTTTATGTTGAAGTGCAGGGGCTCCACTTGCGCCGTGGGTCCAAGTTGTTGGGATTGAGGAGAAAAAAGGAATGATGGGGTAGGTGATCGCACGGAACTGGTCAGGCGAGCAGTCTCTCATAGTCGTCGTGATTGCCGATCCAGAACCAATAAAACGTGTTCCCTTCACGAAGGGCCAGCGTTCGATAAGCATCCAAGATTCGTGCGCTCCAGAAATCCCCGACGGGCTTAAGGTGAAGCGATGGGTGGGAGGGGTCCTTCTGAAAGAGGGCGAACTGCTTGTCAGCGGACTCTCGGATGGCGTTCGGAAGTTTGTGATAGAGCTCCCAGAAATCGCACGAGGCGTACGATTCCAAAGGTCTCATTCATTGCCCTGGGTTCTTCCCTCCGACATGGGCCGGAACGATCCTGTGTGGACTTGGGCCCTTACTTTTTCAACGATTTGGTGACCCCGGCCGCTGGCAGAGAAATCAGCTTGCATCTCCTTGTCCCAGGAGTCCATGGTTTGGAGGTTGAGCCAAGCGGCGAGCGCGACCTGGGCGTCTTCGGGGAGCCCGGTAATCGCGTCTTTTATAGCCTCTATCGTCATTGCTGGTCTGTTACAAAGATATCGAGTCGCGGGGCGAACGGCAAGCCATGGCCGAAACCATTCAGCTCGTTAGGACTTTCACGGGGTCCCCAACTTTCAACCAGCCGCGGGACTTGGTCAGTAGCTCGACAACTTCGTCGGGTGTCAGTTTTCCGCTCGTATGAAGTGACGCGAGATTGAGCAGGTCCAGCGTTCGTAATATTAAAACGTTGTTGCGACAAGCATGTTTATTCTGCTCAGGCGCCATGGTTTGATCCTTATCCGCTAGCGATATCGAGTTCTTCATGTTGGTATTGATGATCAAGAGCGAGGGGAATTCGGAAGGCATACCGCTTCGCTCTCGATGGCTATCGGCCTGGTTCACGTGCTCACGGGTGACTCCCTTACTCACGCCTTTTACTTCCACCAAAGCAACAATGGTTTCCAGTTGAATCAACGAGCGTTAAATCTTCTCTGAAATCCTCCTCGCGCCTTGGCTTCAAGGGCAGGGTCTTGTCGAATACTTCAATCACCGCTTCCACCAGCGGTTCGCCTTGTAAGACTAGGACTCGCTTCAGTCGCTCTAGGTCCCTCAAGTGCGAATCAATATCGAGGAGCTCGTCGGATAGTTTTGCCTTCGCTTCGTGTATCGTCGCCTCGCCGTGATAACGGTATTCGCCGGCCCATTCCGGGAGATCTTCTCTAAGGCGCTCCCATAGCGCTACAACGCCATCCGCGAGGATCGTGAAGTACTCCTCGACCTTGGCCGAATTTGGTATCAGAGTTGGAGGACAAACAAATTTCCGTCCAGGATTATCGAAATAGTATGGCGTCTTATTGACCCCAGCGCCTTACTCCACGTGTTCCCATAGCGCGGATTCAACGAAGACCACGCCGCTCCGTAGAGCTCGACGAACTTTCCGAGCTCGTTGACCTTGCTGGTCACCGTTGCTATCCGTGTTCCGAATCCCTGTCGATCAACTTCGAACAAGTTGAGCCGCCGCTTCGAGAGATCGGTATCTCGGAAATCTCTATTGTCGTCAAAGTCCACGAACGGCTCGGTCAGTATTATGCACGCGAACCCGCCTCTATCAAGGAGAGCCATTGTCTCCTTAGTGCGCTTGTCCAGCTCGTCTCGATCCCACTTATGTCTAAGAAAGCTCCTACTGTAGCCGTCGCGAGCGGGAGCGAATGACTCGAAGATTCCTAGGAAGATGATGACCCCGTCGTTCTGAAGCCGTGCGATCCCATTGTACTCGGCGAACTCAATGGTGTAACTTCCCGACCCAATCCCCCGTTTTGGGACTGGAAGGCCCTTCTTCTCGATCCCATATGCGAGAATTCGGAGTCCTTTCGGGTCCGTCGAGGCGGTCATCATTGGATTGTCTCAGATCGATCATGGGGCCACTCCAAGCGACGCTAGAATGCGCGCGTAGCTTTCGTAGCGGGCCTCAGGAATTGCGCCCGATGTTACGGCTTGTTTGACGGCGCATTCTGGTTCGTGCGTGTGGGTGCAGTCGGAGAAGGCGCATTGATAAGCGTCGAATTCGTGATAATAGCGGCGCAAATCGTCACGCGTGACATCCCACAAGCCGAACTCGCGAATGCCTGGGGTGTCGATTACCGTGGCTCCGTTCGGAAGCTTGTACAGAGCTGACGATGTGGTGGTGTGGCGGCCTTTTTCGTTAGCTGCGCTGACCGATCCTGTGGTGATTTGTAGGTGCGGATCTAGCGCGTTGAGCAACGACGATTTTCCGACGCCGCTGTGGCCGGCGAAGACGCACAGTTTTCCCGCTAGCGCAGCGGATAACGACTCGAGTCCGGCGCCGGTGGCCGCGGAGCAGAGGATGACCTGGATTCCGACGTCCCGGTAGGGGCGCAGCAGGTCGAGTTCTTCTGGGCTGGCCAACAAATCGATTTTGTTGACGCACAGCAGAGGTTCGGCGCCCGATTTGCCGATGGCGATTAGGTAGCGATCGATCAGTCCGGGGCGGAGCGGCGGATTCTTGAGCGAGACCACGTTCACAACTACGTCCACGTTGGCCGCGATGACTCGTTCGACGCGCGGATTGTGCGGGTCCGCTCGCGAGAGTACCGTGCGGCGGGGCAGAACATCTTCAACCCTGCGGCGGGCGGGCGAAAACAGGACCCGGTCGCCTACGGCGACTTCGACTGTGTGCCGGCATCGAACGCGCTCGCCGGCGGAAAGGACGTCGCAGAAACCTGGGCCAGTTTCGGCTACGAATCCGGTAGAGACTGGGGCATCGATTTTTCCAACAACCGACTCCCTCACGGTCGCGGTTCGGTAACTTTTGACGGGCGGGAGATAATCGTCATCCTCGTTGAGCTTCACCCGTTCGCGCGGTGGTTTCCAATCCTTTACACGCGCTTTAGACAATGCTTTGCGCAATTCGCGCCTGGCATGGGCTTCTAAATGTTTACGCAGTTTTCTCTCTTCTCGGGACATGGGGGATCCTTTTGGTTTTTTCGCAAGCCGGAGGCTCGCGTTACGAAGATGAAGAGAGGCTCTGAGAAAAACTGCTTTCCCAGAGTCTTTAGCGGGCGGTCATAGGCAGATAAGGATCATCGTACAGCGAGCAAGACGCTACAGTCAATCCCAGAAACGGACAGCGTGGCCGCCGCATCCTGATTGGCTTGCACAAGAATGGAGTGGCCCTTGCCGTGCGAGAGCGTCGGTGATGCTGAATGATCTGCGGTTCGCTATACGGGTGCTTTGGAAGAGCCCTGGGTTCACCACGGTCGCCGTTGTGGCGTTGGCACTGGGGATCGGCGCTAACACGGCCATCTTCAGCCTGGTGAATTCGGTGCTGCTGCGGCCGCTGCCGTTTCGCGATAGCAGCCGTTTGGCGATTTTCTGGGAGACTGACCCGGCGCAAGGTTTTAATCGGCAGGGTCCGTCGGGGCCGAACTATATCGATTTTCGAGACCAGAGCAAATCCTTCGAGGATATGGCGCTGTCGGAACAGGGAACGGCCACGGTGACAGGTTTTGGCGAGCCGCAGCAGATTCCGGCGCTGCGTGTTACGCGAAGTTTCTTGCCGGTGCTCGGGTTCACGCCGATTCTGGGGCGGAATTTCTCGGCTTCGGAGGGCTGGCACCAGCGGGTGGTGATCATCAGCTACGGCGCGTGGGAGCGGTATTACGGAAAAGATCCGCACGTACTTGGGAAGCGCCTGTTGTTGGACGATATTCCGTACACGGTGATCGGTGTTCTGCCGCCGAGTTTTTGGTTTCCGGATCCGGGCGAGCTGTTGGCTCCATGGGATGACTCGGATCTGGCCGCCCGGAGTCGCTACGATCACAATTTCGGCGTGTTCGGCCATTTGAAGCCTGGCGTCACGGTGAAGCAGGCCAACGCCGAACTGAACGCGATCGAGCATCGGATTGGCGAGCAGACGGTTGGACTGAAGGATTGGGCGACCACCGTGGTGCTGTTGGGGGATGTGGTGTCGGAGAATGTGCGAAGCGGGCTACTGCTGTTGCTAGCTGCGGTGGCGCTGGTGCTGCTGATTGCGTGCGCGAACTTGGCGAATCTGATGCTGGCGCGGGCGGCGGGCCGCACTCGGGAGACGGCCATCCGCATGGCGCTGGGAGCGGGACGTTGGCGGCTAGGGCGCCAGTTCCTTACCGAAAGTGCGGTGCTGGGCGCGATGGGCGGAGTATTGGGGTTGCTGCTGGCACTGTGGGGAGTGGATCTGCTGGATAGGATTGTGCCTCAAACCATGGCCCTCTCGGGAGGTGCGGGGATTGTGGTGCGTCCGGCTATTCATGCGGATGTATGGGCGCTGATTTTC
This sequence comes from Bryobacterales bacterium, assembly GCA_003166875.1. Lineage (GTDB taxonomy): Bacteria > Acidobacteriota > Terriglobia > Bryobacterales > Bryobacteraceae > Palsa-89. The sequence goes on along the minus strand of PMUN01000206.1, from coordinate 18,245 downwards.
ACCGTCGCGATTTCGCTGGCGACTGGTTTGATCTTCGGCCTCGCTCCGGCATTCGCTGCGTCCAAAGCCAAGGTAAATGAGGCCTTGAAGGAAGGCAGCCGCGGGTCATCGGCGGGTGGAAACAGGTTGCGCAACGCCTTTGCGGTGTCGGAAGTGGCGCTGGCGCTGGTGCTGCTGATTGGGGCGGGATTGGTGATGAAAAGTTTTTGGCGCATTCAGCAAGTGAATCCGGGATTCGCTGCCGATCATGTGCTGGCGATGGAAATGGAGCTGCCGACGGACTCGAAGTACCGGACGCGGCCGGAGCAGGCGGAATTTTTCCGGCGGGTTCTTGAGAATGTGCGATCGCTTCCGATGGTGCGGTCGGCTGGAGTCACTAATCAACTGCCGCTCGATACCAGCGATGAGCCGAGGACCGATTTTACGATTGTGGGCCGCGCTCCCTTGCCCTCCGGCCAAGGATATTTGGCCGACTATCGCGACGCGAGCCCCGACTATTTCCGCGCGATGGGGATTCCGTTGCTAAAAGGCCGGGCTTTCACGGATCAGGACAAGGCAGATCGGCCGATGGTAGTAATCATCAATGAGACCCTGGCGCGCCGTTATTGGCCGGATGGATTGAATCCAATTGGGCAACGCCTGCGGCTGGGCCCGCGCTTCATCCCGGAGATCGTGGGCATTGTGGGCGACGTGAAGAACTCGGCATTGAATCAACAGACCGCGCCTGCGATGTATACAAGTTATCTGCAGATTCCTGAAATGAAAATGAGCCTGGTGGTGCGGGCGGAAGGCGATCCGGCCAACATGATCCGCGCGGTCGAGAAACAGGTGTGGGCTGTAGACAAAGATCAGCCGATGTACAAAATCCGGACCATGGAGCAGGTGGTGGGGGAATCGCAATCCTCGTCGCGGTTCACGCTGGCGCTGCTTGCGATCTTCGCGGCGGTTGCGATGGGGTTGGCGGCGGTGGGGATCTACGGCGTGATTTCTTACACCGTTACGCAACGGACCAGGGAGATCGGTATTCGCATCGCGTTGGGCGCGGAACGAGGCGATGTGTTGCGGCTGGTGGTGGGACAAGGGACGGTTTTGGCGGTGACGGGCGTGGCCGTCGGATTGGTAGGTGCGTTAGCGCTGACGCGCGTGATGAGGAGCCTGCTGTTCGGGGTGAGCGCTACCGATCCGTTGATCTTTGCGGGAGCGGCGCTGTTTCTGGCTGCGGTGGCGATGCTGGCGAGTTACATTCCGGCGCGGAGAGCGATGAGCGTGGATCCGACGGTGTCGCTGCGGTACGACTAGCACAATTGTGGCGCACGCACTTCTGCGTGCCGTGTTCGCACTCTTGCGAACACAAGGCGTTCACATGAGTGTGAACGCGGCACGCTGGGAGCGTGCGCTACTTCTGGTAGTCCTTGAGGACACGGTTTACGTAATCGATGGTTTCGCGATACGGCGGGATGCCTTTGTATTTGTCCACCGCGCCCGGTCCCGCGTTATAAGCCGCCAGCGCTTTCGAAACCTGATGAGGATCGTTTTCGTACTTCAGCAATAGGTCGCGCAAGTATCGGGCGCCGGCCTCCACGTTCTGCGCCGGATCGTGAGGGTCGGCGTTCAAGGCAGCCGCCGTGCCGGGCATGAGCTGCATCAAACCGATGGCGCCTTTCGGGGAAACTGCGTCCACGTGGTAGCCGGATTCCGCTTTGGCTACGCTCCGCACAATTTCCGGAGGTAGACCATTATGGATGGCGGCGCGCGTGATGAGCTCCTGCGTCGTCAATTCGCGCTGGGGCTCGGGGGCTGGAGCTGCGGCTGGCGGAGGGGGCGGCGTGTAGTCCTCGATCTCAATGGTTGCGACGGAATTCGCGGGGATCTCGACGGCGCCTTGGCTGATTTGAAGGCGGATCACGGCGCCATCAATCACATGGCTGTCGGCGTGGATGCGGAAGCCGTTCGATAATACGATGTATTCGCCCGCGTGGGCGGCAATTGAGAATAAGACCAGCGACAGAAACAGCTTCATTGGGCGGAAGGCCACCAAACTAGTTTGACGCATTTTGGGGCCGAAGCGTTTAGTGTTGGGTTGAAGGCGGGTTGGCAACCCGCCGCAGGATGGCATCCTGCCCCACACCTAGGTGGTCGTAGTTCAGGATGGCGTTGAAAAGCAAGAAGTAACTGCCTTGCGTGGCGTTACGCCAGATGGGGTTGTTGGCGAACAGCAGCACGTGGCCCTGGCCGCGCGGGACGTCCACCACCACGGGCCGGTTCGCCAGCTCGCGGCCCCCGGCTAGCATTCCGGAGACCAGGAGGTCCTTTTCATCCGAGAACCGCAGGACCACGCGAGGGCGAGTTTCGGGCGTAGGCAGAAACGGGCGCAGAAACTCGCGAGCGTCGTCGTCTAGCGGCTGCTCTTCGCCCGGCTTCACTTGCGGACGCTCCGTCGGCGCGACGAAGGGACGGGCTTGCGGAATGTCGGGATCGGTTGGCGTGCCGCGGCCGGTGGGGCGTCCGGATGGAGCATCGCCGCCGCCAAATCCGCCGAAGCCGCCGGTAGTGCTGACTTGCAATACAGGCGCCTGGCTGAAGTAGACCGAGAGGTTATCGCCATAGCCATAGGTGATGGGGCTTTTTTTGTCCGAGACGATGGCGTTCAAAACGCTGCCGCGGGCTTGCAGTTCGCGCGTGGTGGAAATGGAGACGCCTTCGATCAAGCCGTAATCAATGGGGATGGAAACGTTGCCGGTGACGGTGACGAAGAGGCCGCCGTCATCGATGAAGCGAGCGATTTTGAGCAGACCGTCCAAGCCCATGCCGCCGCGCATGTCGTCGGTGGTGTCGGGCGATGATCCGAGGTTCGGTGTTATTGCAGAAGCTTTCCACGGGATGGGGTCGCCACGCATGGGCATTCCGTTCACGATGCGTTGCGCGCTGCCGGGCGTGGAGCCGAAAATAATTACGTCGTATTTCGCACGAAGATCGGAGATCTGGCGGAGTTTTTGATCGGAGATGTAATCGTAGGGGATTTTCAGATTGTCGAACGTGACGCGATACCAGCCTTCGTTCTGCGTGTTCAGCCAGGTGTGCACCAGAGCGATGCGCGGCGCGGCGAGCGAGTGCATGGCGACCTTGGGAACTTCATCGACGGCGCGTACTTGCAGGCCAAGCTCGACAGCAGCTTGTTCGACAGGACCGCGCGCGGAGTCTTGGGCGCGAATGATGAAGGAGCCAGCGCGGAAATCCTGGCCGGCTGCTTTGAAAGATTCTTCGGCGGCGTTCATTTTCACGTCGTGCAGGCGGAATCGGAAAGTGGCGAGCGTGTTGTCGGCATTGTGATTGATGAGGTACGCGCCGGCGGATGTGTTGCCTATGATTTTACCTTCCGCGTGGGCTGGCCCGTTTAACTGCGTCATGGGCGCTTTGAGGATGGAGGCGTCCGTTACGCGGATGGTTTTCACGTTGCGGAGCGCGCCCAGGGTCCAACCGGTGTCGTCATAGGGGCGCGGATCGGTGATGTTGTAATATTGCGTGTCCAGCAGCATGTCGGCCATGCGGCTGTAGGGCTGATCCATGCGGACGATGTAGCTGGATGCGGGAATCTTCACCTTTTTATCTTCTTTGCCCTGCTTGACGGTCACTTCCGAATCCTGGGTGGCGCGGTTCACTTCGATGCCTTGCAGCTCGAGCAGATTTACCAGGTCGGCGCATTCCACGGGACGCGGATCGTCGGATGGAATCACCCACGCGGCTGGACCTTCTTGCACGGCTTTCTCGACAGACCGCTTGCTTTTCAGGTAGAAATTTTCGAGGAATGTTTTGCCGTTCGCGGCCGTGTTGTTCATCGCAAACAGGATGGCGCTCTGCTGCATATTGATGTTGTTGCGGATGGACCAATTCACTTTCGCGAGCGGCGGGTTGGGACGGAACCAGGTGCGCGCGGTGTCGGCGGCGGAGACCGTGCGAGGGCCGGTGTCGGCGCCGCGTCCACCGAAGGTCTCATAGAAACGGCCGATGGAGTTGTGGCCGTTGGCGACGTAGAACATGTAGTTGGGCGCCCAGCCGNNTTGTAGGGGCCCATGCCGGTGGAGACGTAGAGGAATGGCACGGATTCATGCAGGTCGTGCAGAACTTGCGGATGCCAGTCGAGAAACGTCTTCATCATGATCTTGCTCAATTGCAGAGCCATGCCGAGACCGTCGCGATTATTGTCGTGCGCGACATATTTTCCCCAGTAGACCAGCGGCGGTTGGGCTTTGGTTGGATTCGCGACGTGATAGTTGTAAACGTCTACTTCGCGATCGCGGCCGTCCACTTCGGTGCAGGGCGTGATGAGGACCACCAGATTTTTTCGGATGTTCCGGATGAGCGGCGAGTCCTCCACCGCCAGGCGATAAGCCAGCTCCATCAGCATTTCGGGCGATCCGGTTTCGGGTGAGTGAATGCTGCCGGAGGCCCAGTACATCGGGACGTCCTCCGCGATTAATTGCTTGGATTCGGACTCGGAAGTTTTGCGCGGGTCGGCGAGGCGGGCGTTGATCTCGCGATAGCGGTCGAGCTTTTGGATATTGGCTTCGTCCGAGACTGCAACGAGAAGCGTCTCGCGGCCTTCTTCAGAGCGTCCGATGCTGAAGACCTTGACGCGCGGCGTGGCTTTTTCTAGCTCGCGCATGTAGCGGTAAATGTCTTTGGTGTAGGTGAGTTTTTGCGGCGTGCCGATGACGTAGCCGAGGATTTTCTCGGGTGTGGGCACGGTGTCGGATGCGGGCAGATGGTCCACCAGTTCGGTGGTGAAGAATGTTTCGGTGGTGTATTGGCGGATCTTGGCGGTGTAACCGGCGTCGAGCGGTTGGGCGTGAGCGGCTACGCAGGCTAGGAGGCCGATCAGTGCGGGTGTCGTGCGCATAAGTGGATATCATATCGTTCTGCCGAGGGACTGGGGGCTGGGGACTGGCTGGCGACTGGGGCTAGGGGCTGGGGCTGGAGACTGGTGGCTGGTTGCGTTGCTGGTGGCGTACTCAGGGCGTCGATTTTGCGATTGCGCAAGTGCCGCCGCCGAGTGAGTTCCACGACAATATGCCGATGGCGAAGGGGCTCCCGGCTTGTCCAACTGTTCGGTGATTTTGCCGCGTTAGTTTGCCGCCGTCAGGGTTGCTTCATGAAGACGGTCGAATCGGGCTTTCAGTTGTTCCGGCGGCTCGAGCGTTGGCCGGCGTTTCTTGAGCACGGAGAAAGCTTGGTCGGTGGCATCCAGCGTCAACTTGACGTCCGATTCGGTGAGCGCTGCGCAGATGAAATTGTTGTGCCAGGGATGGATGTAGACGCCGCGCGTGAGCGCTTCGGCCACCCAGCAATATCCCAGGCGCAGATCGGGATCGTCGTCGAACAAGATCATAGGCATCTGAACCGGGCCGGTTTGCCGAAGACTGAATCCGTAGTTGGCGGCTTGGCTGGCTAATCCTTCGCGCAACATGGCACCGGTTTTTTCGGTGCGTTCCAGATAATCCGAGTTGCGGATTTCGTTCAGGGTCGCGATCGCCGCGGCCATGGGGATAGCCTGGAACCAATACGACCCAGTGACAAAGATTCCCTGCGCTCCGGCGCGCGCTTTTTCAGAACCGGCCAGCGCTGAGAGGGCATAGCCATTGGCGATGGCCTTGCCCCAAGCGCTCAGGTCCGGCTGAACGTCAACTCGGGACCAACTGCAATCGCGGGCGACGCGAAAGCCTCCGCGGACATCGTCGACGATGAGCAGAGCGCCGGTCTTGTCGCACAGCCTGCGTGCGGTTTCCGCGTATTCGCGCGTGGGAAGGTCCTGGTTCTCGAAAACATCGTGCCGGAACGCGGATCCGAAGACGCCTGCGACGTCATCGCCCGCAGTGCGAAATGCATCCTGAAGACTGGCTGGGTTGTTGTATTCGTAATGCAGGATGTGCGCGCGCTCTTCCGGCACAGTGCCATTCGTGAATGGATTGCACCAGGGCGCCGAGCCGTGATAGGCCTTGTGGGCAACCAGGATCTTGCGCTTTTTGGTGTGCGAACGAGCGGTCATCATCGCCATGGTGGTGGCGTCGGTTCCGTTCTTGCAGAAGATCACCCAATCGGCGTGAGACACCATCGAGACGAATTGTTCCGCGAGTTCGACCATGATTTCGGACGGTCCGTTCATGGTATCGCCCAGGCGCCGCTGCGCTGAAACCGCGGCTTCCACCGCTGGATGCCGATAGCCGAGCAGATTGGGACCGAAGGCGCACATGTAGTCGATGTACTCATTGCCATCGGCGTCCCAAAGGCGGGCACCTTCGGCGCGGGTGAAGAATTGCGGATAGACATCCGGCAGGATGGCCGTGGATTGGTGGCCATACATGCCGCCGGGGATCACGCGGCGGGCGCGTTCGATGAGTTGCTTATTTCGTTGGTTGGTCCATGGCATGGGTCACCGTCCAAAACTTATTGGCCGCGGATGAACGCGGATACACGCGGATAAGAATGGTAAGTTTAATTCTACCGAGATGTCCGTGACTACGCTGGAGCATGGTGGGCTGGCGCCTACTAGCACTCGAACGGTGATTGCCGGGCTTTTTCTTGGCACCGTTTCGTTCATGATTACCGGGATTCAACCGGTGCTGTTGGGCGGGCTGGCTGAGGAGGGGCGGCTATCCGAGGCTACGCTGGGGCGCGTGGCGTGGGTGGAAGTGAGTGCTCTGGCGCTGGCGGCCGCGATTGGACCGCGGTTGCTCCGGTTCGGATCAGCGCGGCGCACTATTGCGGCCGCGTGCCTTGCGCTGGCGCTCGCGAATGCGGTGGTCTACATCAGCCACGACACATTGGCGCTGATTCTTTCGAGGGTTTTCGCGGGGCTGATGGAAGGGTTGCTGCTGGCCACTGCGAATATTGCGATTACCAGAGGACGGCATCCGGAGCGGCTTAGCGCGTTGTTTCTGATGGTCTCGGCCATTCCTCAAGTGGCGGCGTCTTATCTTTTGCCTGCCACTGTGATGCCACGCTTTGGCGCGGATTCCGGGTTCGGGCTTCTATGCGCGCTGTCGGTGGTGGGTATCGCAGTGGCGTTCTTGATTGGCAACGAGATTCAGGATGCGCCTCCGCATAAACCTGCCGCACAAGTCTGGACGCCCGCGGTGCTCATTGGATTGTGCGCGGTGATTCTTCAAAACGCGGCCAACGGCGCGGGCTGGGAGTATCAAGCGCGCATTGGCGAGAACTTGCACTTCTCCGGAAAGTTGGTGGGGACCGCCATTGCCGCGGATCTGATCTTTCAGATTATTGGCACATTCGCGGTGGCGTGGATCGCGTGGCGCCTTCCTTTTCGCGTGGTGCTGCTCGGGAGCTGCTTCATCCAGGCCGGCATTCTGATCACGATGGGGATGGTTCACTCTCCTTTCGCCTATGTCGCCATCTGCGCACTTTTCGGGATGATGTGGCTGGGGGTGAATCCGTATCAGGTGAGTTTACTGGTGGACCTGGATAAGACAAGGCAAGTGGCGCTGCTGTTGGCTTCGCTGCAATTGATGGGTTTTAGCACGGGTCCGTTGATCTGTTCGTTCTTCGTGAGTCCGGGCAATGTTGCAGGCGCGTTTTGGGTCGCGGCTGGGATGGTGCTGGTGGCTTTCGTGTTGTACGTTATAGCGATCGTGGTGTCTCGGTAGTATTGTTCTATTATTGATTCGGCCGGTTCGACGCCGTATTCTTCTAGCAGGTTTCCAAAACCGAAACCGAAAGTTACCGGTTGCCGGGCCAGGGATTGATAGGTCAGTGTCGGAGAGACCGCGGGAATAAGGAATACCAGACTTCCGGCGGCTAGAAGTTCCGCATTCAACGGGTCAATTCCTCAGCCCGGTGGCCGGATGTAGTACCCTCAACGCTGTAACCCCATTTTAGAAAATCACGGAGAGCTATGACGAAGCTTGGAGTGTTTTTGTCGTTGATGATGGTCTCGGCTGTGTTGGGCCAGCACCAGTTTGAGGTGGTGACAGGCAAGGCGTTCGATTCGGCCATGCCCAAAGACTTTTATTTGGAAGGCAACGCCATCCCCACGGCGAAGCGCAACGCGGTTTTGGTGCATTTGCCTTCGGGAGCGCGGGCTTTGTTCTCGCTGATCGAGACGTCAGGTTATTCCGCCGACATTATTGCTAAGTACGTCGGCATGATTATCACGGAGGGTGACGTTTCCATTTGCGGACAGAAGGTGAGCGTGGGGAGCTACGGCTTTGGATGGGCACGGCCTGGCACGGGTGTGGACGAGCCGGGCAAGTTCTCGCTCTACAATCAGGCCGGTGGGAAGGTGACGGAGTGCGTTACTCCTCGCGATGCGAATCTCAAGGCGCCTAGGCCGCTGCAAGTAGCGATAAGTGGGTCGACGGCGAAGCTATATTACGGGAAGCACTACGTAGAATTGAAATAGAGCAAAAAAAGCGGGACACTTTTGCGAGATCGATCCGTATAAGTACATATGGGCTCGTTCTTGCAAGACCTTCGTTACGGCGTTCGGACTCTCATAAAGGATCGCGCTTTTCTTTTCACAGCGGTATTGGCGCTCGCGCTTGGGATCGGATCAACCACCGCAATCTTCAGTGTCATAGACAACGTGCTACTGGAGCCGTTTCCCTATACCGATGGCCAGCGACTGATGGCCATCATGATCCATGACAACAGCAGCAGCGACACGTTTGGGCGCGAGTTCTTTGAGCCGCCGGAGTTCCTGGATTATCAGGAGCAGAACCACGTGTTCGACCGAACGATTGGTCTGCACTCGGAAGGCGTGCTGATGACGGGGACGGGCGCGCCTGAATCGTTCCGGGGAGCCAGCGTGACTGGCAACACGTTCGAGTTTCTGGGCATTCCGGCTTTGGTGGGCCGGGCTCTGACGCCAGAGGACGCGAAACCTGGAGCGCCGCCGGCGTTTGTGCTGAGCTACAAAGTTTGGAAGAAGAAATTCGCGATGGAACGGAGCATCGTGGGCAAGGCTTACACTTTGAATGGTCACCCAACCACGTTGGTCGGGATCATGCCCAAGCGGTTCGCATGGTGGGGCGCGGATCTGTGGCTCCCTACTTTTGTCAATCGCGCCGAATCAGGTCAACAGGCCAACTTCTTGTTCATGCTGGGTCATTTGAAGCCGGGATTTACGCCTAAGTCGGCTGGCCCGGATCTGGATATGCTCGGTCACCGGTTGGCCAAATTGTATCCGAAGAATTATCCGAAGCAGTTCGAAGTGAAGGCACAGCCGCTGGTGGACAACGTGGTAGGGAAATTCCGGAACACGCTGTATACGCTACTGGCCGCGGTGGGCTTGTTGTTGCTGATCGCATGTGCGAACGTAGCGAATCTGTTGCTGGCCAAGGCGACGGCACGCGACAAAGAATTTGCCGTGCGGGCTACGCTGGGCGCGGGGCGTTGGAGGCTGGTCCGCCAGTTGATGGTGGAAAGCGTGCTTGTGGCTTTGGCGGGCGCGGCAGCGGGTTGTTTTTTTGCTTGGGTGGAGTTGAAGGGCCTAATCGCGCTGTTGCCACAGTTCACGTTTCCAGACGAGGCCGATATCAGCATGAACGCTCCGGTATTGCTTGCCACTCTGGCGGCCGCGCTTTTGACAGCGGTGCTTTTTGGACTAGCGCCCGCGCTGGGGGCTGCAGGCCGCGATCTGAACGAGGCGTTGAAGACCACCGGACGCGGCAACAGCGGATTCCGGCGGGGGCGTTTGCGCAATGCATTGATCGTCAGCGAAGTGGCGCTCTCGCTGGTGCTGCTGGCTGGAGCCGGCCTGCTGATGCGCAGCTTTTTCCTTCAGCGAAACGTGGATTTGGGCTTCCGCCCGGAGAAAGTGCTGACTGCTCAAATCCAACTGCCAGCGGAGCGCTATAAAACGCCGGAACAACAGACCCGCTTCCTACGCGATCTGCTGCCTCGGTTACAGGATCTTCCCGGCGTAACAGCGGCATCCGGCGCTCTGGCCTTTCCACCGTTCGGCGGAATCAACACCGATTTTGACGTGGCCGGCAAAACACATTCGGACACCTGGAAGGGTGATATGGTTCTGTGCAGCGCGCAGTTCTTCCAGACTATCGGGACGCGGCTGATGGGCGGGAGGCTGCTCTCGGAAGAAGACGTGGCTGGCATGCGGAAGGTAGCGGTGGTGAACCAGACCTTTGCCTCGAAATATTTTCCGGGCCAGAGTCCAATTGGCAGACAGGTGAAGTTGGCGGGGCTGGAGAAGGCTCCGACGCCGGTGGCAAGTCCGTGGTTTGAGATCATCGGAGTTGTTTCCGACGTCAAGAATGACGGCCTTCGCAAGGCCGTGCAGCCGGAGGCTTACGCGCCTTATTCGTTTTCGAGCTACGGCGGGTACGTGCTTTTCCTGCGGAGTGCCGGCAATCCGTCCGCGCTGGTGAAAACTATGGATGATCAGATCTGGGCCATGGACCGGAACCTGGTGCCGCAGCAAACCGACACCATCCAGCAGTCACTTGATCAATTCGAGTTTGCGCAACCGAAATTCAGCCTCACGCTCTTTTCGGTATTCGCGGGAATCGGGCTGATTCTGGTGAGTGTGGGAGTTTACAGCGTGATCTCTTACACGGTCTCGCAACAAAGCCACGAGATTGGGATACGGATGGCTTTGGGCGCCACTCCGGGGAATGTGCGCGGCCAGGTGATCATGGCGGGGCTACGGTATATCCTGATCGGCATTGCGGTTGGCCTGGTGCTTACGCTGGTGGTGGGGCGCGTGCTGGCCAGCGAGATCTGGGGGATCTCGGCGCACGATCCGCTTACGCTGGCGGGCGTGATTGCGCTGTTGACGTTGATTGGAATGTTCGCCTGCTATATACCGTCGCGGCGGGCTACGCGGGTGGATCCGCTGATTGCGCTGCGATACGAGTAAAACCCGTTTCTGGTTTCTTGTTTCTGGTTTCTGGTTGCTGCAAACTGAGCCGCGACTGGCAAGGAGCGTGACAAGCGGTGCGGGCGTTCGTGGTGGCGCTCCCTTCCCGTCGCGGCTCGGTTTTGGGCGTTCGGTTTATATGCTCAGCAGGTGGGCGTGGACTGGGGCGTTGTTTAGCGTTGAGACAGCTTTGGCGTACCAGTGGAGTTGGCGCTTGTAGTGGGCTTGGTTGGCGGTGATGTCGGCGTCGGTTTTGAAGTCGACGATCTGCCAGGTGCCTTGGTCTAAGAATGCAAGATCGATGATGCCTTCCAGGACTTTCTGATTTTCTAGTTTCAAGATGATGGGGAGTTCGCGGTGGAGGCGCTGGGCGCTTCGCGCTTTCACTATGAGTGCGTGAGCTAGGGCGGCCTCGGCGGCTTGGATGGCTTGCTCGATTTCTTCCGGATCCGCGCCTAACAGCCGGCCGTGAACTTGCGCTAGGGCCGCGATGGCTTCGCGATCGGCGTCGAGTGGGGCGTCGCGAAGAATGGTGTGAACCAGTGTGCCGAATCTTGGACCGGTGGGGCGCGTGGCAGGTTTGTCGATGGAATGGACGGTTACTTCCACCGCGAAATCTTTGGGTGACTCGCCGGTTTCGGTGGCTGTGAAGATGTCGAACTGTTTGACTTGGGCGGTGGCGCTCACATGGTCGCGTTTTTGTTGCCAGGCGCGATAGGCGGCGAGGCTGGTGGATTCAGTTTCGGCGGGCGTGAGAATTTCGTCGCGCCGGAGCCCGAGATTGGCCGGCTGCGTCAGATTCAGCGTGCGCGGATCCCACCAAACTACAGAGTGTATACCTTGCTGCGGCGAATGCAGACCTGGTTTGACGGAGGGTTCGTCGTTGAAGAAAAACGGACGATCGATCACGGACGCGTTGCCGAACTTGGGGCAGCCCGGAGCCGCGGTGGAGTTGCGATAGCGATCGGGCGCCGGGTAGATGGCTTTGTTCAGGGGGCTGAGCCAGCCGTCCATTTCCTGATCGCCGACGGCTGGAACCACCAGCAGATCGCGGGCGCGTGTGGCGGCAACGTAAGCCACGCGGACACCTTCGGCGCGTTCACGCAAACGTTCTTGTGGTTCGTTGTCGCGTAGTTCCCAGGGCGCGCAGCGCAGCAGGCGAGTGGCGCAGAGACCGGCGCGTGCATCGACGAAACGGTCCGGATCTCCTGCGGCGATGTTGGCGGTCATGTCGGCCAAAATCACGATGGGAAATTCCAGGCCTTTGGCGGAATGGACGGTCATCAGCCGGACGCCTTCGGCGCCTTCCTCGAGCACCGGAGCCTCATGCGATTCCGCTTTTTCCGCTTGCGTCTCGAGCTCTTCGATGAAACCGCGGAAAGAAATTCCACCGGAGAGCTCGAAACTGCGGGCGAGATCGCCGACACGATAGACGTTGGCGAGCACCTGGTGTCCGGCGGGGCGTAGAGCAAATCCGGCGTGAGCGCGGGCTGATTCGAGCAGTGAGTTTACGGTGTCGGCGATGGGCCGGCGATTGCGCTGGCGGTGCAGAGAGGCAAGCAGGCTGAGAGCATCGGCCACGGGTTGAAATTCGGGAGCTAGATTTTCCGGAATCGCACGGAAAGGATGCAAACGGCCGATCTCGTGGTGGAAGCGCAGCAGCAGATTATCGGGGATCGCGAATAGCGAGCCTTTGAGCGTGGCGAAGAGCGATAGCTCGTCCTCCGGCCATTCGATGGCGGTAAGGGCGACGCGCAGCGTTTCCACTTCCTCACGGTTGTGAAAAGACTTCGAACCAACCAGAAGGTGCGGGATCTCGCGGGCTTCTAAAGCACGAACGTAGTCGCGCGTGATGTCGCGGCCGTAATTTGTGAAGCGGCGGAAGAGAATGCAGATTTGTTTTTCCGTTACCGGCAGAAGCTGTTCGGGATTCTCGGGGTCGCGAACTTTCCAGCCGCTTTTGCGGACCAGCCACTCGACGAAAGCCACGATGGTATCCGGCAGACAAGCGTCGATGGAAATCTTCGAAACGCGCTGGCTGCCGTAGGGCCGCGGAACAGGCAGAGCAATCAAATTGGGTTGGCCATCGATAGGTGGCGTGCTGCCATTGAGCGGAGAGTAAGCAGCTTGGCCGGCCTCGGCGTCGTCCTGCATTTCGGAATGGAAAGCATTGTTGACGCAGTGCTGGATGGGCTCAAGAGCGCGGAAGCTGGTGGTGAGCTGCAGGGCGCCGACGCCGCGGGTGACCAGCGCATCGCGGATGGAGCGGTAGAGAACGACATCGGCGCGGCGGAATTTGTAGACGGATTGTTTGGGATCGCCCACCACGAAGAGTTTTCCTGGTTGAGGCGTCACGGCTAGCCAGTCGGATTGCTCGGGGTCGGCTGAAGCCAGCAGCAGCAGGATTTCGGCTTGCAACGGGTCGGTATCTTGAAACTCGTCGATGAAGATGTGGGTGAAACGGTTCTGAAGGTAGCGGCGGACTTCGGGTTTATCGCGCACCAGGTCGCGAGCCAGGATCAGCAGGTCGAGAAAATCCAGCTTACCGGCGCGGCGTTTCCTGTCGTTGTAACTTTCGACGAGCTCCCACATTTCACCGCGTAGCGTGGCGGCGAGATCCGCGTCGGCGGCGGCCTGAAACTTTTCGAGATTATCGATCAGTTGCGCGCGGGCGGCCACCACTTGCTCGCGCGGTACGGATTCCGCAAAGAAGCCGGACCCTTTCTTAGTATCTCGCTTCAAATCGCGAAGGAGTTTGATCAGAAGGCTTTCGAGCGTGTCGTAATCGCGCTTGCGCGTAGCAGCTTTTTCGGATCGCTCAATCCAGGTGATCAGGGCTTGCGCCGGCCGCAGGGACCGCACCAGATTGTCGTTGAATTTTCGGCAGCAGGAAGCGGCTTCGGCTACCAGCTTCACTTGCTCGACAAGTTGGTCGATTTGGGCGTTGCGGTCGAATGGTGGCTGGCGCCAGGCAGCGGGATGATCACGCCATTCTATTAATTTCCAAGCGGCATATTGGAGTTGCGTGATGGGTGGGCTGGCGTCAAAAGAATCGCGCGCAGCCAGGCGCGCCAACGCGCGCCGCAATGCCGGAGCGCCTTCGGACAGCTTTTGCTGAAACCACGCGCGGAAGGCGCGTTCGAAGATACGCGAGGCTTGCTGTTCGGTGAGCTCTTCGAACGCCGGGTCGACCACCGCTTCCACCGGACGCTCGCGCAGGATCTGCGCGCAAAAAGAATGGATGGTGCCGATGGAGGCTTCCTCCAGGTGCTCGAGTGCGTTCTCGATGTTCGTCCGCTCGGTGGAAGCGGCGGCCGTTTCACGTGCGCGATCCAGGTCCTGGCGGAGACGCAGCTTCAGCTCGCCGGCAGCTTTGTTGGTGAACGTGACTGCGACGATGTGGCTGATGGTAGTGGCGCCGCTTGAGAGGACGCTCACGATGCGGGCGACCAGCTCCGTGGTTTTTCCGGTACCGGCCGAAGCTTCCACCAGCAGGCTTTCCGCGAGCGAGGTGCGGATGCGCTGGCGCGCGGCGCTATCGTCGAGTTGCGGATGGAGGGTGGGCGTCATGGCAGATTGCGAATATTGATGAGCGGCTCCAGGCGATCCGGCAGCTTGCGCTTGGAACGCTGTTCTTCATAGGGACCGCACACGGGGCGGTAATCGCAGACCGCGCAGGCTCCGCTTTGTGGGGCGGCCGGCAGGAATCCGTCTTCCACGAATCGGCCGATGGTTTCGAGCACGCGCGTCACGCGTTGGCGCGATTGGGCGTCGAGAGGAATGCTGACGGTGGAGAAATCGCCGCGCTGGGTGCAGAAAAAAAGGCTACCGGATTCCACCGGCTGCCCGAGCAGTTGTTCGGCGGCCAGGGCGTAGAGTAACGGCTGGAGAATTGCGCCGCCTCCCACGTATTGCGGGCGGTTCTGGGGCGCTTTGCCGGTTTTGTGATCGGTGACGCGCAGGATATCGCGCGTGGCGTGCTTTTCAATCAAGTCGATCGCGCCGCGTAGGCGGATGCCATCGAGAATGGTGGCTTCGTCAGTTGTACTTTGAGGATCGCGGTGTGCGCCGGCAGCGAGGCCAAACGCGAACTCGAAGTGAAGCGGCAACCAGTCGGGCGGGGCGCTGGCCACTTGCTGTATCCAGCCGCGGAGATCGGTACGGACATATTCGATTTCGCTTTTCCAGACGCGCTGGATGGCGGGCGCGAGATCGTCTTCGAATTCAGACGCTACACGATCGAGCACCTGGTCTGTGAGGTCCAGCGTTTTGGGCAGGCTGGCGGACGTGATGGGCAGCAGATGAGTCTCTTTCAATTTGCGAAACAACTGGAACTGAACTTCATGGAAGAGCGCGCCGCGGGTGAGCGGGTCCATTTGTTCGAGCGGCACGGGTGCTTCGCGCGGACGGAATTGAAAAATACCTTGCAGCAGGAAGCGATACGGACAGGCAGCGAAATGTTGTAGCGATGATGGCGAGTAGCTGCGCTGGGAGAAGCCGTGAGCTTCCAGAACTTTGAGTGTCGGGGCGTCGGGATCTACTAGGCCGTCGGCGGAAGTCCAACGGTTGCGCCAGCGCCGGCCGCGCGTGCGCAGCGAGCGGGCCAGGCTTTCATTCACTTCCATCAGGTAGCGGGCGCTGCCTTTGGCGCTTTCGCTTGGCAGTTTGAGCGCGGCCTGGAGTGAGGCGAGGTCGTACTCCGCGTCGTCGATCGCAATGGCAGGGTCGGCAGGGGCTGGCCAATCGAGACGGGTGTGAGCACTGGCGGCGGCTCGCTCCTTAAAATCGCGAAGAGAAGGGAGCCGGCCTTCAGCGGCGCGAAGGATTTCGAGCGCGTAGAAGGAGGGGACGCGCGGGCGGGCTTCGGTGACATCCATGCGCGGGTAGGAGACGACGAGGCGTTGAGTGGCGGCCGCGGCGGCGGAGCGGAGGAGCATACGTTCGCGCGCGATGCGTCGATCTTGAGTATCTAGGAGGCAAGTCGGAGACTTGCCGTACGGGGGCTGAAGTTTGATGCGGTGTTCGTCTAGTAAGAGCGGGTCTTCCAAGGCGCGGCGCGGGAACAGGCCCTCGGCGAGGCCGGGGAGGAAGACGGCGTCGAAGGCGCGGCCGCGGGCTTCATCGATGGATCCGACAAAGACGTGGCCATAGCGGCGCCGCGGAGGATCGGTGCGGAGCGAACCCATTTTTTCGGAGAGCACGTCGTACACTTCTTCAAGCGTGGCCGGACCCACTTCGCCCATCGGTTTCAATTCGCTCAGGACCGCGAGCACGGACTCGGGATAGCGCAAGGCCATCTGGGCCAGCTCGGACAGGCGATCGAGCCATTCGCCCCACTGCGCTGCGTTGGGGAGCGAGCCGAGGATGTCGATCAAAGGGAGCGCGAAATGTTCCAGGCGCGTGAGCTGCTGGATGCGGCGTTCAATGTGCGGGCGATGCGATTGGTCTTCTCTATCCAGGTCGCGGAGCTGGGCCTGGAGTTCGGCGCGGAGTCCACGCAGGCGGCGCGCCCAGCGATCATGCCCACCGATCACAGCGGCATCCACCAGAAGTTTTTCCCAGCCGATGGGAACGGCTAGCGTAGTTTCGTCGGCTGAATCGGGAGGCGGGGTAATGTCGGGAGCGGGCGGTGCGCTGGGAAAATTGGCGAGAATTTCGTCGTCGGGTGGCACCCATTGCGGGACTGGTTTCATGGGCGCGCCGTTCTGATCGACGGGCGGGAGCTGTCCGAGGGACAAATACTCGGCGAAGCGCGAAGCGGAGCAGCCATCCGAGGCGCAGGCGAGCAGCGCGAGGAAAGCGCGTCCGGCGGGATCGGGCCGGGCCGCGCCACGACTGAAATAGCCTGGGATAGCAGCGCGGCGCAGAGCTTCCTCGAGCAGCGGCTGGTATTGTTCGACGTTGCGCAGGAGGATCGCGATGCGATCAAACGGAGTTCCTTGTGCGGCGAGTGCGCGAATGCGTCGGGCGATTTCCACGCACTCCAGGCTTTCACCCGGCGCCGAAAACAGGAGCTCGGGATCGGGCGGCGCGGCGGGAGGTTGCTCGGGAGAGAAGAGCCAGGTGCGGACGCGATCGAGCGTAGTGGTGGCTGTGGTTGCGTCGAGATCTTCAGGAGCGACGCCGAGGACGGACGCTACGGATTGTTCTTCGCCGCTGATGGTGGTGGCCAGAACGTTGGGCGATTTTTCGATCAGCGCGGCGAGCAACTTGGCGTGGCTTTGCGATTCGACGGTGAGGTCGAGCAGAAGAATCGGGAGTCCGGTGAAACGACTCGCGTTGGTGGCGGCTTCTTCCGCGGCGAAGCCGAGAAGCATCGGCAGATCTGCCAGCGATCTTTGTTCCAGCTCGTGCTCGTACAACTGCATCAGGTGCGCCAGGTCTTGGCCAGGTGGGCCGGTGGAGAGGAGATCGCGCGCAGGGATGCCTTGAAGACGAAGCTCGGCGATGGTGTGGGCGAGAGCGCGCGGGAATCCGGGAGTCTGGGCGACGGGCGAGAAGTAGCCCAGCTTCTTGGCGCGATGCGCGGCATTCACGATGCGAGTAGCGATGGCTTCAATACCGAGGCGGCTGATGGGCGCTAGAGATCGGCGGCCCATGGGCTGTGCGGCAAGATGGGCGGCGAGTTGGATGACGGTGAAAGCGTGGATGCCTTGGGCGCCGTGCTGGAACGCCGTGACGGCGAGTTCGTGGGCGGCGGCTCGGGTGGGAGCGAGGATCAGGATTTCGGATTGTCCGGCGTGGGCGGAAAGAAAGGTGGCGGCGCGCTCAAGGAGTTGGGAAGTGGAGCGGGAGCGGAGGAGCGAGCGAGTGGCCACACACAATTATTGCTCGCGCGCTGCGCGCGCTCGCGGGCACCGGCGCGGCGATTCACTTATTGCCCTATATGACGCACGCCAAGGGCATCGTGTTCGACGACGCGTTGGCGGTATGCGGATCGGCAAACCTCGACTCGCGCAGCCTGCTGCTCAACTATGAATCCGCGTTCGTCGTCTACGGCAAGCGCGAGATCGCGTGGCTCGCGGCTTGGATCCGCGCCTTGATCGCGGACTCCGTGCCGTTCGATGACCATCCGCCGACGCTCATTCGGGATGTCGCCGAGGGCGTACTGCTGACCGTTGCGTACCAGCTGTAATGTCAGAAAAAACCTACACGGGTTAGTTGATCGGAGCCGCGGCGCGCATAGTATTCTTATCGGCAAATCTAATGAGCGTTACGACTTGGTGCAGGTGATCGGTGGAGTTCAAGGATTACTACAAGATCATGGGTGTTGCGCGCGATGCAACCGAGGCGCAAATCAAAACCGCGTATCGCAAGCTGGCGCGCAAGTATCACCCG
This sequence comes from Bryobacterales bacterium, assembly GCA_003166875.1. Lineage (GTDB taxonomy): Bacteria > Acidobacteriota > Terriglobia > Bryobacterales > Bryobacteraceae > Palsa-89. The sequence continues at coordinate 19 of PMUN01000206.1, read as the reverse complement.
GACGTCAGCAAGGAGAAGG
>PMUN01000375.1:24608-34181 GCA_003166875.1 Bryobacterales bacterium | reverse complement strand
ACAGACGGTCTCTGAGTAGTAGTTTTGGGATCAGCGTCGCGCACGTTGTGGTCTAAGACATCCAGTACCGGCTTCGCGATTTGCCATATGATGTGAAGATGCAAAGGCACAGACACATCATTGGGTTCTCCAGGATTGCTCTAGGTGCGGTCCTGTTCACGGTTCTCACTGCCGCACTACCGGCCGCGCCTTCCGATCAAATTCATATCGCGAGCGGCGTAGTGGAGGGAACCACGAGAACGAAAGGCGTCCGCGCTTACCTGGGTATCCCCTATGCCGCTCCCCCAGTCGGCGATCTGCGTTGGAAGGCGCCCCAACCTGTACCGGCCTGGACTGGCGTGCAAAAAGCGGACCATTTCGGCTCGCGCTGCATGCAGAACAATGTTTTCGGCGACATGGTGTTTCACGACAATGGAATGAGCGAGGACTGTCTACACCTGAACGTCTGGACGCCTGCCAAATCCCCGCACGACAAGCTGGCCGTGATGGTGTGGATCTACGGGGGCGGCTTTCAAGCCGGCGCAACTTCCGAAGCGCGGCAGAATGGCGAGGTGTTGGCGTCCAAAGGCGTCGTGGTGGTGAGCATGGATTACCGGCTCGGAATTTTTGGTTTCTACTCTCATCCGAAACTGACCAAGGAATCCGGCCATAATTCCTCCGGTAACTACGGCTTGATGGACCAGTTGGAAGCCCTGCGGTGGGTGCACCAGAACATCGCCGCTTTCGGGGGAGATCCAAGCAAGGTCACGATCTTTGGCGAGTCGGCGGGCTCGTTCTCGGTCAGCGCGCAAATGGCCTCGCCGCTAGCGAAAGGTTTATTCGCGCGCGCTATCGGAGAGAGCGGAGCGTTTTTCGGCAGCACGCTGGCGGCAATGGCGGTTTCGAAAACGGAAGTGGACGGAGCCGAGTTTGCAACCGCGCAGAAAGCGTCCTCCATCGCGGAGATGCGAGCGATACCAGCCGACAAGCTGCTGGCGGCATCGAAATCGGGTGGCGACTATCGTTTCGGCCCGAACATTGATGGATATTTCATGCCCGAATCCGCCCTGGAGATTTATGCCGCCGGCAAACAGAGCCACGTGCCGTTGATGGCCGGCTGGAACGCTCAGGAGATGTCGTTCCCGGCAGTTATGGCGAAGACCACGGCGGAAAGGTTCCGTGCGCAGGTTCATCAGAAATTCCCAGCCGACGAAGCGACGGTTTTGAAGCTCTACACAGCCGGTTCGGACCAGGAAGGTCTGGCCTCCGCCATCGATCTTGCGAGCGATCAGTTTATCGTTTTTGGAACCTGGAAATGGATTGAGATGCAACGCAAGACCGGTGGCAAGCCTGTTTACGAATACATCTTCAGCCGTGTTCGTCCTGCTGCTCCCGAGACCAAGTTCCAAGGAGTTGCAGAGAACCTTTTCGGAGCCGTGCATGCCTCCGAAATCGAGTATGTTTTCGGTGCTCTCGATTCGCTCAAGGGTTACAACTGGCAGCCTGAGGATTACAAGCTTTCAGACTTGATGCAAACTTATTGGAGCAACTTCGCCAAGACCGGCGATCCCAATGGATCAGGGGTGCCCAAGTGGCCCCGGAACGATGGCCAGGATGGCTATGCCGTGATGCATCTGGACGTGGATGCCCATTCGGCTCCGGAAGCTCATCGCGACCGGTACGAGTTTCTAGATAGCTATTACGCAAAGCCGGCCAAACCAGTGGAGTAAGTGGATTAGCTGTCCCCTTGCTCACGCGCGGGGCTACAATACTGCCAGGTAGCCCCGCGCGTCAGCGAGGGGACAAACTTGGAGACATATTGCTGTACGCGTTCACTCTGCCTGGATCGGAATAAGTCAGGAGAAACTCACATGAGTTATTCGAGAAGAGATTTCGCGCGGATGGCCGCTGCAGCGGTTCCGCTCTCGCGACTGCTGGCCAAGGACATAAATTCCAAAGTGGCCGGCGTACGGCTGGGCGTGCAGTCGTATAGCTTCCGCGATCTGGGACTCGACGACGCAATCCAGGCCATGGTGGCCGACCAGTTGGGTGAATGCGAGCTGTTTTCCCCGCACATCGAAGCCGGCGGAGTTCAGGCGCTCATTTCCATATTCCGTCCACCGTCGGGCGTGAAGCGTACGCAAGAAGAAACGCGGGCGGCGTTCAAGGCTTACAACGACAAAGTGCGGGCCTGGAGGCTGAGCGTCCCGCTTCAATTTTTCGCCGACGTGAAGAAGAAGTTTGACGACGCCGGCGTTCGACTCTACGCATACAATTTCAGCTTTCAGGATCAATTCGAGGACGAAGAGATCGACCGCGGTTTTCTGATGGCCAAAGCCCTTGGCGTCGGCATCATCACTGCATCCACCACGTTGACAGCGGCCCAGCGAGTGGTTCCATTCGCCGAAAAGCACAAGATGATCGTCGCCATGCACGGCCACTCGGACACAAAGGATCCAAATCAATTCAGCACGCCCCAGAGCTTCGCGAAAGCGCTCGAAATGTCGAAGTATTATCGAATCAACCTGGACATCGGCCATTTCACGGCCGCCGGATTCGATCCGGTGGATTTCATCGAGAAGAACCATTCCAAGATCGTGCTATTGCACCTGAAAGATCGCAAGAAGAACGACGGGCCGAACGTGCCGTGGGGCGAAGGCGACACGCCGATCAAGGAAGTGCTGGTCCTTCTGAAGACAAAGCGCTACCCAATCCCGGCGTTTATCGAATACGAATACGAAGGCAAAGGCACGTCCGAGCAGGAAGTGGCGAAGTGTTTGGAGTATTCGAAAGCGGCGCTGGCGTGAGGGAGCGATCCGGCTACGGTGAGGGCATGCTCGACCTGAAGCTCCACATCCCGGTGACAGACGAAGTCGAGGTAAGTTCCGAAACGTTGGCTGCCATCGATCGTGGCATCTCAGACGCCGACGAGGGTCGCACAGTCCCCATCGAGGAAGTCCGAAAACTAATTCCAGAGTGGATTTCCAAATTCGAATCTTAGAAGCCAACCTAGCCGATACAGCAGCAAGGCAATCCGGCCGTTCGTTTGCACTCAGCACCGCTTTCGCGTAGGTTGGTAAGTATGACGGCTGAACAGAGAGCCCTGCTTAATGACATCGTTTGGGTCGATGCCGAACGGCTCAGTGGCACTCCCTGCTTCAAGGGTACTCGCGTGCCGGTTCAAGCACTGATCGATCACATTGAAGGCAATTCCACGCTGGAAGATTTCCTCGCTGGGTTCCCGTCCGTTTCGCGCACGCAAGCCATTCAATTCATCGAGCTGGCCAAGGACAATCTCCTGGCGTGCGTATCCTCGTAGACGAGTGTGTACACATCGGCGTGAAAGCCGCCTTCGGCGGACACATCGTCAAATCCGTCACCGAAACCCGTTGGCGCAGTAGTAAGGACGGCCCGCTGCTTGCCCTCGCGCAGGATGAGTTCGACGTCTTTGTTACGATCGACCGCAGCCTGGAGCACCAACAGAATCTTGCCCGATTAAAGCTCGGCTTCGTTGTGGTCCGGGTGCCTAGCAATGAGCTTGCTTACTACCTTCCCCTGTTCGAGCAACTGAGGATAGCGGCGGAATCGGTTCAGAAGGGCGCCATAATCTACGTGGTCAGTCAGCAGACGAAACGCTGAGTATCAAATCGACGCGCCGGATCGGCTAAAATGATATCAGGCACTTCATGCTCGATCCCATTCTCGCGAAAATCTTCGGGACGAAGAACGAACGCGAAACCAAGCGGATGCGTCCCCTGGTCGCGGCCATCAATGACCTCGAACCCGCGATGCAACAGCTCTCAGACATCGAGCTTGCCCAAAAAACCGTCGAGTTCAAAGAGCGCGTGGCCAACGGAGAGCCGCTGGACGATCTTCTGATCGAATCCTTCGCCGTGTGCCGCGAAGCCGGCCGGCGCATCCTTAATATGCGCCACTTCGACGTCCAGTTGATCGGCGGCATCGTTCTGCATCGCGGCAAGATCTCGGAAATGCGGACCGGTGAGGGAAAAACGCTGGTCGCCACGCTGCCGGTTTATCTCAACGCGCTCGAAGGCAAAGGTGTCCACGTTGTTACCGTCAACGACTACCTGGCCAAGCGCGATGCCGAATGGATGGGCCGCATCTACAAGTTTCTCGGCATGTCGGTGGGCATCATCGTGCATGATCTGGATGACGACGAGCGCCGCGCCAGTTACGCCTGCGACATCACCTACGGCACCAATAACGAGTACGGCTTCGACTATCTGCGCGACAACATGAAGTTCAGCATCGACGATTGCGTGCAGCGCGGCCACAACTTCGCCATCGTCGACGAAGTNNTACTACAAGATCAACCGCATCATTCCGAAATTGGTGCGCGGCGAGGAGATCAAAGGCAAGGAGCCGGGCGAAAGCTACACCACCGGCGATTACACGGTTGAAGAGAAGCATCGCAGCACGGCTTTGACTGAAGAAGGTATCGCGAAAGTAGAGAAGCTGCTCGGTTGCGGTAATCTCTACCAGCCGGAAAATTGGAGCATTCTGCATCACGTGCAACAAGCCTTGAAGGCGCACGTGCTGTTTCATCGCGACAAGGATTACCTGGTGCAGGAAGGCCAGGTGATCATCGTGGACGAGTTCACTGGCCGTGTCATGCCCGGCCGCCGCTGGTCGGACGGACTGCATCAGGCCATCGAAGCTAAAGAAACGGTCAAGATCGAGCGCGAAAATCAGACCCTCGCCACCATCACCTTTCAGAATTATTTCCGCATGTTCAAGAAGCTGGCCGGCATGACCGGTACGGCGGAAACGGAAGCCGCCGAGTTCCAGAAGATCTATAACCTGGATGTGGTGGTGATCCCCACTAACCGCGTGATGCTGCGCAAGGAATTTCAGGACGTCGTCTATCGCACCGAGGATGAAAAATTCCGCAACTCCGCCAAGGAGATCAAGGAGCTGTACGAAAAAGGCCAGCCCGTGCTGGTGGGCACCATTTCGGTGGAAAAGTCGGAGCGGCTTTCGAACGCGCTGAAGAAAATGGGCGTGAAGCACGAAGTTTTGAACGCCAAGAATCACGAGCGCGAAGCGTTCATCGTCGCGCAGGCCGGCAGAAAAGGCGCCATCACTGTTTCCACCAACATGGCCGGCCGCGGCACCGATATTCTGCTGGGCGGCAATCCCGAATTCCTCACTAAGGAGTATCTGAAGAAGCAGAACAAGGACCCGGACGCTCTCCAGACCGCTGCTGTGGGAACGCCTGAGCGCGCGGACTGGGACACCGTCTTCACGCGATTCAAAGAGGAGACGACCGTAGAGCATGATGAAGTGGTCGCTGTCGGCGGATTGCACGTGCTCGGCACCGAGCGTCACGAATCCCGGCGCATCGATAATCAGCTTCGCGGCCGCGCCGGCCGGCAGGGCGACCCTGGCGGATCGCGCTTTTATCTCTCGCTGCAAGACGATCTGATGCGCATCTTCGGCGGCGAGCGCATGCAGAACCTCATGCTGCGGTTGGGCATGGAGGAAGACGTTCCCATCGAGTCCAAGATGATCAGCAAGCGGATTGCCGCGGCCCAGAAAGCCGTGGAGGCGCAGAATTTCGCCGCCCGCAAGCACCTCATCGAATACGACGACGTGATGAACAAGCAGCGCCAAGCCGTGTACGGCATGCGCCGCCAGTTGCTCGAAGGCAAGGAACAGAAAGAACGGGCCGTCGAGATCATCCGGGGCATCGTTGGTTCTTTTATCGATCTGCGCTGCCCGGAGCGCGCCCATCCCAGCGCCTTCGATTTCGCGGGGCTCCAGTCCGACGTGCTGTCCCAGTTCGGCGTCAAGATCGATCCACAGGAATTGGCCGGCCTCTCGCGCCAGGAGATCGAGGATCATATCAACGATCTGCTGGAACGCCGGTACAACGAAAAAGAAGAACTGATCGGCCCGGAGAACATGCGCGAAGCCGAACGCATGGTGATGCTCAACGTCATCGACAACCAGTGGAAAGATCACCTGCTGTCGATGGATCATCTCAAGGAAGGCATCGGGCTGCGTGGTTATGGGCAGAAAGATCCGCTGATCGAGTACAAGAAGGAATCCTTCACGCTGTTCCAGGACATGATGGATCGCATCGAGGATGAGACCATCCGGTATCTGTTCTTCCTGCAGGTGACTACCTCGGGTGGGGGTCCTGGTGCGGGTCCGGGCGGCGGCTCAGGCGATGGCGATGGCTCGGGTGGCGGGGGCGGCCGGCCGCGTCCCATTTTGCCTTTCTCGCCCGACGAAGAAGACGAGGAAGAGGAAGCCGACGAAGAAGCGCTGGTGGGCGCATCGAGCGATCAGAGGCGGGCCGCGCAAGCCACTGTCCAGGATTTCACGCGCAATATCCAGCGCAAGAAAGAAAAGGAAATGGCCGAACTGCAATTCGCCGGAGGAAGCGGCACATCGGTGGAAAAGAAGCAGGCCATATCCGATAAGAAAGCCGGCCGCAACGATCCATGCCCTTGCGGCAGCGGCAAGAAATACAAGAAATGCTGCGGAGCCTGATTCTCGCCATTCTGTTTATTGCGTCGGCAAGTGCCGCCATTTGGCCGGAGCACTTGGGGAAATACGAACGCAAATCCGTCAAACCAGTAGCCAGCCAGGTGTCCGCTTCACCCGATGAATACGGCAGGGAGGAGGCGGAAGAAGCGAGCTACGGTCCATTCGCGGTGTCGGCGCAACGGTTCAAGGATTCCACCGGTGCCTACGCGGCCTCATTGGAAATGCGCGAGCCCCCGCTTCAGGTGGGCAATTATCTGATCACCTGCACAGGGAATTGCCCAAAAAACGTAGCAAGGCTGGTGGAGACGCTTCCCAAGATGTCGCATGCCGCTCTGCCCACTCTCCGCAACTATCTTCCGTCCAGGAACCTGGTGGCTCATTCCGAGCGCTACATTCTGGGCCCTCTTGGCCTTCAGGCCGCTGCCCCCCAAATTCCGGCCTCGGCGATAAACTTTGAATTCGCGCCGGAAGGTGAGACGGCTCGCTACCGAACATCCACTGGCGAAGCCACTCTCGCGATTTTTTCTTATCCCAACATGCAAATGGCCCGCCAACAGGCCGCGGTCCTGGAAAAACTTCCGGATGCGGCAGTAAAACGAACCGGGCCCCTGGTCGCCTTAGTCCTGGCGCCCGGGGGGCAGGCTGCCGCGGAGCAGCTTCTCGGCCAGATTGACTATAAGGCGACGGTCTCTTCAGACGATCAGCAAATTCCTCTGGTTATCCGACCCCAAACTGCGGCGCAGATGGTATTAGGCATACTGGCTCTCGCTGGCATAGTATTAGGCTTCTGCCTGTTATCCGGGATAGCCTTTGGAGCATTCCGGGTAGTGTCTCGAAGGTTTGGCTACTCAGATGCTGGAACGGCGATGACGACGCTCCATCTGAGCGACAAATAACTCCTCGGCTTTCTCCAGCTTAGAAACCACGCCTCCTGTTTTCCAGTGGTCTCCCACAGTTCTTTCCACAGCATTTCAAAAAGCAACTCACAGAGCCAACATCCTTCAAGACAATAGCTTAGAGGAAATTTCTCATGGCTTTGTTTTTCCCATTGACTCGCGGGCTACGAAACCATATCATCCAATCACTAACAGATTTTGGCGGGTGCGTTTCCGTCGAATCTGATTCTCCCGTACACATCACCCTGTGAAAAACAGGGGCCTGTAGAACCAGGCAGATAGTGTCCCGAACGGGGCCTCTGGCCCCGTTCATCAGACCGTTGTTCAGTTAAAACCTAAACCGCTTAGGCGAATACCCGATAAACTGGGGTTTGAATCCCCATCAGCCCAAATCCGAGGCGCCTGCCAACTGGCGGGACCGCATCCGGGCTCTCCGGAATATCCCTCCCCTGCTGAGGATGGTCTGGGATACTAGCCCTGGTATCACCAGCGCTACAGTCCTGCTTCGACTGGTGGCAGCCGTTATCCCGGTCGGCCAGCTTTGGGTCGGAAAGCTGATTATCGATCAAGTGGTCCAGAGGATTACGGGCCGCTCTGGAGCCTCGAACCGGATTTGGGTTCTGGTAGCCTACGAGGTGGGTCTGGCGGTCATGAGTGACCTCCTTTCGCGCGCAATCAACCTCTGTGACAGCCTCCTGGGCGACAAATTCACCAACCACGTCAGCCTGCGGCTTATGGAACACGCCAACCGGCTGGACCTGGTTTCCTTCGAGGACCCGGTTTTTTACGACAAGCTGGAGCGCGCCCGTCGCCAGACTACGTCCCGGTTGGGGATGCTGGCTGTCCTGGCCGGAATGGGCCAGCAGATTATTACGCTGCTGTCACTATCCGCCGCCGTGGTGTCCTTCTCGCCCTGGTTTCTGTTGTTGCTGGTAATCGCTATAATCCCGGCTTTTCTGGGCGAAACACGCTTCGCCATGCTTGCCTATTCCATCCTCTACCGCTGGACGCCGGAGCGGCGCGAGCTGGATTACCTCCGCATGCTGGGCGCCAGCAACCAGAGCGCGAAAGAGGTCAAAATCTTCGGGCTCGGCCCACACCTGGCGGATCGTTCCCGCAAGTTGTTCGACCGTTTTTATGCGGAAAATAAAGCCCTCGCGGTCAAGCGCGCGGCTTCCGGTTCGTTGCTGAATCTGCTGCCGACCGCTGGATATTACACCGCCTATATTGTGATCCTGATTCGAACATTGGCGGGTGCGCTGAGCCTCGGTTCACTGACATTTCTCGCGGGCGCCTTCGCACGATCGCGCAGCCTCATGGAAAATCTATTTTCCAGCCTCAACACTATCGCCGAGCAAGCTCTTTATATAAAAGATTTGTTCGATTTCTTCGAAACTAAACCCAGCATTGCTTCGCCGCCCAACGCGCTCGCGGCCCCACGCCCCATCCGCTCAGGCTTCGAATTTCGCGGCGTGTCATTCGCCTATCCCGGCTCGGACCGCCAGGTACTCAACGGCGTCAGCTTCCGGTTCGATGCCGAAGAGCGCATCGCATTGATCGGAGAGAACGGCGCGGGTAAAACTACGTTGGTGAAATTGCTGGCGCGCTTGTACGATCCCACCGCAGGGGCGATTTTGCTGGATGGCATCGATCTCCGCGAATACGATGTTGACAGCCTGCGCAAAGAGATTGGCGTAATTTTTCAAGACTACATGCGGTACGACATGATCGCCAAAGAGAACGTCGGTTTCGGACGCATCGAGGAAATGGAAAATCAGGCGCGCGTCCAGGACGCCGCACGCAAAAGCCTGGCCGAGCCGATGATCGCGCAGTTTGCGGGCGGTTATCAGCAGATGCTGGGCCGCCGTTTCGAAAACGGCATCGATCTGTCGGCGGGACAGTGGCAGAAGATCGCGCTGGCGCGGGCTTACATGCGCGATGCCCAGGTGCTGATTCTGGATGAACCAACCGCGAGCCTGGACGCCCGCGCCGAGTTCGAGGTGTTCCAGCGCTTCGCCGAACTCACGCGCGACCGCATGGCCGTGCTTATCTCCCACCGCTTCTCCACCGTGCGCATGGCGGACCGGATTCTGGTTCTGGCCGATGGCGAAATCATCGAGCAGGGCACGCATCAGCAACTGGTGGCTGCCAGCGGCCGCTACGCCGAGTTGTTTGAGCTGCA
>PMUN01000375.1:0-24583 GCA_003166875.1 Bryobacterales bacterium | reverse complement strand
GGAAGCATGGGACAGGTCTTCCAGGTGGAGCACCGGGTCACCAAACGCAAAGAGGCTGTCAAAATACTCCTCGCTGACGTTGCCACCGATAATCAGTTTCTGCGGTTCATGAGAGAAATTGAGGTGCAGGGCCGCTTGGACCACCCCAACATCGCCCGAGTTCACAACGCCCTGCATTTCAAAAACTCCCTGATTCTGGTGATGGAATTCGTGGAGGGGTGCAGTCTCGAAAAGCTACTTCAGAAGGGTAGCCTTCCGATTAGTTCCGGAATCGATTATATCTGCCAAACGCTTGCCGGGCTCCACTACGCGCACACACGAGGAGTGGTTCATCGGGATGTTACTCCCGGCAATCTGATCGTCACTGCGGATGGATGCGTGAAGCTGACCGACTTCGGAGTGGCCAAATCGCTGGGCGACTATCAATTGACCAATGACGGCGACGTCGTAGGATCACTGTATTACATGCCTCCCGAGCAGGTCAGGCATCAATCTGATCCCGACCCCCGATCCGATGTTTATTCCACCGGGGCAGTTCTTTATGAAATCCTGACCGGGAAGAAAATCTTCGAGTACAGCGATCGTTTGTCTCTCATGGTTGCGCAGGTGCAAAAGCAGCCCGTTCAGCCTAGTGATATCGAGCCAGCGATCGGTCCCGAGTTGAACGCAATCGTCCTTAAGGCGTTGGCCAAAGATCCGGACCAACGTTATCAATCCGCGGAGGAGTTCCGGTTGGCGCTCAAGCACGCCGGGAAATCATCGGGATTCGCGCCGAACATTGCCTCCAGGTTGAGGGTGGTCACGCTGGCGTTGGCAGTATGCGCGATGGCCGAGACTGGGGGCTTGGACAAGATTCCGTTCCAGAAGTCCGCACCGCCGGCAATTCAGGCGGCACTTGCTCCGCTGAGCAATGCAGCCGCTCCGGCGCCGCCCAGCGGCATCCCAGTAGCGGCTGCGTTGAATTCCCGCAGTAAGGTGACGGCCCACGCCAGACGGCCACGTGTCGTCGTCCAGCAGCCCGTTGAGGAACAGCCGGAAACTGTTAGTGAAACGCTGGTGGAACCTGAGCAGCAGCCGGCTGAGGAACAAGCGGCAGCCGGCAACGAAGCCGCCGCCGCGCCTCAGCAGGAACCCCCCCGTCCCAACAAAAAGAGGTTCTGGAGCAAGCTCAATCCGTTCAAGTGGAGAAAATCTGATCGGCCTCGCTGACGGCTTCGGTCAGGATTCGCTATGATGGACGCTCACTATGAAAGCCGTCAGAATCCACGAATACGGTGGCCCGGAAGTCTTGAAGCTGGAAGACATCCCGGTCCCCACCCCTAAAGCTAACGAAGTTCTGGTGCGTGTGAAGGCCTGTGCCATGAATCATCTGGATCTATGGATTCGCCAGGGCCTGCCGAAAGTAAAAACCCTGCCGCACATTCTTGGCAGCGACATCTCCGGCGAAGTCACGGAAGTGGGCGAGCTCTGCTGGCGAGTGAAACCTGGCCAGCGCGTGCTGCTTGCGCCCGGCCTAAGTTGCCGCCAGTGCGAGCAATGCGTTTCCGGACTCGACAATCAATGCCGCCAATACACGCTGTTCGGAAGCGGCGTCTGGGGCGGGAATCGCGAGTTCATGACCGCTCCCGAGTACGCCGTCATTCCGATTCCCGAGAGCCTAAGCTTCGAGGATGCCGCCGCAGCCCCGCTGGTTTTCCTCACTGCCTGGCATATGTTATTCGGACGCGCAGGACTTCAGGCCGGCGAAGATGTTCTGGTGCTGGCAGCTTCGAGCGGCGTTGGAATGGCCGCCATCCAAGTCGCGAAGATGTTCCACTGCCGCGTGATCGCCACTGCCGGAGGCGAGGCCAAGATGGAGAAGGCAAAGGCGCTCGGCGCGGATTACGTTATCGATCACTACACGCAGGATATTTCCGCCGAGGTGAAGAAGATCACTGAAAAACGAGGTGTCGATGTGGTTTTCGAGCACGTGGGCGCGGCCACCTGGCCGAAGAGCGTGGAGAGTCTTGCAGCGACAGGCCGGCTGGTGACCTGCGGAATCACCACCGGATACGATGTCAAGCTGGATTTGCGGCCGCTGTTCACCAAGCAGCAGTCACTGCTGGGGTCGTTCATGGGAACGCTGAGCGAGTTGCATCGTGTCCTCAAGTTTGTTTTCAAAGGCCAAATGAAACCGGTGATCGATCGCGTCTATCCGATGTCAGAAATCGCGGAGGCGCACCGTCATCTGGAGAATAAGGAGCAGTTCGGCAAAGTGGTGATCCTGCCGGAACAATAATTGGCCGCAAATGAACGCGAATTAACGCAAATATGATTCGGACCTATCGCGGTATCGTACCGAAGATTGCCGCATCTGCTTACATCGACCCGAGCGCGCAAGTGATTGGAGACGTCACCGTGGGGGAACGCTCCAGTATTTGGCCGAATGTCACGGCGCGCGGCGACGTAAATACGATCCGCATCGGCGACGACACCAACATACAAGACAATTCGGTGCTGCATTGCGACGCTGGATTGTTTCCGCTGAACATCGGGCATCGGGTCACCGTTGGGCATCTGGCGATGCTGCATGGCTGCACTATCGAAGACGATTGCCTGATTGGAATCGCTGCCGTGGTATTGAATGGGGCGAAGATTGGACGAGGGTCTGTCATTGCGGCAGGTGCGGTGGTCCCTGAAGGCGCCGAAGTGCCTCCGGAAAGCATGGTGATGGGCGTGCCGGCGAAAGTGAAGAGGCAACTCACGCCCGATGAACGCGAGCGGTTTCGATTAAATGCGATGCACTACGTGGAAGCGGCGCGGATTTATAAAGAGGGTGCCGGCGGTGGGTAGGGAACGCCCTGAAAAGCTTTCGGGTTTATGCTGAATCGTTCCATCCGGGCGAGCCGCTCTTCAATGTAACCGAGCCGTTCGTCGAGGTTGGCAATAAACCTGGTGTTACTTCGGACCCGCACCTCATAGGTCTGGGCCCACTCATAGAAAGCAGTGAGGATTTTCGTTTCGAGCTCTTTCACATGAGACAAGTCTTCTGACTTGCGGATGCGTTCGGCGAGTCTCCTTTCCATGTCATCGAGAGCTTGCTTGAGTTCAGCGTCCATAGGTTTCATTCTACTCTCAGTAGGGAGTGCTCGGCCTGTGTTAGCCTTTGAATTCGGACCCACCGCGGGCGTATTCTCCCATGATCAAAGCAGTCAAGGGCATGCGCGACATCCTTCCCCCTTCCAGCACCGCCTGGAATCAGGTGGAAGCGATCGCGCGCGAGCTTTTCCGCACCTACAACTATCAGGAGATTCGTACTCCGATTTTGGAGGAAACTGCGTTGTTCGCGCGCGGAGTCGGCGAAGAGACTGACATCGTCAGCAAGGAGATGTACACTTTCGAGGACCGCGACGGCAGCTCGCTTACGCTGCGCCCGGAGGCCACTGCGTCCGTAATGCGCGCTTACATCGAGCACCGGCTGGACCAGATTCCAGGGCTGCAGAAGCTCTATTACATCGGCCCCATGTTCCGGCGCGAGCGCCCGCAGAAAGGCCGCTACCGGCAGTTTTATCAGATCGGCGCGGAAGCGATTGGCTCCGAGTCGCCGGCGGTGGATGCGGAAGTGATCGAGATGGTGGTGGAGTTGTTGCGACGTGTTGGGCTGACAGGATTCCAGCTCTATTTGAACTCAGTAGGTGACGCGAACTGCCGGCCGCAATATGTCGAGTTGCTCAAACAAAAGCTTCGTGACGTTGCGCCACGTCTGTGCGTTGATTGCCAGCGCCGCGCCGAGACCAATCCGTTGCGGGTGCTCGACTGCAAGGTTCCAGATGACCAGCCCCTCATCGACGCACTGCCGTCCATTCAGGATCATTTGTGCCAGCCCTGCCAAGCTCACTTCAACGCCGTTCGAACCCATCTGGACGATCGCGGCATCGTCTACGACGTGAAGCCTCGCATGGTGCGCGGTCTGGATTATTACATGCGAACGACGTTCGAGATCGTACATGGTGCTTTGGGCGCGCAGAACTCGGTGCTGGGTGGAGGCCGCTACGACGGCCTGGCCGAAGCGCTCGGCTCACGGGTCCCGGCGCCAGGAATCGGATTCTCGATCGGTGAGGACCGCCTGGTGATGGTGGTTGAAGACACGGCGCCTCCGAAGGAGGACCCGCTGGTGTTAGTGACCTTCACGCCCGGAGTAGCGACGCAACGAGCCGCCATGGACGCCGCCAGCGAGCTTCGGATGCACGGAATACGCGTCGACGTCGCAGAAGGCAAACTAAAGAAGGTCTTCGAAATCGCGAACAAGCGGAATGCCCGCGTAGCGATAATTTGCGGCGAAAGTGAAGTTGCAGCCGGAGCAGTATCCATGAAGGACATGAAGGACCAAGTGCAAGTACACTTCCGCCGTGAGATGCTGGTCGAAAAGGTTAGAGAATGCCTGAGCAAGTACAACTAGATTTCCTCGGCGACCTTCGCCGCACACATACCTGCGGGGAACTGCGCGCCGCCGACACCGGAAAGCGCGCCCTGCTGATGGGCTGGGTCCATCGCCGCCGCGATCTGGGCGGAGTGATCTTCATTCACCTGCGCGACCGCGATGGCGTCACGCAATTGGTCTTCCATGAGGACGCCGGTGCTGAACTGCACACTAAGGCTGAATCCCTCGGCTCGGAATACGTCATTGCTGCGGAGGGTACGGTGGCCCGGCGCGTGGCGGAGACTGTGAATGCGACTTTGCCGACTGGCGAGGTGGAACTAGTTGTCGAGAAGCTCTGGATCCTGAATGAATCGCGCACGCCACCATTTCCAATGGAAGAAACGGTGGACGTGAAAGAAGACGCGCGTTTGAAGTATCGCTACGTCGACCTGCGCCGCCCGCACATGCAGCGCAACATCATGCTGCGCTCCAAGATCAGCTTCGCCGTCCGCGAGTTTTTGTATAGCCAAGGTTTTCTCGAAATCGAAACGCCCTTCATGACGCGCTCCACGCCGGAAGGCGCGCGCGATTACCTGGTGCCAAGCCGCGTCCAGCCTGGTTCGTTCTACGCGCTGCCGCAATCGCCGCAAATTTTCAAGCAGTTGCTGATGGTGAGCGGTTACGAGAAATATTTCCAGATCGTCCGCTGTTTCCGCGACGAAGATTTGCGTGCCGACCGGCAACCGGAGTTCACCCAAATCGATCTCGAGATGTCGTTCCCGCAGCAGGAACGTATCTATGAAGTGGTGGAACCAATGGTCCAGCGCGTTTTCGAGGCCGCAGGGTTCGAGGTCCCGGTTCCTTTTCCGCGATTGACCTATCAGCAAGCCATGGCGTCGTATGGGACCGATAAACCCGATCTGCGTCTGCCGGCATTCCATGTGCTGGACAACCAAACCTGGCAACTTGGGTTGACCTTCCCGCCCGTGGCCATCCATATTCCAAAGACCGGGACCATCAGCAGCAAGGAACGGAACGAACTCAAGGAATTCGGCAAGGAGCGCGGGCTGCGAGTGTACGATGATCTGAAGAAGCTCGATCCGAAGCTGGTGGAGCAGGCGCGAGCCCTTACCGGCGCGGCCGACGATGACCTGTTACTGATCGCCGGCTGGCCGGGAGCTCCGCAGGGCCAGCGTCCGGAAGAGACTTTCTATCAGGCTTGCGGACAACTGCGATTATTCCTGGCGCAAAAATACAACGATCGCCACAAGCTTCTGGATCCTACGAATTTCAAGCTGCTCTGGGTGGTGGATTTTCCCATGTTCGAATGGGACGAAGAAGAGAAGCGCTGGAACGCGGCGCATCATCCGTTCACTTCAGTTCACGACGAAGACCTCGACAAACTGACCGCGGATCCGGCTCGCTGCCGCGCGAAATCGTATGACATCGTGCTGAACGGCACAGAACTCGGCTCGGGCTCAATTCGTATCCATCGCCGAGATGTGCAGGCCAAAGTGTTCGCGGCGCTCGGATTCAGCGACGAGGAAGCCAAGCGACGCTTCGGTTTTTTGCTGGAAGCACTGGAGTACGGGGCGCCGCCGCACGGAGGAATCGCGCTGGGCCTGGACCGTCTGGTGATGATCCTGGCGGGCGAGACATCCATTCGCGAAGTGATCCCGTTCCCGAAAACCGCGCGCGGCACGGACCTGATGTGCGAGGCGCCGGCGAGCGTGCCGGAGCGGCAGTTGCGGGAGCTGGGGATTCGGTTGATCAGCGAGAAAAAAGATAATTAGGCCGCGAATGAACGCGGATGAACGCGAATAAAACAATCTTTCTTATTTGCGTGCATTCGCGTTCATTCGCGGCCAAAAACTATAGTTTCGACAGCAGCATCGCCAGCAGCGCGGTCCGGTCAGCTATGCGGTTTATCAGAATGCTTTCATTCACCGCGTGCGCGCCTTCGCCGACACCGCCCAGGCCATCCAGCGTTGGAATGCCTAAGGCGGCCGTAAAATTTCCGTCTGAACCTCCGCCCGTTGAGGATTCTTCCAGCTTCACGCCCAACTCGGCAGCGCAGCCGCGCGCGATTTGGAATAGCTTACGGATCGCCGGCGTTCGCTCCATGGGCGGCCTGTTCAAACCGCCCGTCACTTCGATGGAACAGCGCTTGTCGAATGGGCGCAGGCTGTGGAATTTCTTATCCAGTGCGGGAGCGTCCTTCAGGCGTGCAATCCGCATATCCACTTCCGCGTGGGCATCGGCTGCAACCACGTTGCTGCGTGTGCCGCCCGCAATCACGCCGGGATTTACGGTCAGGCCTCGCTTCAGATTCGTAAATCCTGCGATGCGCTCGATCTGCCGGGCCAGCTCGACTACAGCGCTCGCGCCGTTCTCGAAATCTACGCCCGCGTGAGACGCACGGCCGTGAACGGTCACCTTGTACGCGCCCACGCCTTTTCGGGCGGTCTTGAGTTTTCCGCTCAAGCCAGTGCCAGGTTCCAGCACCAGGACGGCTGAGCTGTGCCGCCCAGTTGCTTCGGTGACTGGCCGCGAGGATTCACTGCCGACTTCCTCGTCCGCATTCACTTGCAGGACTACGCGACGCTCCACCGGGATGCCCAGCTCGCGCAGAGCACGCAGTGCGAACAGGAAGAACGCGATACCCGACTTCATGTCCAGCACGCCAGGTCCCCACAGTCTGCCGTTCTTCTCGCGGGAGGGCATCTGGGCCAGCGTGCCGAGCGGCCAGACGGTATCGGAATGTGCCAACACAAGAATTTGGCCGTCGCGTTGCTTGCGCATTCCGGGCAGTGTGAACTCCGCGAGCAGGTTTCGACCGAAGCGGCCCCCACCAAAGGTCCTCACCTGGCGGGTGTTCTCCAGCTTGCTGGCCAGCAGGTCCACAAAGCGATTGACGGATGGTGGATGGTCGCTCGGTGACTCGCATTCCACCAGTTCGCGAATCAACGCGATGATTTCGGATTGTTTGGAGCGCGCAAAAGCCAGCAATGGATGCATCGCTGTTATAATAGCCAGTTCCAATGCCCATCCTGGATATTCAGGCAATTCGCGAGATTCTTCCGCACCGTTACCCCATGCTGTTGGTGGATGCGATTGTCGAGCTCGAAGCGGATCGCATCGTCGGCATCAAGAACGTCACCATGAATGAGCCATACTTCGTGGGCCACTTTCCCGATTTCCCCGTGATGCCGGGCGTCCTGGTGTTGGAAGCGATGGCGCAAGTGGCCGGCGTGCTGGTTTTGAAAAGCATTCCGGATCGAAAAAATAAACTGGTGTTGCTGGCTTCCATCGAAGAGGCGAAATTCCGCCGGCCGGTGCTGCCCGGTCATCAGCTGCGGATTGAAATGAAAGTGACCAAACGCAAGGCCAGCGTCGCTAAGATGCATGGGCAGGCCACCGTGGACGGGGTGGTAATGGCCGAGGCCATTCTGATGTGCAAGCTGGCTGACCGCGCACCCTTGGTGGAACCGCGCGAACCGTAAGCAATCGCTATGGCGATTCATCCGACCGCAATCGTCGACGCACAGGCCCGCATTGCGGACAGCGCTGAAATCGGACCCTATTGCATCATCGGCGCGCACGTTCACGTTGGTGCCCGAACGCGATTGATGGCTCACGTGTATGTGGAGGGCGTCACCATGATCGGCGAGGACAATGTCTTTTTCCCCTATTCCACCGTAGGTGTGGCCTCGCAGGATTTGAAATACCAGGGCGAGCGTTCCGAGACACGCATCGGAAGCCGGAACAAGATTCGAGAGTTCGTCACTATTCACCGAGGCACTGAAGCGGGCGGGTTGATCACCGAAATCGGCGACGACAATCTGCTGATGGCCTATGTACACATCGCTCATGACGTTCGCGTCGGCAACCGCACCGTGCTTGGAAACAGCGTCACCTTCGCGGGCCACGTTGTGGTTGAGGACTGGGCGGTGATTGAAGCGTTCAGCGGCGTGCATCAGTTTTGCCGCGTGGGGCGATACGCTTTCGTGGGCGGCTACAGCGTGATCACTCGCGACGTGCTGCCGTTCTCGCTGACCGTGAGCCCCAGGGAATCCCGCGTTTTTGGCGAGAATAAAGTCGGTTTGGAGCGGCGTGGTGTCAGCAAGGAAGCCATCGAGAATCTACACAAAGCCTTTCGCTTACTGACGAAATCGGGATTGAACACGCGGCAGGCCGTGGAGCGCATCTCGAGCGAGGTGGAGATCGGGCCCGAGATTGAGGAGCTGCTGGCGTTCATCGCCGCATCTGAGCGTGGTTTTGTGAAATGAGCTTTGTAAAGTGAGCCGCTACGCCATGATCGCCGGCAACGGCCGATTTCCATTGCTAGCGCTCGAAACCGCGCGCCGTCTAGGCGACGAAGTGGTCGCGATCGGAATCCAGGAAGAAGCTTCGCGCGAAATCGAGAATCTGGCCGCGCGCTGCTATTGGATTTCGCTCGGCCAGCTCAGCCGCCTGATCGAAATCCTGAAGGCGGAGCAGATCACCGAAGTCATCATGGCCGGGCAAGTGAAGCACGTGAGTATCTTCTCCGCCATACAACCGGATTTGCGATTGCTGAAGCTGCTGGGCGCGCTCAAGCAGAAGAACACCGATGGTTTGATCGGCGCTGTAGCGAAGGTTTTAGCCGATGAAGGCATCCGGCTAGCGGATTCCACTTTGCTATTGAAGCCGCTGCTGGCGGGTAGCGGCGTGCTTACGAAGCGCAAGCCGTCGAAAGAAGAAGAGCGGGACATTGCCTACGGGCGCCGGATCGCGAACGCGTTGGCGAACCACGATGTGGGACAAAGCGTGGCCATCTGCGATCGCGCGTGTGTCGCGGTGGAGGCGATGGAGGGAACCGACGCGATGCTGCGCCGGGCCGCCACGCTAGTGAACGGAAAGCCGCTGCGCCTGGTAAAAGTCTCGCGCCGCCGCGGGCATTTGCTGTTCGACGTCCCGGTGGCCGGCCCAGGTACGATCGAGGTGATGCGGGAGACTGGCGCGACGGTGCTGGCCGTAGATGCGGGACGGACGTTGTTGCTTGATCGGGATAGGATGCTGGCGCTCGCGAATGAGTGCGGTATCGCCGTGGCGGGATACGAATTGGCCACGGATGCACACGGATAAACACGGATAAGAAAAACTGTTTTATCCGTGTCCATCCGTGTGCATCCGTAGCTCATGCTAATTTAGACTTTGACCAAACCCCGAGTGGCAGTGATCGGCGCCGGATCGTTCGGCCGCCACCATCTAAGGATTCTCAGCAAATCTCCGAACGCCCAACTTGCGGGCGTGGTCGACAGCAATGCCGATCGTGCCGCCGCTGCCGGCGTGGAGTACGCTTGCCCGGTTTATGCAACACCCGCGGAGCTGGCAGGTAAAATCGACGCCGCGGTGGTCGCGGTTCCCACTTCCGCGCATGCCGAAGTCGGATGTACACTGCTCGAAAACGGTATCGACGTGCTGGTGGAAAAACCAATCGCTCATGACCTGGCTTCTGCGCGGCGATTGGTCGAAACCGCGGCCCGTCACGGACGCATTCTCCAGGTTGGGCATCTGGAGCGCTTCAATCCGGCCGTGGTGGCATTGAAGAAAATTGTCCGGCTGCCGCTGTTCTTCGAGATTCACCGGCTGAGCCTGTTCAGTCCACGCAGCCTGGATGTGGATGTGGTGCTGGACCTGATGATCCACGATCTGGACATCGTTCTGGACCTGGTGGGTAAGCTGCCGGAAGAGATTCGCGCCGCCGGCATATCGATTCTTTCCGACAAAGTGGATATCGCGAACGTGCGCCTGGCTTTTCCGGGCGGATGCGTCGCGAATCTGACGGCCAGCCGCGTCTCCACCGAGCGTGTCCGCAAGCTACGGCTGTTTCAACCGCACCAATACGTCTCACTCGATTACCAAAAGCAGGATGCCGTGGTCTTCACGGTTTCTGGAAATCAGCAGATTGGATTTCAGCCCTTGCCTGTCGCCAAGGACGAGCCCCTTCGGCTGGAAATCGAGGCTTTCCTGGAAGCCATCGGGAATCGCAGCCGGCCTCCTGCCTCGGGCGAAGAAGGGCTGCGGGCGCTTGAGATTGCGCTAGCCATTCTTGGTAAAATTGAAGAGCACGCGAAGGTGGTTCGACAGCAAATTCAATCGCTTCAGTAGCAACTTCCGGCTTCGAGCGAGCGTCTCTCTAGTTACTCCGTCATCATGATTTTAGATGCAGATTCCGGCCCGAATCTATTGATGGACTGGCACGAGTCCACGGACTCGCACCGCTGGTTCCGCGCCGGTATCGGTTCGATAGCTGTCCACATTCTGCTTCTGCTCTTTGCCTTCGGGATAGCAAGTTTGGCCCCGCCCACGCCCCGCAGCGTCCCCGAAATTGTGAGCAACATTCAACGGCTGACGTTGATCATGCCCAGCGACCTCACGCAGAAGGCCCCGAACAAAAGCAAAGTGAGCAAGGAAGTGAACGTGGAGGACTTGAAGCCGCGTCCAGCGTCCGAACAACGCTTGCCTCCCGCCCCGGCCGCGCGGGTTTTCCACCCACCCACACCGCAAAAAACCGAGACGCAGAAGGTTGGCACTCCCGAACCCCCTAAGCTCGAAGGTGCCGTCACGCCGCCCCCTCCTCCGCCACCAGCCGCTGGAGTCCCCAAGGCTAAGCCGCCCGAGATCCAGCCGGAGGAGAAGCCGAAGCTCGCTTTCGAAACGCCGGGCCAGCAGGGGACTGGCACAGTGCATAGTCTGGCGAAACTCCCGCTTCCAAAGACGACGCTGGAAGATGCCATCCACGACGTTGCGCGCGCCGGCCGCCAGGGCAATCTTTCTGTCGGAGATATCGAGCAGCCGCCGAGTCTGCCGGAGACCATGCGGCAGCCTCAGTTGCCAGGAACGCCCGGCAGCAGCCTTGAGTTGTTGAGCGATCCCATGGGCGTGGATTTCAAACCATATCTGATTCAGATTTTGGCGCGCGTCCGGAAAAACTGGTTCGCGATAATTCCCGAGACCGCTCGCATGGGCATCCGGGGAGTGGTGCTGCTTCAGTTCATCATCGCGCGCGATGGACACTTGGAGAAGGTGGTGATTGCGGTGCCTTCGGGCACGGAATCCCTGGATCGCGCCGCCGTCGCCAGCCTCAGCGCGTCCGTCCCCTTCCCGCCGCTCCCCAATGATTTCAGAGGAAAAGAAGTAAGGTTGCAATTCTCGTTCAAGTACAACGTGAAATGAAGGAAGAAATTCACCGGTCGCTTACGCTCGCGGTTCGGAAAGGTGTTGCCGAACCGCGACCGTAAGGGAGTCGGTGCTCTTCCCTACGGAAGAACTACGATCCGCGCTCTCCAAAACGCAAACTTCTGCGCACTCGGATCCAGCACGCTCACCTGGCACGTGTACCTGCCTGCTTGCAACTTCGCTAACGGGACGCTGAAACGCAATGGGACCGCTTTGGTTTTCGGGTTCAAGCCGTCGGATACTTCGAGAGGATCAGTTTCAAAAGCTTTCACTTTTCCCCGGTAGAAGCTGACATTCGCCATCAGCGGCTGGGTGGCATCGGCGGTTGGTTCGTAGGCTTCGAGATACACATAAAGGTTCTGGTCTTTGCGGAACACTCGCGTCACGCTCGGAATCAACTTCACTCCGTCCTGGATCAGCGGGTGCGCGGCCAAGATCTTTTTGTCCTTTTCGGCGGTGGCCACGGCTGCATCCAGCTTTTCACGCTGGTTGCTCAGCACCACGGAGCTGATCGGAAGGTACTTTTGTTCCAAGGTGAGATCCGGCACGACAAACTTAGTTTCATACGTGCCCATTTTTCCGGTTTCGTTCTCGCGCGCCAGAAACTTGGCCGTGTAGGCTCCGGGCGCCAAAGTGAAGCCGGTATCGTATTCGAGGGTTGTCTTCGATAGTTGCTGAGCGCTGTCGCCTTTCAGCTTTACCTGGATGTTGTCGCGCACATTGCCGGCAGTGGCGCCCTTCGCGTCCTTGATCTCGCCGATGAAATCCAGGCGCGTGCTGTCAGCGCCGCCGTGCCGGGCCAGTTCAATTTCAGAACCTGGAATCTTAATCACCATCGGGACAAAGTAGCGGTCGTGCGCCAGCCGGAAGTAATCCAGCTCCATGGCGATGTCCATGTCGGTCACCGGATCGCCTAGCGCCAAGGCTTGAGCCAGCTGCTGCTCCTTGTCGCTATCGTTGAATTTCTTGAACGTCTTGCCACCGTAATATCCCTGCCGGTAGTCGAGCTTGGATATCGTACGCGCGACCGCGCTATTACTCACCGTAATCTTGATGCGGCGGAAACGGCCGTCCAGCGCGGTGTTGGTGGTGTAATAGCCGATGATGTAATAGCTGGTCATGTCTTTCTGCGCTTGCACGATACCCATGGAAAGGTCGTTGTTGTCGAGCAACGCCTTGCCGCCGGTATCCGCGGCCAGCGTATAGAGCGTCTCCTGCTGATTTTGGAAATTGCTGGTCACCGCCCGCGCAGAGCTTCCCGAGTACATACCTTGCCCTCCGGGCGATCCCTTGGTTGCATCGCCCAGCGGTGCTTGGGCCACTAAACCGCGCGCGTCGATCGGATAAAAAGAAACATTGGCGCGGATGGCGGCATTGATGGTGGATCGCAGTTGCGCCTGGTTGTCCAGACCGTTGCGCTGGATGCCGCTGGCGAAATAGACCAAGGATTTCTTTTCGTTCAGCGTCGCCAGCATTTTCACAGCGGTTTCCAGAGCCGCCAACTGCCGGTCCGTATTAAAGATGTTGAACTCGGTGTCGTCCTGTTGAAATGCGGCTCCAGTATCGGATGCACTGTCATCCTGGTTGTCGATTTCGAATCCCTGCCCTTCTCCGATGATTAGGCTTTTTACGTCCTTCTCCAGCAGATCGCGATCGTCGGTGAAATCTTCCATTACCTTTACGTCGCTGGAGAAAGTCATGATGGCCACCATGTCCGCGGGAGTGATTTGCGTATGAAGGAACTTCAGCGCGGCGGTTTGCGCACGCTTCTGATCCTGGATCGGCATGGAGGTCATATCGAAGAACATCACCATCAAGCGGCGGTTACTATATTTGAGGTTTCCTGGTGTCTCGGGCGCAATCTCAACAGTGGTGACGGGCCTGACGGTGGATTTTTGCGGAGGCTTCGCGGCAGCCACCTCCGGCGCAGGCGGAGTGGAAGGCGTTGGTGTGGTCGACGGCCCTTCTTCCAGCTCTTGAAAGTGAAAAACGCTGATCTTCTGCGGCTTGCCATCTTCAGTGATTGTGAAGTCGGAGGGCTTCAGACCCAGGACGGGCTTGCCATCCTTGCTTTTGATCAAGACATCTTCGACAACCAACTGCGTCGTGGTGGAAAATACCAGTTCCTTTTTGGAACCGCTGGCCGCATCCGGCGCGGGTGGCTGTTGCGCGAAAACCGTCAACAAGCCACTCAACAAAAGAGCAATCGCAGAGCGTGGCATGGCTTAGAACCTGATCCGCAGCGTGAGCTGCATGGTGCGCATCGTATTGGCGCTGACCGGCAATCCAAACTGGGCGTTTCCTAAGGTGGTGTTCCAGGACGTGTATGTCACATGGTTCAAAACGTTGGTGGCATCGTAGCGTATATCCACGCTGCGGCGCTCGCCGATCCGAAAAACTCGGCCGGCGGACGCATTCAAATTGAACTGTACCGGACCCGTGATGATATCCCGTCCGGCGTCGCCCCATTGGCCGGAGAGGGGCTTCGCGAAAGCGTCGATATTGAAGCCGTAGCCCGGAAGTGTCGGGTCGAGCGATCCACCGATGTAGTCCGCGCGTACGGTGCCCGTCACGCCAGTTCCGGTGGCAATGCGCTGCAGGAGAATCGGCGTCTCCGGCAAACCGCTCCCCGCCGTTAGCGTAGTAGCAAAGGTCCAATCTTTCGCGAGGGCTCCCTTCCAGCCGCTCAGCAAAGTTCCACCGCTGGCGCCTTGGCCGGTGCTGTATTGAACGCTCAGATTAAATGTGTGGGTGCGGTTGAAGCTCGAAAGCGAGCGCTCCGCCGAAAGATCGAGCCAGTTCTGAGCATAGGCGGTGCCGGGGCTAGCGCGGCCGCCAATGCCCTGCGCATCGTCGATGGCTTTGGAGAAAACGTAAAGCCCGTTCCAGGAGAAACCGCTGCGGAAGCGGCGTTGTAATTGGACGCTGGCCGCGTTGTAGTTGGAATTTCCGTTCGAAGTAATATACACATACCCGGATGGATACGGACTCGGCGCCGATCCCGACGGAAAGGTGTTCGGCAGGAATTCCTGCAACTGGTGTGTACCCTCATCGCCTTGGTAGGTGAGCGTGAGGACAATCGAGGACGCCAGGTTTTGCTGAACCGATGCCTGCCAGTAGTGCAGATATCCGATGTGGAAATTTGGATCGATCGCGTAGGTCTGCGGCGTAGAGGTGGTGGCCGGCGTGAGGAAAGCGTTGGCCAGCGTATAAGGATTCGAGAGAGAATTCGCCTGCGTGACGCTATAGGAAAGCGGCGATTGCTGCGCCATCTGATTGGCGAGCGGCTGATAAACCGATGTGTTGTAGTAAAGGCCGTAACCGGCGCGCACCACCGTGGAACGCTGCGTGAATGGCCGCCAGGCAAGGCCGATGCGCGGCTGAAATTCGTGGTAGTTCGCACGGACCAGCGAATCCGGATAGCCAACCTGGCTCGCTAGCGTGCATCCAGCATGCTCGGTGGCGCATACCGGCGCCTCAGTGGTGAAGTCCGGACCGATATTCAGATTCACCAGACGGTTGTAGAGTTCGTTCTCAGGCGCCTGAAAATCCCAGCGCAGGCCGATGTTGAGACTCAGGCTACTCTTTATGCGCCAATCATCGTTCACGAACCCATCCACCCAGGAGGCGCGGAAATATTTGTCGGCGTTTCCATATGCTATGGAGCTGGTGGCGGGCAGGCCTTCCAGGAAATCGGCGAGATCGTTTCCGGTGAAGGCGCCATTAAAAAGAAAGCTGCCGCGTGGATTCTGCTGCGACAACTGATTGAAGTCCAGCCTGCGGAAATCGCCGCCGAAAGTGAAGTTGTGATTGCCATGCACCCAGATCAGGTTCTCGCCGACCTGGTTGGTGTCGTTATGATTCAGTGAAAAATTCCCGTCCGAAAGACCGGTAATACCGCTTGAAAACGACAGGTTGGGAGGTCCCCAGAACAGGGGAGATTGATCGTTGCCCTCAATGCCCGCTTTTCCTGAGACGTTTTGCGTGTTGGCGAAAAACGGCGTAGTCTGTCCGGCGGAGCGGCTGAAGCTATAGCGCAGGTTGCTGATCAGATAGGTGGTGAAGTGATAAGTCCACTGCAAGTTGGAATTGATACCGGTAGTGTTGGCCGAATCGATGAAGCCGAATAAGTTTGGATTGGTAGTGTTGCCGTCCTGCCAGGCGAAGCCGCCGCTGATCTGGTTCTTGGTATTGATGGTGTGGCTGACGCGAACGTTTACGTTGCTTTGATTTCCAATGCCCACCAGCGGGATTTGGTAGTTGTAGCGCGAACTACCGGAAAAGTTTGGCAGCGGATAAAAACTCAGGAGCGCCAGCGCCTGGGGGCTGAGGGGACCGGTAACCCCGGGAACATCGCCCGCGCGCTCGGCCGCAGTAGGCACAAGCCCCGTGGCGATGCTGGCATTCCGGTTTCGTGTCAATTGGTAATTGATGAAGAAAGTTGTGTTTTCGCCGCTCAGGAGCTTCGGAATTTTCAACGGACCACCGAACGAGCCGTTGGTGCGGAAATGGGCGTAAGAGAGTTTGGGCGTGTCCTGGCCGGTGAGCGAAAACGGCTTGGCGTCCAGCGCCGAGTTATCCAAGATGAACGCGAGGTTGCCGTTGTACTGCCTGCGGCGCCGGCGGGCGTTTCCAAACGAGGTGCGGCCGTTCGCGCCGGCTGCGCGAGGTCCGCCGCGGCCACCCGGTCCTCCGCCAGGAAAACCACGGCCGCCGCCTGCGAATCGTCCGCCTGGCCCTCCGGCGCCACCGCCAGGACCTCCGGGACCGCCCGGCCCTCCCGGACCTGCGGCGGTGATACTGCCAGGACCGCCTGGCCCACCAAATGGCGGTCCACCAGGACCGACCGGACCGCCGGGACCGCCTTGTCCACCGCCGTACTGCATCCAGTCATTCTGTTGCGGCGCATTTACACCATTGCTGACGCTGCCATTCACGACCATGGCCTCATTGGCATTTTGGTTGAGGTTGCCCGAGGTCAAATCGTTTTCCGAGCCCGTACTTTCTCCTGGTGAAGCTGTGGCGTCTCCGGTTGCGTTCACGTCCAGGCGCTGAAAACCGGGCCTACCAGCGCCTGCTTGCGCACTGCGGCCTCGTCCACTGGAATTTGATCCGTTAGCCGCTGTCGCATTTTGCGAAGGAGCAGCGCCCTTGTTCGGCGCCGCTGGAGTTGACGGAGTGCCAGCGGTGGCATTAGGCTCCTTGCGCGGAGCGCTTGCCGATTCCGGCTTGGAACCCAGCGGTAGGAGCCGCAAATCCCAATCCGAATTGGAAACCGAGGGCGCGATGGTAACCGAACGGCTAATTTTGCCGAATCCAAGCATTTCGACAGTGATGGTCCAGGCACCGTCCTCAAGGTCCGGGAAGCTATAAGCTCCTTGCTCGTCCGTAGTGGTGATCAGTTTCTTTTCGCCTTGCGTGGCGGTTACCGAGGCGCCAGGAATCGGCAATCCACCGGATTTAACAATCCCGTGATACTCGGCGGCCATCAACGTTGTGACGATTAGGCAATGCGCCAAGACAATACCAGGAAGGAATACACGACTCACTGCTTGTTTGGTGGCGCGAGGAAGCAAGAAGTTACCTCTAAAGCTGTAAAAGACCGTAAACCATGGCTATTTCGCGCGCAAGATAACGGTGGTGATGTTATCAGGTCCGCCCGCGGCCTTGGCAGCCTCAATCAACTTGCGGCACTTCGACTCTAGGTTGCCGTTGCCGGCCAGAGCCTCCGCGATGACGCCGTCACCCACCACACCGTGCAGCCCGTCGCTACAAAGCAAAACCTCCGCCCCAGCCTGCGGCTTGAGCGTATAGGAATGCACGCGAAGTTCGGGGCTCACCCCGATGGCCATGGTCAGCACGTGACGCATGGGATGCGAACGCAAGCTGGTCTCGTCGATTCCCAACTTGCGCCCCACTTCGTGGACCCAGGTTTGATCTTCGGTGATGCCGATCAGCTCATCGCCTTGGTACACGTAGGCGCGGCTATCGCCGACGCTCGCGATCAGGATTTCGGGCCCGGCCTCGAGCGCGGCTACCAGCGTGGTTCCCATGCCTTCCAGATTCACGTCGTTCGAAGCTGCATTCATCACATGGTTGTTGGCTTCCTGAAATGCCTGGGCCAGCATCTCAGCGGTAGCATGGCCGGACTTAGCGATGAAAGCGGCCAGGGTGTCGACAGCAAGTTTAGAGGCGCGCTCGCCAGCCTGCGCGCCACCCATGCCGTCAGCGACGACATAGAGTCCCATATCGGGCGCAATCAAGTAACAATCTTCGTTGTTGGGGCGAACAGAGCCAGGATCGGATAATCCGAACGCTTCGAGCATGAGCTTTATGGATTATACCGTTTCGCGATTTTGTTCAGGTTGTGGGGCGGGTTGGCAACCCGCCCCAGGATGACATCCTGCCCCACAGAAGGGCTGCTATTGTTGAAATTGGACGCAAGAAATGAAGGAAGCGCCGTTCAGATTACTGATCGCGTTCGCATGCGTGACATGCGCGTGGACGGGCGAGGCGGTTGAGAACACCTTGGCGCTGGGGCGCAAGGCGCTCGCGAACGAAGGCGTCACCACGGCGTGGAAGTTGTCTCAAAAAGCTCTTGCGGATGCGCCTGACTCGGCCGCGGCGCATGAATTTGCCGGAGAAGTCCTGTTCCGGCGCGGCGACTTCGCTCACGCGGAAACCGAATTCAAGCAGTCCACCAAACTGGATCCGAATTTTGCGCGAGCCTGGTGGGGCTTGGCCCGAATTGCCGCCTGCACGTCCATGGACAAGACGGCTGATCAGTATTTTCAGCGGGCTCACGAATTGGATCCAAAAGATCCGCAGCTTTTCCTGGCTTGGGCGAACCGGCTGAAGGGCGCCGAGCATATCGATGCGCTGGAAACATACGCTTCCATGGCCGACCCCAATCGTGAGCAGAAGGAGCTGGATGGCATTCGCCAGCACATACGCCTGGATAAGTCGCTGCGGGGCCGGAAAATCACGTCGCTTGCCAGCGCTTACGAGAAAACTGAGATTCCGCTGCTGGCCTTGGTCAGCTCGAACCATACGCGCTCATACGGCGTGGAAGTGGACATAAACGGAAAAAAGTTGAAGCTGGTGCTGGACACAGGCGCCGGAGGCATTGTCATCCAGCGGAGCGCGGCCGAGAGGGCGGGAGTGGAGCGGCTCACGGATGTAAATCTGAACGGCTTTGGCGATAACGCAAAACTGCGCAGTGGCTACGCCGGACTGGCCGCCCGCGTGGGAATTGGAAGCGTCCAGTTTCAGGATGCCTTGATCAATGTTTCAAACCAGGAATTCGTCGACATTGAGGACGGCTTGATTGGAACCGACGTGTTCTCGCAGTTTATCGTCACCATGGATTTTGCGGCGAGAACGCTACGCCTGGAACCGCTGCCGGGTTATCACCCCGAAAGTGAAGAGTCGCTGGACGCAACTCCGCGCGCGGATATGCAGGGGTGGACCCGCTTTTTTCAATTTGGTCACATGTTGCTGATCCCGACGCGCGTGGGCGAATCGCGGGAAGCCCTCTTCGTCATCGATACGGGCGCCGCGCGAACTCTCATTTCTTACGACATGGCCGCGGAGGTGAGCAAACTCGATCGCAACGACAAGCTGGGTCTGCGCGGAATCAATGGACAGGTGGCGGATGTTTATCAAACCGGCAATCTGTACCTGCAATTCGCCGGGTTCCGGCAGAAGAGCCTGGGGATGACATCGTTTGATATGTGGCCGCAGAGCCGCGGCATCGGGACCGAAATCTCGGGATTTCTGGGGCTCCCGGTTCTCAGTCTGTTTACCATCACCATCGATTACCGTGATGGGATCATCAAGTTCGACTACCAGGGACCGTAGTGTAAGGCAAGCCTCCGGCTTGCNNAGTGTTGGGCAAGCCGGAGGCTTGCCCTACTCTTGCTGGTGCGGCTGCAGCACAGCCTTCAATTGCCAGTACGCACTTTCTTCGTAGTTCGTCTTCAGGCGTTCCAGGCCCTCCGTGCGGGCTTCACCGGGACGTGAGCCGGTGCGGCTGGCACAACGCGCCAGGAGTAGGCTGGCCTGCTCGTCTTCGGGATTGCGTTCCAGGACGGCGCGGAAGTACTCGCCGGCGGCCTCGAAATCGCCTTGCTTCCACAGAGCGTATCCAACGTTGAATCGATAAGCCGGATCGCTCTCATCACCCTCCAGAGCCTTACGAAAATTCGCGAGGGCATCGGCGAGATTGGTGCGGGATTCGGCGGCGCCCAGGTTATTGTACACCTCGTTGAGCGGAACAATGCGAGCTACCGATTCGAACGCGGCCTGTGCGCCGGTGAAGTCCCCGGTGTAATAGCGGCACAAGCCGAGAAAGAAACTGGCTTCGTGATAGTGCACATCCGAGGGCGCTACTTTCTGAAACCAATCCGCCGCCCATTTGTATTCCTTCTTCTTCCACAGCAGGCGTCCGAGCTGGAAGCACGGCTGTGAATAATGGGAATCCAGACGAGCCGCCTGAGTGAAGAAGCGATGCTCTTCATCCGGATTGGCCGCCAGAAGGCCCCGGACGTAGTTTTCGATAGCGTCCACGCGCACGGCGGGATGCCGCTCGCGAAACTCGGCTTCTGACGGTGCGCCTTCCTTCTTGAGGTACCGAAGCAATTGCCACGCCAAGTGTCCCTGCAAAGCCGCCAGATCCTCCAGCGCACCCACCTCGCGAAGTTCGGGGCCTTGCTTCATATGCTTCAGGTCAAGGAGCCGCGCTGTGATCTCAAGCGAGCCTCGGCTTTTCACGGAGGCCTCCGCGCTCGGCTTCAGGTCGAACCCGCCGAACACCACCTGCTCGGCATCCACCGCTTCGCCAATCTTCACCACGGAGGCCGTTGTTAACAGCGAGTAGGGGCGAATGGCAAGGCGCCGATACGCTTCCACGCAATCATCGCGATCAAGCGTAATCACACCTTCGGACGACAGCGCCTCGCGCAAAGTCTCGGCCAGGCTCTCGCCGATCCAGTTCAAATTCGCACTCTTGGAAAGGTTGAAAAAGGGCAGGACTAAGTAAGTGTCCGCCCTAACTGCCGGAAGGGCCAGGAAAAAGCATACCAACGCCAAAACACATCGCACCGAACCATTCTAGCGGGTTTAGAGTGCAGGGCAGGTTGTTTAACCTGCCCCATTTATTTACTCCCGGTCTTCGAAATTGTAACGGTTAATTAGTTCCCGCACCCGTCTTTTCAAAAACGAGTTTTGTGTGGGTACCACCCAGGCGGATTTCCTCAACCTGCGTCCCATTCAAGCGGACGGTAGTGGTGGCATATTTGTCGGTGTTGGTCTCGACTTTTACGGGCACTTCGGTGACGGTCTTGCCTTGCTGGATGGTGGCCTTGGTGTCGTTGTATTGCACCTTATAGTCACCAGCCTTTAACGTCTGGCCGTTCACCACCACGGGCTGAAAGAAAGTAACACTGTAACTGGAAGCTGCACTCGCCACTGCGAGCGCAAATATAGCAAATGCGAGTATGGATTTCTTAACCACTTTGTTGGCTCCTGAACTTCGAAATGTCGTTAACTACACCTGCTAATACGTTTGAAAATGATTTTGGTTACTAAGAACAACTAGTATAAACAAGTTAGAATGCGGATTCCCTATCGACGATGGCGAGAGCCTGCCCTTGCAGCTCCAGATTGTCCCCGAAACCTTCCAGCCATTGAACATCCGGTTCCTTTCGAAACCAGGTAACTTGCCGCTTGGCATATTGGCGGGTTTCAAGTTGTGTGGAGTGCAGGGCCTGTTCTAAGGTCGAGCGGCCTTCCAGCACCTGTAACGCTTGTTTATAACCTAGCGATTCGAATGGTTTGGCATCCCTGGACACTCCGCTCGAGAGAAGATTGCGCACTTCCTCCACGAGGCCAGCTTCGAAAATGCCTACAGTCCGCGCGTCCAGCCTCTGGTTGAGAAGCGCGCGGGGCGGATTCAGACCGAGCTTGATGGGGCGGAAGCCTGTGAGCGCGTCGCGTCCTCGTGAAAATAATTCGGTGATCGGCCGCCCTTCCAATAGTCGAACCTCGAGGGCACGAACGATTTTTTTTGTGTCATTTGCGTGAATGCGCAACGCAGCGGTGGGATCCAAACGCGAGAGGATCCGGTAGAGACTCAAGGGCCGCTTCCGCTCCCTGAGTTCCAACCGCTCGCGCAACGCTTGATTCCGTAACGGTCCCTGCGACAAGCCTTCCAGCAGCGCACGCAGATAAAATCCAGTGCCGCCCACCACTATGGGTGTGCGGCGGCGCGCGGCAATCTCGGTGAGCGCCGCTCGTGCCTGTTGCGCGTAATCGCCCGCGGTGAAGAGCTGATCGGGCTCGATCAGATCGATGAGATGATGGGGAACGCCGCGCCGCGCAGCCTCAGGCACCTTGGCCGTTCCAATGTCAAAGCGGCGGTAGACCTGCAGGGAATCGCAGTTGACGATCTCGCCACCGATCGCCAGGGCGATATGAATGGCTAGTTCACTTTTCCCGGATCCCGTGGGCCCCAGCACAATCGGCAGCGGTGTTAAACGAGTGGGCGTCACAAGCTTGCTTTGCTGATGTTAACGCTCCAGCGACCTCGCGCCGGTTTCGGGGTTATACTAAAAGCAGAATGCCCACGCCCGATCCACTGATCGGACTGAAGGAAAAGAGAGCGCCTTTTTTCATGATCCCATCCAGCCGGTTTCTAAGCTTTGCCTGCCCTTTGTTTCTGGTTGCCGTCGCCTTTGGCCAGGACAATGCCGCGGCGTCGAAGCCTGCCGGGACCACTGCTGACAAAGCGGCCTCCTACTACAACTACTCGCTGGGCCACTTGTACGCCGAACTCGCGGGAGTCTCCGGTAACCGTGAGCTCTTCACCAAAGCGGTCGACGCCTACCGGGCCGCCCTGAAGGCCGATCCGAGCGCGACTTTTATCGCCGAAGAACTCTCGGACCTCTACATCCAGTCCGGCCGGCTGCGCGAAGCGGTTACGGAAGCCGAGGACGCTCTGAAGCAGAATCCGGACGACTTGAACTCGCGCCGCCTGCTAGCCCGCATCTATACTCGCCTGATCGGCGATTCGCAAGCCAACCGGATCGACGAGAATATGGTCAAGAAGGCCATCGAGCAGTTCCAGAAAATCACCGCCGGCGATCCTAAAGACGTGGAGAGCTGGCTGATGCTGGGCCGTCTGGACAAGATTTCGCAGAATTCCACCGAGGCGCTGGCCGCGTACAACAAGGTGCTGGAACTCGATCCCGGAAATGAAGACGCCATGACCGGCCAAGCCCAGGTGTACAGTGATCTGGGCGATGCCAAGGCCGCCGCTGATTTGCTGCGGAAAGTAGCCGACAAGGACCCCACCGCACGTAGTCTCACCAGTCTTGCCCAGGTTTATGAGCAGTTGAAAGATTATTCCCTGGCGGCTGAAATGCTGCGGCGCGCCCTCGAGCAACAACCGGGCAATTCCGACCTCAAGCACATGCTGGCTCAGGATCTGCTTTATTCCGATCAGATCGACGACTCTTTGAAGGTATATCAGGATTTGATCGAGGAAGATCCAAAGGACGAAGCCGCGCTGCTGCGGATCTCGAAGATCTATCAACAAAAGAGAGATTTCGCCAAGGCCCATGAGGCTGCCGACAAGGCCAAGGAACTGGACCCCAACAACATTGAGATCGAGTATAACGATGTCAGCCTGCTGGCCGCAGAAGGAAGAACTCCGGAAGCCATCAAGGCTCTGAAGGCAATCCTCGATTCCACCGCGAAGAAGACCTATAGCGCCGACGAGCGGAACAATCGAATTTCCCTCCTGGACGGGCTAGGAGGACTGTACCAGAAAGCAGAACAGTACACCGCGGCTGTGGAGACGTACCGTCAGATGGCGGAGGTGGATCCGGATGTCGCTCCGCGCGCGGCGGCCGAGATGATCGAAACCTACCGGCAAGCGAAGGATTTCCCGAAGGCCGAAGCGGAAGCAGAAGCAGCCTCCAAGAAATACCCGAACGACAGGCTGGTGCGCAGCGTGCACGCGTCTCTGCTAGCGGACTTGGGGAAAACGGACGAGGCCGTCGCCGAAACACGCAAATTGCTGGACGGCAAGAACGACCGGGACACCTACATCAATCTGGCGCAGATCTACGACAAAGCCAAAAACTTCCCCGAGATGGCGAAGATGTTGGATGCGGCTGAGAAGCTTTCCCCGGGGAACGACGACAAGGAAGCGGTGATCTTCATGCGGGGCGCCATGTACGAACGCATGAAGAACTATACCGAAGCGGAAGAGGAGTTCCGCAAGGCGCTGGCCATCAATCCCGACAATGCCTCGGCGCTGAACTATCTGGGTTACATGTTGGCGGATCGTGGCATTCGCCTGGAGGAAGCTCGCGACCTTATCGCGAAGGCGGTGGCGCGGGAGCCCAAGAACGGCGCTTATCTAGATAGCCTGGGATGGGTATTGTTCCGCCTGAACAAGCTGCCGGAAGCCGAAGCGAAGCTGCGCGAGGCGTTAGAACTCATGTCGCGCGACCCCACCGTGCACGATCATCTCGGCGACGTGTACTTCCACGAAGGCAAGATCCGGGATGCCATTGCCCAATGGCAGAGTTCACTCAAGGAATGGCAGGCCGGTGCGCCGAGCGATCTGGATCACACTGAAGTAGCGAAGGTTCAGAAGAAGCTGGATGATGCCAAGGTTCGATTAGCCCGCGAGAACGGTTCGGCAAAGCAGCCCTAGCAGCCCGTGGCAGAAGTTCCATGCAAACCCGCTAAGTGGGGGTCGCGGTAGGGACAACGGTTACCCGCTGCCCCCCCACGGACCCGTGCTGGCGCTGCTAACGCACACGGTTCTTACCTTGGATCAGGGTATGTTTGGCGTCGAAACGCTCGGTCGGATACGGTTGCAGGATTTGGGCTGGAGGTAGTAGGCTGCAGAGGCCTTCCCGAAAGCGTTCCCAGCTTAGTCGGCTGCGT
>PMUN01000173.1 GCA_003166875.1 Bryobacterales bacterium | reverse complement strand
ACCTGCCTGTGACGATTGGGCTGTTACTGCGAGCATTTCGCGATGGCTACGTGGAACCACGTGCCTTTCTGATCTTTGGACCAATGGTTGTCATCGGTATCGTTGCATCGATTCCGCTTCTGTTTCGGATGGGTCGCATGGTGAGCATGCGGCGGTAGGGCAGGNNCTGCTTCCTGCTTCCTGCCGCCTGGGCTTCCGGTACTCCCGGTACGCCGTACCGCCGGTAGTATCTAAGTGCGGGCGAAAACTGATATCCTGATTTGCACACGGCGTTTGTAAGACAAGCAATGATTGCGCAGTCCCTAGTCGCCGACCGGTACGAGATCAAAGAGCTTCTCGGTGAAGGCGGGATGGGTGTAGTTTATCGCGCCATTGACGTCAAAACCAAGAGTTCGGTGGCGTTCAAGACCATGCGGGATGTCTCCGATCCCCTTGCGGTTGAGTTGTTTAGCAAGGAATGGAGCGTGCTGGCCAGCATCAGCCATCCCAACATCGTCGACATTCGCGATGTTGGGGAAATCGACGAACACGGCATGAAGAAGCCCTTCTTCGTGATGCCGCTGCTTCCGGGAGCTACGCTTGCCAAATTGATTGAAACTTCGAGCTCTCGGCTGACGGTGGAGCGGGTGGTAGCCATCATCACGCAGGTTTGCCGGGGTTTGCAGGCCGCGCACGAGAAGGGGTTGGTTCACCGCGATATCAAGCCGAGCAACATTTTTGTCATGGAGGACGACACTGCGAAGATCATCGATTTCGGTGTCGTCTATTTGGCGGGTTCCCACTCGGTGACCGGGCAGAAGGGAACCTGGCAGTACATGGCGCCGGAGCAGATCGAGATGAAGCCGGCGTCACCGGTTTCTGACATCTTTTCGTTGGGCGTGGTTTGTTACGAAGCATTGACGGGCCGCAAGCCCTTCGCTTGCAAAAC
The DNA here is from genome assembly GCA_003166875.1 of Bryobacterales bacterium. Classification (GTDB taxonomy): domain Bacteria; phylum Acidobacteriota; class Terriglobia; order Bryobacterales; family Bryobacteraceae; genus Palsa-89. The sequence continues at coordinate 10,866 of PMUN01000173.1, read as the reverse complement.
TCCGGCGGAAACGGCCGAGGCGGTGCGGCGGCGCATCCCTCCGCCCATCACGGAAATCAATCCGGCAGTTTCGCAGATTGTCAGCATGGTGATTCACAAGGCCATGGCCAAGGCGCCGATACATCGCTTCTCGAGCGCGCGCGACTTCGGGGACATTCTGCAAAAGGCGTACCACAATCAGCCGATCGATCGTTTCGATTCTTCGAAGATTCAACCACGGATTGAGCGCGCCAAAAAAACGTTTGCGGAAGGCGACAGCGAGTTCGCGTCCGAGATCCTCATTGAGCTTGAGACGGAAGGGCATATTGACCCGGAGATCGCGCTGCTGCGTTTGAAGATCGATCAAGCCACGCGGCAGAAGAAGATCCGGCAATTGCTGGAAGCTGCCCGAACTCGCGTGGAACAGGACGAGATTCCGCTGGCGCTCGAAAAACTGCAGGAGATTCTGGAAATAGACCCGGAAAACGCCGATGCGCATGCCATGCGGGGGTCCATTGAGAAGCAGCGCAACGAGCGGCAGATCGAGAGCTGGATGAGTCTGGCGAGGCGTCACCTGGAGCGCCACGACTTCACGGAAGCGCGGCAGGCGTTGAACGAGGTATTCAAGATCCGTCAATCCGATCCGAGTGCGCGGGAGCTGCTCAACGAAACCGATCGGCGCGAAAAGGATGCGAGCCGCATTCAGACGGAAAAAGAGCAGCTTTATGGCTCGGCTCTGAAAGCCTACAACAACGGCGAGATCAGCACCGCGCTGAGCAAATTGGAGCGTCTGCTGGATGTTGGCCGGCATACGCCGGACGCCTCGGTGCCGGACCGCGACTCGGTGTATCAAGGTTTTTACAACCAGATCCGCTCGGAGCGCGACAGCATCCACAATGCCTATGAAGAGGCCCGCCGCAATCTATCCGAGAAGAATTTCAACCGCGCTCTGGAGATTTGCGATGAATTTGTCGCTAAATATCCCGGAGATGCGATTTTTCAGGCACTCAAGCTGGAAGCGGTGGAACAGGGGCGGCAGGAATTATCGGCCTATATCGCCGAAATCGGAAAGCGAGTGGATGCGGAGCCGGATCTGGACCGCAAGATAAACATCTTCAAGGAAGCTTGCGAGCGCTACCCCAATGAGCTGCAGTTCCAGCAATCGCTGAAGCTGACGAGGGAGCGCCGCGACCTGGTGCAGTCGATCGTCGCCAAGGCTCGGCATTACGAAGAGAAGAATCTGTTCACAGAAGCCGTGGGGCAGTGGGATATTTTGCGCAATATTTATCCGAAGTATCCCGGAATTGAAGTGGAAGTCGCGCAACTTATGAAGCGGCGCGATGAACAATCCAAGGAAGAATCCAAAGCGCGGGCGATTGAGGAGATCGACCGGTATTTGGATGCGGGCGATTTCGCGCGCGCTCGCGACTTATCTGTAAACGCCCTGGCCGATTATCCGCAAGACCACGAGCTCACTGGCTTGGAGCGTTTGGCACGGCAGGGGTTGGAACGGAGCTCGGAAGCGCGGACGCTAGGCATTGACGCACAGACTCTTTGCGCGGAGGGCCATTTCGAAGAAGCCGTTACAAGTCTGCGCCGCGCTCTGGAGCTGGATCCTAAGAATCGCGGCACTCGCGAAGCACTGGTGAATGCGTTGATCGGCCAGGCGCAGCCTCTGATGGATGTGGATTGGCGCGCCGCCGAGCCGCTGATTCAGCAGGCTACCGATCTGGACCCAGGGCACGCCGGAGCTCGCAGCTTGCGCACCTTGATCGTGGATATCAAGCGCAAGGAATTTGTGTCGCACTGCCTGGCCGAGGCGCGGGATCTTCAGGCCGCCGGCGACCTGGATGGATCGCTTGCCAAAGTGGAAGCCGGGTTGGGAGTGTATCCGAACGAAAGCCGCCTGGCACAATTGCAAACGACGCTGAAGAACTCCGCACGGGAGGCACGGCGCAGCAAGGAGCGCGCGGGCGACGTGGAGGCATTGCGCGGGATTCGGCAACGAGTGGAGCAGCCGGGCAACTCCGAGGAATTGGGTTCGCTGATAGACCAGTCGGCGGCGATTCTCGCAAAACATCCCGACGATCCCGAGATCGGCTCGCTGGCGGCTGAAATACAGCACTGGGCGAGCGCGTCCGCTGCAACGCGAGTTATCGGGCCTCCCAAGCCCCCGGCCGATTCCGCGGCTACCGTCCTTCTGGAACCAAGCGCAGCGAAGCAAAGCGCGAGCGCGGCAGTGGCGGGTGCTTCTATATCCGCACCGCCGCCAGTGCAGGAAACGCCTCAAGCTGATGCGAAGCCTTCCGATAGATCGACCCCTACGGTGAAACCGGCCGGGCCTCCGGCTAAAGAAAAAGACACGGCCGTGAAGGAAGAGGCGAAGCAGCCTTCATCACCGGCCAAGGGGCTTTCCTCCTTCCACGTCGCGATCATCCTGGGCGTATTGGTATTGGCTGGGGCTGCGATCATTTTTACGTATATCCGAAATCGTGCCAAGCCTCAGCCGGCGACGGCGACGGAGATTGTGAAGATCGCAGCCAGCATCCAGACCACGCCGGCGGATGCCACGGTGACGGTGAACGGCGAAACGCACTCCGGAACAGTGGATCTGGATTCCAACGCGACTTACGATGTCGTGGTTTCGCGCGCTGGTTACAAGACAGTGCATGAAGCGGCCAAGCATCCGGAGGCTCAGTGGAAATTCATCTTGGACCCCGAACCGGTCCGTCTGCATTTATCGACGTCCGAAAAGTCCGGTACGATCTTCGTCGATAACGTGGAGAAGGGCGCGCTGACGGAGGGGATGCCGGATATGGAAATCCCGGCGGACGGAGCTGGGCATGTGATCGCCCTCCGGAACGGGACCAAGGAGATTCTGTCATTTAATTTCACCGCGAAGCCGGGCGAGACGCCGCTCGTGAGTGCGCCGAAACCCAGTGACCTGATTATCGTGAGCAGCCTGGGGAGCGAGACGTCCGTGTATAGCGGATCAACAAATTTGCGCGCGAATCTGGCCGGCCAGGAACCTCAGTCGATTCCAGCCGAAGGGCTGAAGCTCAGCGGCGTGAGCACCACCAACAACGAACTTGCATTCAGCAACAAGGATCTTCCCAAGATCCTCATCGATCTGGGCAACGCGCCGGTTCTATACGTGGGGCTCAATGCGGATACGAACGTCGCATATATGGCTGTTCAATCGAATGTGCAAACGGCTCGGCTCTTCGTGGATGGCCGCGAGGTAAAGTCGAACAAGCCGGGGAACTGGCCGGCGGTGGTTCGTAAACCGGGACAGCACTCTGTGAAAGTGACCGCGGACGGATACGACGACTACACGCAGCAAGTTGGATTCGTCAAGGATCAGCCGGTGCAACTGGCAGTGGAACTGAAGCAGAATGTAGTGGCCACCTCAGCTTTCCTGAGCATTGAAGGAGGCACGCCCGGCGCCGAGGTGCTGGTGGATGGTGTGTCCGTCAAGACGCTGGATACGTCCGGCGCCGCCAGGATCGACGTTACACCGCAATCGCACAAGATCGCATTCCGGAGGGACCATTTTGAATCACCCGACGCAATAGCGCGGGTGTTTACGCGCGGGCAAGAGATAAAACTAGGAGCGAACGAAGCGAAGCTGAAGGAGATGGGCCGGATGCAGTTTCAGGTGACCCCTCAGGATGCTCAAGTGAGCTATCACCGGAGCGATCATCCGGAGCTGCAGCACGCGAAGGGTCGCGACGTAGTGTGGGTGCCGGAAGGCAAGTACACGATCACGGCTGAGGCCGCCGGATATGCCGCGCAATCGAAAAATGATGTTGCGGTTACGCCGGGTCAAGTGGGAACGGTCGAGTTGAAGCTACAACCGGAAGCAGCGAACAAGAAAGCCGCCGATGCTCCGCAGGAGCCGGGNNGAATTCGTATATCTGAAGGCGGGGGCTCCGCGCAGTTTTAATCTGACTTTCGCCGATCCCGGCAAAAACGTTTTCGGCAAGCAGAAGAAGATGGAATGGGTGGTGGACTATGAAAGCGACAAGCAGAAAGTGGTCTACCAGTTTGATGGAAACAAGTTCGAACGCAAGGCCACCGCGGGCGGAAAGCATTTCAACACTTCCACAGCGTGCAAGGCTACTGACCAGGCGTTTCAGTTTTTTGTGGTTATCGAGGCGGGAAGCGTCGAAGTGAAATCGCCGAGCTGTGAGAAGGCGGATACGTATGAGTCGCCTAATCACGATCTTACTAAAGGCAAGATCGGGATCAAGCGGGATATTGAGTTTGTGATTAGGTAGCGCCTAGGCTAGTTTTAGGCGCCGCACGTCGATCTTCTTGTCATCGAAAACGCCCAGGCCCAGTTGGCCGGCAATTTCGATGTGCTCCACCTGGCAGTTCAGGAAGCCGCTTGCAGGGTCCGGCTTGGACAGTGCTATGGAAGGCATCCCCATGACAGCCCGTTTGGCATCGATGGTTTTCAAACCGGTTTTGTCGAGCGCGACGGGATCGGTGGAGAAGTACATGGTTTTGTGCTCCCACATGTACTTGGGACGGCCGCCGGGGCCACCGTGATAGGAGGCTTTCACGCCGTCGCAGATGTGGAGGACGGCCTTTTCGCGGATCACCGGCAGGCTCACTACGGACGGAATAAAAACGCCGCAGGCATTCAATGTGGGAGTGAGATGGCTTCGATTCACGTTGTTCACCATGCCATGCGACATGTTCTTGAGAGCGATGGTGACGCCCGCGGACTGGTGATGTTTCAAGACGGGCAGGTTGATCAGCTTGTTGATCTTGCTGGTCACGACTTTGCACACATAGGAGCGGCGGAAATGGGGATCGGTGAGATTCTCGCCCGGTTTGATCAGAGCCATTTCCATGAAGTGGTCGGGATCGTAGCCGCCCATGTCCAATTGGATCTCGTCGTACTTTACGCTCGCGAATTCGAAACGCACGCCGGGCGGAATCCACTTATCGATACCGGCTTCGTAAGCCTCATCGTGGTAGCGGTTGAATACGATGACGTCGCTGGCAGGCACGCCGGCTTCCTTGAGACCGGCCAAGATGTTGTGCAGCACCGTCGCGTCGGAGCATAGGTTCTTGCCGCCCACGGGGCTCACTTTGATGCCGACGACGTCGCCCTTTTCAAACAGGAAGCGCCACGCGTCTGTCCAACCGGGTGCGCCGGTAAGGGAGGTCATGCCTTTTTCCATCATCTGCCGGATCGGCTGAGGCTGATAGATATTTTGCGCGATGCAGCCCGAGTGCTCCACCGCAACGACGCGGCCTGGAAAAGGGCCAGGCATGCCGGGCTTCGAGGTGGAGGCTTTGCTGTGCACCTGGCCGAGGGCGGCGGCGCCGGCGAGAGCGGCGGATCGGAGGAAATCGCGGCGGCGAGTGGTCGTGGTCATGGAGATTATTCTACACGCAGCGGAAGAGTGAATTTGAGGGATTCATTGAATTCAAGAAGTCGAGGAAGGTGGAATGCGTGCCTGCGGGCACGCCTGCTTTTATTCCTTTGCTTACTTGACTTCATCGGCTTTCTTGGATTCCGTGGGGTGCAGAGCCTAGCGCGAGCGGGCGGCACTGGCAGTGGCCGGCTTGGGAGTCTCCACGACAGGCGCGACGGCCGGCACGGGATCTTTGCGGATCATGCCGAGTGTTTTGCGCAGCTCGGTATCGAGTTGTTGGCGGATATCCGGATTGTCCTTCAAAAACTGGCGGGCGTTCTCGCGACCTTGGCCGATGCGATCGCCTTTGTAGCTGTACCAAGAGCCGCTTTTCTCGACCAGGTTTTGCGCCACGCCTAGATCGATGAGGTCGCCTTCGCGCGAGATGCCTTCGCCATAGATAATGTCGAACTCGGCTTCCCGGAACGGCGGCGCCACTTTGTTCTTGACGATCTTTACTTTGGTGCGATTGCCGACTACTACTTCGCCTTCCTTGATGGCGGCGATGCGGCGGATGTCGGCGCGAACGGAGGAATAGAACTTCAAGGCACGGCCGCCCGTGGTGGTTTCTGGATTACCAAACATCACTCCGATTTTTTCGCGAATCTGGTTGATGAAGACCAGGCAGGTATTCGATTTCGAAACGTGGCCGGTGAGTTTGCGCATGGCTTGCGACATCAGGCGCGCCTGCAAACCCATATGGCTGTCGCCCATTTCGCCGTCGAGCTCGGACTTGGGCACGAGCGCGGCCACGGAATCCACCACCAGGACGTCGATTGAGCCGGAAACGATGAGCGCGCTGGTGATTTCGAGCGCCTGCTCGGCGTAATCGGGCTGTGAGACCAGCAGGTTGTCCACATCCACGCCGAGCTTGCGCGCGTAGGCCGGATCGAGCGCGTGCTCCACGTCAATGAATGCGGCCATTCCGCCCACTTTCTGCGCTTCGGCGATGATTTGCAAGGCGATGGTTGTCTTGCCGGATGATTCCGGGCCGAAGATTTCGATGATCCGTCCGCGCGGGAATCCGCCGACGCCGAGGGCATGATCGAGTGAGATGGAACCGGAGGAGATAGCGGCCACCTGTACGATGGCCTCCTTCGATCCCAGTCGAACGATAGAGCCTTTCCCGAACTGCTTTTCGATCTGGGCGAGGGTGAGTCCTAGAGTACGGGCGCGTTCTTTTTCATCCATGGGAATGTCTTATTGTAACGGGTCTACATCTTCGGCGCGTAATAACCTTTGCGGCAGCGCACTAGCAGATCTTTGCGGCCCTTCACGCGGATCTCGACGCTGTGATAGAGGCCGTCGGTCTTGAGAGGCTCGGGGCGATAGAAGATGTTGTATTGATGGCGCAGTTCGTTCGAAATATTTTCAAAAGACTGATTCAAGTCGGACGCCTGGAAGGGAAAAAAGGCCTGACCGCCAGTTTCGGCAGCGAAGTAGCGCATCACTTTGTCACCATCAGTCGGGATGCGCGAGATGTTGGTGGAAATGGTGTAAACGGTTACGTCGGCCTTCTGCGCCATCTCGAGCGCCTGGTCCCGCGTGTAACGGCTCTGATTGTCTTCGCCATCGCTCAGGATCACCATGGCGCGGCGAAATTTGTAGAGCGGTTGATCCTGCATCAGTTTGTCGTGGCTGGCGAAGTAGATTGCGTCATAGAGAGACGTTCCGCCGCCCGGGCGCAGGCTTTGGACGGCTTTCTCGAGCGCGGGAATATCGTCGGTAAGATCGGCGGCCAGTTCGGCGGCTGTATCGAAGCTCACCACTAGAGCTTTATCCTGATGCGGGCGGACAGTGCTGTCGATGAAGGCGATGGCCGCTTCTTGTTGGAACCGGAATCGGTCGCGAATGCTGTTGCTGGTATCGATGAGGATGGCCAGTCGTAAGGGCAGGTCGGTCTCGGCAGCGAATTCAACGATGGTCTGTGGCTTCTTGGTCTCGAAGACCTGGAAATCATCTTTGGCCAGATCGGTGACGAAGCGTCCCTTCTTGTCCGATACCGTGAAGAGCATGTTGACGCGCGACACGTCCACTGTGATGCGGGTGTCCCGCGAATCTTGCTGCGGGGCCTTGTCGTTCTTTTGACCGGTCAGGGCGAGCGTGAACGCGCAGAGTGCAACTGCGGAGAGAACAGCAGGTTTCATTTACGTAACTACATTATAGGGGCTAGGGACTAGGGGCTGGGGACTGAGGGCTGGGGGCTGAGGCGATCGAGAAACTCCTCGAGTTCGCGTGGCAGGGGCGCGGTGATGGTTATTTTTTCGCCGGTCGTTGGGCTGGTGAATGTGATGCGGTGGGCGTGGAGGAAAAAGCGGGCTAGTGGGGCGGGTGGGGCGCCGTAGAGTTTGTCGCCCGCTACTGGATGGCCGATGCTGGCTAGGTGGACGCGGATCTGGTGAGTGCGGCCTGTGCCGATTTTTACTTCCAGGTAGCTGTAGCCTTCGAAGTGCCTCAGCACTTTGTAGTCTGTGATGGCCTGGCGGCCGACGGCTGCTTTGGCGGTCATTCGAACGCGGCGAATTGGATCGCGCGCGATGGGCTTGGTGATTTGGCCGCGATCCATTTTCAGGCGGCCGCGCACCAAAGCGAGGTAGATTTTTTCTACATTTCGGTTAGAGAACTGCGCGGCGAGATGGCGGTGGGCTGCGTCGGTTTTCGCTACCAGGATGACTCCGCTGGTGAGGCGATCGAGCCGATGCACGATTCCGGGCCGCAAATCGCCGCCTACGCTTGAGAGCTTTCCAAAGCGATGCACCAGCGCGTTGACCAACGTGCCGGAGTGGCGGCCGGCACCGGCATGCACCACCATGCCGGCAGGTTTGTTGATCGCGATCACGTCATCATCCTGATAAAGGATTTCGAGCGGCAGATCCTCTGGTTCGGCGTGGAGCGGTGCGAGATCAGCCGGCTGTATCTGAATTTGCTCTGAACCTTTCAACAAATACGAGCGCTTGGCGGCGGCGCCGTTCACTTGCACGCGTCCTTGATTAATCCAGTCTTGCAGGCGCGACCGGCTATATTGCGGAAGTTGATTGTGCAGGAACTGGTCCAGGCGTTGGCCGGCGTCGGTGGATGAAGTCTCTAGGTGGATCACGCTTGTGCTACACCAGTTATATTCAAAAAGACTCCACACTCGCTGGAACGCGCGAACGTTTGGTTCTGGCGTTGTTGTTCTTGGGCCTCGCGGCGGCACGGCTGTGTCACACCGGCATCGTTTGGGTGGAGGAAGGATATCCCACCGCGGCGGCGATCCAGCTTCTGGATGGCAAGCTGCTCTATCGCGACATCTGGTTCGACAAGCCGCCGCTCGCGGCATATACATATCTGCTGTGGGACGCACGCATCGGAGTGACACTGCGGCTTTCTGGCGCGATCTTCGTTTTTCTTTGTTGCTGGATGGCCTGGCGGTTTGCACGAGAGATGTGGAGTCCGCGCGAGGGGATGGCGGCGGCGTGTTTCACCGGGTTCTTCCTGACGTTCGGGATTCCATCGGCAGTGATGGCTCTGGCTCCGGATCTGCTGATGGTGTTGCCGCACATCGCGGCTGTGTATCTGGCATGGCGCGGGCGCCCGTTTCTCAGCGGGCTGGCCGCCGGGATCGCGATGTTGGTGAATCCCAAGGCAGTGTTTGTGCTGGCGGCCTGTGCATTGTGGACCCGTGGGACAAGCCTCCGGCTTGTCCGATTGGGCAAGCCGGAGGCTTACCCCACGTTGATGTTGCTGGCTGGGTTTGCTCTCCCCAATCTGGCGGCGCTTGCGCTTTTCGGAACTCCCTATATTCAGGAAGTCTGGAAATGGGGCGCGTTGTATTCGAAGCAAACATTCGCGCTTTCGACAGGAATTACCCGGACTTTGAGTTGGGCCGGCTTCCACTGTGCGCTGGTGGTGGCTGCTGCGTACGCATTTTGGAAAGAGAAACGATGGCGGATGGCGGTCTGGCTGGTCCTGGGTTTGGTGGCAGTGGCGGCGGGTTGGCGATTTTTCCCGCGCTACTACTTCCAGTTGCTGCCTGTGATGGCTCTCATGGCGGCGCGCGGCTACACGTTGTTGGGGCGATATCGAGCCATCGTGTGGCTGCTGTTGTTGATTCCGCTTGGCCGCTTCGGTCCGCGATATGTCACGCTGGCGTGGGACCTGGCGCAGCATCGCCAGACGCAGTGGAGCGATCTCGCCATGAATCAGGACAGCCGGGCCGCGGCGGATCGGATTGGACGCGACGGCACGTTGCTGGTGTGGGGCTACCGGCCAGACATTTTCGCCTACACGCGAATGAAGGCGGGCACGCGGTTCCTGGATTCGCAGCCGCTGACCGGTGTGCTGGCGGATCGACACTTGACCAACTCGGAAGTGATCGCGCCGGAATGGGCGGCGGAGAATCGGCGAGAGCTCGCGCGGACGCAGCCGGATTGGATTGTGGATGGACTCGCGGCTTTTAATCCCGCGCTGGCGGTGTCGAATTATCCGGATTTGAAGGAGTGGTTGGCGGGATATCGGGAAGTTGAAAGGACGCGGGGGACGATTATTTATCAGAGGAGGTAACGTTACGCTCCCTTCCGGTCGCGGCTCGGTAGCGTCCAGCACGGTGTGCGTTTTTCCAGGAACGCGGAGATACCTTCCTGTGCGTCCTGGGCGAGCGCATTCATGGTCATTACTTCCTTGGTGTAAGCGTAGGCTTTGGGCTGGTCAAGATCGATCTGGGCATAGTAGGCTTGCTTGCCGAGCCCGACTGTGAAGCTGCTTGCCTCTGCGATCTGGCAGGCTAGCCGCCGAGTTTCTGTTTCGAGCTCCGCGGCCGGCACCACGCGGTTCACCAAGCCCCATTCGGCCGCGGTGGCCGCATCCACCAGCTTTCCGGTGAGCAGCATCTCCATGGCTCGTTTGCGGCCCACCGCGCGGCTTAAGGCGACCATGGGGGTGCTGCAGAAAAGCCCGATTCTCACGCCGGGCGTAGCAAAGGTAGCCTGCTCGCTCGCGATTGCGAGATCGCAACTGGCCACCAACTGGCATCCCGCCGCGGTGGCGATGCCTTGCACCTGCGCGATGACTGGCTGCGGGATGGATTGAATCCTGGTCATCAACTCGGTGCAGACGTCGAAGATGCGGCGATATTCGTTGACGGTGCGGCCCACCATTTCGCTCAAATCGTGTCCGGCCGAGAAGGCTTTCCCTGTGGATGCCAGGATGACCGCGCGGATGGTGGGATCGGCGCCGAATTCGTCCAAGGAACGAATCAGATCGAGCATCAGGGAAAGCGAAAGCGGATTGCGGCGGTCGGGCCGGTTGAGCGTGATGATACCCAGGTTGCCTTCGGCGGTTTGCAGCAAATCTTGATTCGGCATGGCGCGGTCTCCACCTTCGAGTGTACTGTTTCACCCTGCCCGGCAGGATGGCGTCCTCGTCGGCTTGCCTGGTTTGGAGGAAGCTGATTTTACTGGCGAGGAGCGGGTCCAGG
>PMUN01000435.1 GCA_003166875.1 Bryobacterales bacterium | reverse complement strand
CCGCACTTCGAGAAGATGCTTTACGATCAGGCCCAGCTCGCCATCTCCTACATTGAGGCTTACCAGATCACGCACGACCCTTTCTATGCGGCCATCGCGCGCGCCACGCTCGACTACGTCCTGCGCGACATGACTCATCCTGATGGCGGATTTTATTCCGCCGAAGATGCCGACAGCGTCATCGATCCCGCCAATCCGAAAGTGAAAGGCGAAGGAGCGTTCTATCTCTGGACGGCTCAAGAGCTAGAAGAGCTCCTCGGAGAGCCACTGGCCAAGATGTTCGCCTTTCGTTACGGCGTGGAGCCGAACGGCAACGTCCACCACGATCCGCATGGCGAATTCCCCGGCAAGAACATCCTCTACGTTCGCCACACTGTAGCTGAGACAGCCCAGAACTTCTCGATCTCCGAAGAAGCCTGCGCGCAGCAACTGAGCGGGGCAGCGCAGCAGCTTCTAGAGGTGCGTTGCACGCGCGTCCGCCCGCATCTGGATGACAAGATCCTGACTTCCTGGAACGCTCTGATGATTTCGGCGTTCGCCAAAGCCGCGCAGGCATTGGATGAGCCCGTCTACTTAGACGCCGCGGCGCGTGCCATGGAGTTCATCCTGTCCCGCATGTATGACGCTCGCACAGGCCTGCTCTTACGCCGCTATCGAGATGGCGATGCTGCAATCTCCGGTTTCCTGGATGACTATGCTTTCCTGATCGCCGCGCTGCTCGATCTATACGAAACCGATTTCGATCCGCAACGCATCGAGCTCGCAATTAAACTTGCCGGCAAAATGCGCGAGCTCTTCGAAGACACCGACGACGGCGCTTTCTTCACCACCGCCGCCGGTGACCCGACCCTTGTCCTCCGCATGAAAGACGATTACGACGGCGCGGAGCCATCCGGCAATTCTATCGCGCTCCTCGATCTGGAACGCCTGGCGCACCTCACCGATCGTGCCGAGTATCGCGAGACCACCGAGCGCACTGTGCGCGCCTTGAGTCCCAAAATGGCCGGGCAGCCCGTCGCAGTTCCGCAAATGCTTGTCGCGTTCGATTATTCGCTCGCGGCCCGGCGCGAAGTGGTAATCGTTGGCGGCCACCGCGAGGTGCGCCCGTTCCTCAATCAGCTCCGAAGCCGCTTCCTGCCCCACACCGTCGTTCTGCTGGTCGATTCCGAAGACACTCGGCGCGAACTCCAGCACATCTTCCCGGCAGTCGCCGATATGCGCGAACTCAACGGCGAGCCCACCGCCTACGTCTGCCAAGGCTACGTCTGCCAACTCCCGGTGAATGAAGTCTCGAAGTTCGTCGAGTTGTTACAATGAATGGAAATCAAATTCACTCGAGGAGACTTCATGGAACGACCCGCAGCCACGACAATGAGAGGAAAACCGCTGACACTGATCGGGCCGGAGCTCAAGGCCGGCGAGAAAGCACCCGATTTTGATGCTGTCAGCGATGGACTGCAGCCTGTAAACCTGGAAAAGACCGGCCAAACCGTTCGAATCTTCAGCGTTGTGCCGTCGCTCGACACGCCGGTATGCGACGCACAAACGAAGCGGTTCAATGAAGAAGCCGCCAAGCTTCCCGGCGTCGAAATCTACACCGTCAGCATGGATCTGCCGTTCGCCCAGAAGCGCTGGTGTGGCGCTTATGGCGTGGATAAAGTCAAAATGGTCTCCGATCACAAATCCGGCTCGTTCGGAGAGAAGTACGGGACGCTAATCAAGGAACTGCGCATCGAGAGCCGCGCGATTTTCGTTCTCGATAAAGACAACACCATCAAACACGTCGAGTATGTGAAAGAGGTCGCCGATCATCCGAACTACGAAGCGGCGTTGTCCGCAGCGCGAGCGCTTGCCAAGTAGCGAAGTCGTTCCATGTGGCTTTTGCGCGACTTCCGCCATGCTCTTCGCGTTCTCAGTCGCACTCCCACACTAACCGCGGTCGCGCTGTTTTCCATTGCGATTACAATCGGCGCCACCGCGGTCGTGTTCACTGCAGTCAAGTCCGTCCTGATCGAACCGCTGCCCTACACGAATGCCGGTGAACTGGTCCAACTGCGCACGGAGAATACCAAGTTCGGAAAATCCCACGCCGATTGGGTGACCTGGAGCGACGCTCAGGATATTTTGCGAAGCAACCGCACTTTCCAATCCATGAGCGTGTATCAATACAGGCTTTTCAACCTGTCCGGGGATGGTGGCTCGCCGCCCGAATCGCTGTACGGTTTGGGCGTTACGGCCAACATGTTTTCTACTCTCGGCGTCGCGCCAATGCTCGGCCGCAACATCCTTCCCGAAGAAGACCAACCCAACCGCAATAATGAAATGATCCTGAGCTACGGATTGTGGACGCGCAGGTTCAACTCCGATCGCGGCGTGATCGGCCGTTCGGTTGAAGTCAACGGCCACGCCTGCACCATCATTGGCGTCATGCCGCCCGGTTTCGATTTTCCGATGAGGCTTGCCACCACTGTCCGCACTCCCTCGCAACACATGGACTTCTGGGCTCCCCTCGGCAAAGATCCCGCCAAAGAGGAACGCAATAGCGGATCGGGAGCCGTGGCTCGATTACGAAAAGGTGTAACGCCGGCGCAAGCGGAACAGGACATGCAGTCCATCAGCGAAACGCTGGCCCGCCGCTACCCCATCACCAACCAGTACCGCGTTTTTCATGTGGGCCGGATCCGCGACCGGTTCCTCGGCTTCGCTCAAACCGGATTGCTGCTGCTGATGGCCGCAGCGGCGATGTTCATGTTGATCGGCTGCGCCAATGTCGCAAACCTGCTGCTGGCCCGCGCGTTCGCCCGAAATCGCGAGATCGCAGTTCGCTTGGCGCTAGGTGCAGGCCGCGGCCGCATCGTTCGGCAACTCATCACCGAAAGTTGCGTGCTGGCTATGCTCGGCGGCTTGCTGGGCTACGCATTGAGCGTAATGGCGTGGACCCTGCTTCCCACCATCGCTCCTATGACGATTCCGCGACTCGCTACCGCACGCGCCGATGGCTCAATCTTCGCCTTCACACTGGCCATCTCTCTGATCAACGGCCTACTCTTCGGCATCGCGCCCGCCCTTCGCACCGCCGGACGCGACCCGGCTCTCGCACTCACCCAATCCGGCACGCGAGGCGTGGTGGGCGGGCAACGTAACACTCTGCGCTCGTCCTTGGTGATCGCAGAGATCGCGGTGGCTGTAATCCTCGTGGTGATCGGTGGATTGCTCACTGGCAGCTTTATCCGTCTACTTCGCACCGATCCCGGATTTCAGCCGGATCGTATTCTGGCCTCGATAATCATCGCTGGCGGCGATCAATATCGCGACCCCGAACGGCACGGCGAGCTATACCGCCGCATTCTAGATTCGGTCCGGACGCTGCCGGATGTCGAGCAGGCCGGCGTGGTGGATGCCCTGCCATTTAGCGGCGAGAACAATGGCGGTGATATCGGCAGAGATGAGAGTGACACTGGACATGTCGCCGAAATCGATCGCGTCAGTGCGCATTACCTGGAAACTTTCGGTGTGCCGCTGCTCGAAGGCCGTTGGTTCCGCGACGACGACATGGACGACTCTCGCGACACTGTTCTCGTCAACGATGTTGCGGCGCGATCCCTGTGGCCCGGCGAGTCGCCAGTGGGAAAACGTTTCTGCATTTATTGTTCAGACCCCCAATTCAAGCTCTGGAAGCGCGTGGTCGGCGTGGTAAAGAGCATCCGCCATTCCGGCTTGGATGAGCCAACCCGGGCCGAAGTCTATTGGGCGACCAGCGCGCTGCAGCACGCACAGTTTCTGGTTGTCCGCACCGCACATCCCGATCCCCAATTGGCCATGGCTATCCGTAAAGCCATCGCAGCCATCGATCCGAAACAGCCGGTTTTTCTGAGCGCCAGCATGTCGACGCTCATCGGAGATTCCATTGCCGACCGACGCTTCATCATGACCCTGCTGGCCATCACAGGATGTCTGGCCTTGATCCTATCCGCCGCCGGCGTCTATGGAGTGGTGTCCTACGCAACTTCTCTGCGCACCCAGGAAATCGGAGTCCGCATGGCGCTGGGGGCAACCCCAGGCAATGTGCACGCGCTAGTCTTTCGCCAGGGAATGCGCATGTCCGCCGTAGGGGCAGTAATCGGACTCGCATCCGCGCTCGCGCTCACCCGAATCCTGGCCAGTGTCCTCGAAGGCTTGGCGAGTCCCGACGCTGGTCTTATTACAATCGCAGTCGCTCTAGTAACAATCGCGGCAGCGATGGCCTGCTTCATCCCCGCCCGCCGAGCCACAAAAATTGATCCAATGACCGCGCTCAGGACGTAGCGCACGCACACATGCGTGCCGTGTTCGCACTCCTGCGAACACCTTGCGTTCACACGATTGTGAACGCGGCACGTACGAGTACGTGCGCTACTCTTCTCTCAACGCCAACATGGGTTCCAACCGCGCAGCTCGCATCGCCGGAAGAAAACTAGCCACAGTCGCAACCACCGCCAGCAGCCCAACGGAAAGCCCGATCGTAACCGGATCCGTAGGCTTCAAACCGAACAGCATAGAACTCGCAGTCCGGCCCACCGCAATGGCAAGCCCGGTCCCGATCACCAATCCAACGGCCAGCAGCATCCCAGCTTCCCGCAATACAAGACCGAGAACGTCTCCGCGGTTCGCCCCCAGCGCCATGCGGATGCCAATCTCGCCGCGCCGGCGCGCCACCATGTACGACATCACGCCGTACAGTCCAATGGTCGCAAGCACCACCGCGAGAAATCCGAAAAATCCAGACAACGTTGCCATCAATCGCTCCCGCAACAGGGAATTCCGGAGCTGCGCGCGGAACACCCGAAACTCCAGCGAGATCTCCGGATTCTCGTCCAGCACCGATCGCCGTACAGCCGCCAGTAACGAGCCAAGCGGGGCCGTGGATCGCACGATAATGTTCGTCCCCAAGCCGGGTTCCTTGTCTTGACTCGCCGCCACGTACGCAATCGGCTTGAAGTCTTCCCGCAAGCTCTGATACTTCGAATCCTTCACCAGCCCCACAATCTGGTAGAGCGGCTGAGGTTCACCTGGGCGAGCCTCAATGCGGAATCCTTTGCCGATCGGATTTTCGCCATGATAAAACTTCTTACTGAATTCCTGGTTCACAATGGCCACCGTGGGAGAAGTTGGCGTATCGCGATCGTCGAAATCGCGGCCGGCCAGCATCGGCGTTCCCATGGTGCGGAAGTAGCCCGCACTGACGCGATCGAACCAAGGATAAATGCGCTTCTGGTTGTCCTGGCCGGGCTTCTCTCCGGGAATTTCGATACCGTCGTTCCAACCACTCCCGCTCGCTTGTACGATGCCCGCGCTGGCGGCTTGCTCCACGCCCGGTGTCGCGCGCACACGTTCCAGAAGCTCCCGGAAGAATGAACTCCTGCGCGCCGCCGGGAGATTGGCGCGCGATATGTCCAGACCCGTAATCAGCAGATTGTTCTCGCGAAAGCCAGGGTCCATTGTTAACAGGTTGCGCATACTGCCGGCGAATAAGAGAGCGCCCACCAACAGCACCAGCGACAGCGCAACCTGACTGATCACCAACGCGCGACGCAACCCGAATTTCCCGCGATCCGCCGTCAAGCCACGGCTCGATGCCCGCATGGCTGAGGCTGGAACAGCGCCCGACGCGCGTAGCGCGGGCGTCAACCCGAAGAGGATGCAGGTGAGCACCGCTATGCCTGCTGTGAAACCGAACACGCGCCAATCGGCGCCCAGATCCACCCTCAAAGGATTATCGCTGGTGGTGAGGAACGCTATCATATAGCGGCTCAAGAACTGTGCCAGAACAGCTCCGGCTACGGCCCCGATCGCGGTCAGCAACAGGCTTTCCGCCAGCAACTGCCGGATCAGCCGGCCACGATCCGCACCAATGGCCAGCCGCACCGCCATTTCACGCTCGCGCGTACTGGCTCGGGCCAAGGTGAGGTTGGCGAGGTTGGCGCAGGCGATCAGCAAAACCAGCCCGGCCAGTCCCAACAGCAGCCAGAGAGGTTCTGCGTACCTTTCGCGCAATGACGATACGCCTGAGCCCGCGGGCAGAGCCCTGAGTTTGTATTCGGTGTAATATTTGGCCATGTCAGGACGGTAGTTCGGTGGGACAGTATTCTCGAACACGTCGCGCGACATAGCGTTGGCTTGCGACGTCGCCTTCGCAACAGTCCAGCCCGGTTTCAGGCGTCCAATCACAGCCAGCCACCAGTGATGCCGCTTTGCCAGATGGCTGTCTTCTCCGTTGATCCACGGCTCCGCACACGTTGGCACGGCCACATCGAAATTGCGCCCCACTTCCATCCCAAAGAAACTGGCGGGCGCTACTCCCACCACTTCCACGGGATGCCCATCCAGAGAAATCTTTTTACCGATCGCTTGCGTATCTCCGCCGAACTCGCGCTGCCAGAAGGAATGGCTGACCACCGCCCCAGGCGACCCACAACCCGGACGATCGTCTTCCGCCGCAAGCATTCTGCCGATCAGCGGCTGCACGCCCAAAGTCTTGAAATAATCGCCGCTCACCCACAAACCCTCCGCATACCGGGCTTCGCCGCCTGAGGCCAAGTTGAATCTCTGATCGGCCCACGCAAAAATGCCCGAGAACGCCTGTTGATGCTCTCGAATCTGCTCCCACTGTGGATAAGTAAGGTTCGGATAGCGATCCGAGAAATTGCCGGAACAGCAATGCTCGTTCTCGGCGATCTGCAGCTCGGCCAACTGTTCCGGATGCGGCACCGGCAGCAGCCGCAGACGGACCGCGTCCAATAGCTGAAAGATGGCCGTGTTCGCCCCGATCCCCAAGGCCAGCGAAAGCGTGGCCACGGTGAAGAATCCCGGACTGCGATTGAGCAGCCGTGAGCCATGTCGAATGTCCTGCCAGAAGTCCATGCTACAAGAACGTTTCTATCACGAAAAAGTTAGCCCAGCACATAGATAACCCATCGGAGCCACGAAAACCGAGCCGCGACCGCAAGGAAGCGCTACCATGATCTCGCAACGCTCCCTCCCAGTCTCGGCTCAGAAAGAGGTCTCGCAGTGTCATCTGAACTCGTTGACTGCGATAGCATAAGACTAGCTTTGGATCGTTGTTCGAACTTGCAACAACAGTTTTCGCTGATCCTGGATTTATCGCGGCCGACACGGAGCACAGCGCGATCGAAGAGCGGTGGATTTCGGTCGGTTTGGCAAGCGATGGGAAGATGCTTTCTGTCGCATATCTTTGGTCGGAATCCGAGCCACCGATCACCAAAGTTCGGCTTATTTCCGCCCGTCGGGCAACCCCAAAAGAGACTCGCCAGTATGAGGAGACCCAATGAGCGACCAACCAATCCAGGACGACAGCATGCCAACTGAGGTCGACTTCAGCCAGGGCGTTCGCGGCCTGCATCACATCCCCCCCACTGCGAAGGTCTTCGTTCCCGCCTCCATCGAACGCAGCGTTTGGCAATATTTTTCGGCAAAGGCGCAGAAGAATGGCGTCGATTTGTCCGACCTTCTGACCGACGTCCTCAAGCGAGACATTGAAATCAATGAAGCGCTGAAGTGATGCTCAAGGATCTAGCCGTAGTGGGCTGTCCCTGGGACATCGCTACCACGCGGAATCCATTCGTAAACGTCAGAGCCTCTCCATTGGAATGCTTTGTCGGTCGTCTAATAGGCGGGTGTCACGGAGGATTTTGCGCTTCAGGTCCGGGGCTGAGGTGAAGATTCCGCGATCGACCGTGGCCGCTGATCCAGATTACGACGTGCTTCAACAAGGCAACGACGCGTTGATCATCCCTCGCTAAGATGTGGCCCCGGGGCGTGCACTCAAGGCAGCTAGGAAATGGACTTGGCTCAGATTCTGGTTCTCAATTTGATCGGATCCCGCGAGCTTGGCGCAGTAACTTCATCACATTTTCGAAGTCCATGCCCTGGAGACGCCATGGCTCTTGCTGAAACAGTTCTAGCGCGTCTCTAGAGAACGAACTCGTTGTGGCCAAGAGTGCCTGATTCGCCTTCTCGCGCGTAAGTACTCCAAGGAGGGCATCGAGGATTGGTCGGCCCACCTTGTGGGTATGATCGTAACGCTTACATTCGACGATGAGTCGCTGCCGTGTGGGTCCCCTACGGATGGCTTCAATATCGTATCCACCGTCACGTGTCTGCGGTGTCAATTGCACGTCGTCGTAACCGCTTTCGGACAACGCATATGCCATCAGTTCTTTAAAGCGGCGGGAGGGAACCGAACGGATCTCTTCTGGCCGCCTTAGTACGCGATCAATCTCAGCACCCAAGTCTGCGAGCACCACCAAGCGCCCCGCGTCGGTTCGCCGCAGCAAAAGTAGGACTTCGAGCTGTTCAAGTGGAACTGCGGCGAGGGACTGAACCAGAGTACTAGCGAACTCACTAAGGTACCAGTCGGTTAATCGCGCTATCTCGGGAGCAGCATTCGCATCCTTCGCATACGTCTTGAGAACCTTGGCAAACAACCGGCTTGGCCTCATGTTCTCAAGCCGTTGAGCTCCAATCTGTTCTTCTAGGTCGCACATAGCCTGCGCCATCTGGTTAGTCCAGATCCATTTCGTGTACATGACCCAGAAGTTCGCTCTCTTTTTGCCTGTGGGCTTCTCAAAGAACGGAGTGACGAAGTCGGAGAGTTCAGACACTAAGTCTTCGCTATAGTTATCCGGCAGCGTCGCGACGAACTCGTTGTGCTCGGACCCACGCCGATTCTTCTTCACACGCACACTTAGGAAGGCCTTGGTCCTTTTGAGCGTGGTAGCGGCGTCTCTTCTGAGCGCTTGTTCGAGTCGATCAAAATAACTCTCAGTCGCCATCTGACCAAATCGCCCAACAACATGGCGCTGAAGTTGCAACGGAGCGAGATCGCTGAAGAAATCCTGTGCAAGCGCCCTTAGAAATCTCGGGTTTGTATGCGGCTGAATGAAAAGGCCTTTTGTATGGAATTCTTGCGCTTCGAAAATTATTTGCGCGCGCTTGCATTTTGTCAAGTTGTACGACGTGACTGGGATCATCACCGGGCCCAAATCACCGCTGTCGCCAAAGGTGACCTTGGCGAGTCGAACCTTGCGGTCTTGAACGGGTATGTTCTTTCGTCCAGAAGTGGGCGGCAGCTTACCCATATTGTCTACTCTATCTCGCTTTTCAGTCTGTCAATCCATACCTCTCGAATGGCCAACTTGCTTCGAGGACACAACGCTCCGGGCGACTATTTCCGCTTCCGTGGCCGCCAACGAAATCGGACTCCTCCTTGAGGGGCACCCTCCAGTCTCAGGAATCGTGCGGGTACGATAGACAGCCAACGATCCTGCGGGATCTGGCTAACGCGTTTCATTCAACAACTCCTCCCGAGCTGAACGCCTATCCATTCAACCAAGTTTCAGACGCTACCTGGGCAGGAAATTAGCTGCCGCTCGGTCGTTTCTGCTACTCTAGGAACTTAGCCGCCCGAATGCCCGCTCGAATGAGCGAAAGCTTCATCCTGCAGACCTATCCGTTTCGGGAAGCTGACTTGATCGTCAGTTTCTTCACGCGCGATCAGGGCAAACTGAGGGGGGTGGCGCGGCGAGCCCGCCGGCCCAAGAGCAGTTTCGGTTCGGGACTGGAACGACTGTCGCACGCTACAGTCTCTTATTATCAGAAGGAGAATCGCGAGCTGGTTAGCCTGAATTCGTGTGAACTGCTCCATTCGCAGTTCATCCTGGCTTCGAACTACGAGTCGAGCGTCGCCCTGGACTATCTGGCGGAAATTACTGAACAATTGTTGCCACCCAACGAAACCAACGAGCGCCACTTCCGCCTGCTGATCGCAGTTCTGGATTACCTGCGCGCCCAAGGCAGCCACTTCGCCGCCGCAACCTATTTCGCACTCTGGTCGGTTCGTTTAGCCGGATTCCTCCCCGACCTCCGCATCAGCCCGGAATCCCACGCCATCGCCGACGAGATGCTAACCACCCCCATCCACCAACTAGCGCCCCGAACCTGGACGAAAGAAACCGCCCCAGACCTGCGCCGCCTCCTAAATCGCCTAATCGAACAACACGTAGAACGCAATCTCCATACGCCCAGAATCCTGGAGTCTTTGTGAGCGCCACTCAGGT
>PMUN01000283.1 GCA_003166875.1 Bryobacterales bacterium | reverse complement strand
TACCCACAACCTGAATCGGCATACCCGGCGTCAGATTGCTGGTGGCCGCTGCCTGGTCGAAGACGTTAGTGACAGTGGGCACGGGCGTGGTAACCGGTAGCGATACGGTTCCATGCGCCGGCCTCTCCAGATAAAACCAGGCACTCGCACCCGGCGCGATGGCCGGGCTGAAGTTCACGGTACCGGCGTCACAGTAACCGATGGTGTTGGCCAGGTTGGTGAATGTAACGCCTGGCCCCTCGTATCCGGTGGGGCCAGGGTTAGCGATAGGACAGAAGACGAGGTTCTGCACGTTAGGATTACTGCCGTCAAAATGGAAGCTTCCCGTGAAGTCGACGGTCGATTCACTTCCCGTCAGGCGGATGGCGCTGATCGGGGAGCCGCTACTGTTTTGAAACCCGACGAGCGCGTCATCGCGCTCGCCAAAACCCGCCTCATTGGTCGGTTGTGAGTTATCTTCCTTAATGGTGAAGCTACCGTCGGCATTGGCGATGATCAGAGAAAGACACCCCGAAAAGGTATAACCATCGAAAGTAGTCTTGGGTGACGGCGGGCATTGCGTAAACGGCTGCGCGTTCATCGCTGGAACAAGCCCAAGAACCAGGGCGCCCAATGCTATCCACGTGAGCTTCATTGTTGATCCATTTCCTCCTGAGCAATACCCGTCCGGGCGAGGCTACCTTTATATGTATAGCGCAAAAGGAGCGCAAACGGCGTCACGAAATCGACGTTATTTATGATTACAGAGTGAATCAGGAGGAAGCGAGGTGGGAAAGGCAGCTCATTTCGCTGCAGGTGTCCAGCGAACCCCTCGGCCGAATTCCAATCCAATCGCGTAGGTGGTGCCCAAGCGCGAACAGTAACGAACGGAAGCTTGGCCATGCAGCTTGAGCTTTTCTGAGCGCAGGGTGACGCAAGACTGCACCGCCAAACATTCCGGCACTTTTAGGCGTATGCCCATTTCCGAAATATCGAGCGCCAGAGCATTGGCGAACTTGTCATGGCCGGAACTATCGCACCACATGATCTTGACGGTCGGAGTGCACTCCTGCCGGTTGTGACGCCGAAGATCGTGTCGAGCTGCCATAAGTGGTTCCCACTACAAGCTTAGGGCGATTAGGGGGGCATGACATGAAGCGTCGGTACTGGACCGCTGAGCACGAGGTACTAATCGACCGACATAGCGCTGCCGCCGGACTCCACCGCTGCGGCCTGAGCCGGCGTGATGACTGCCTGCATCCCAGCCGAGATAACTTGTTGAGCACGAAGGCCATCGCGATGCGAGGTGGGGAATGGATGACCGGTCCGGCAGCACTCGACGAATGCCGCAACCTCGGCTTTGTAAGCCGGCCCGAAGCGATCGATGAACTCGGGTAGCGGTCGCCCGTAGTCTCGCATTTTGAATGCGCGCTGGGCTAGCGGTTCCTTCTGCCCCCGGCGGCCATAGGCTTCGACTACGATTTCAAAAGGCTTCTGGTCGAAATGGCCAACCTGGATTTGTCCCTCTTCGCCGTAAATGACGGTTTCCACGCGATAGCCGGAGACGTGGTTGCGGCTCACCTGCACCTGCGCGATCATCTCGCCGTCGAACCAAAGATAGAGGAGCGCGTCATCGAAGTCCTCCTCGCAGGTGGTTAGCCGATAAGTGTAAATGCGCGACCCGATGGCCATAGCGGCGCGAGGCATGCGTCCGGTGAGCCACAAAATCTCGTCGACATTGTGAACCGACATGTCCGGCAGAATCCCGCCGCTCTGATAACCGTTGGGAGCGGGGTTCGAATCTTCAAGCGACGAATAGATTTTGAAAACGCGGCCGATGGCGCCGCCATGCATAAGCTCTCGGGCGTATTGGTTAGGCCCGTCGAAACGCCGTTGAAATGCGAGCATCACGGCGTGGGGATGATCGCGATCCAGTTGGACAGCAAACTCGCGATCGCCTTCGAGCGTGCCGGTTAGCGGTTTTTCAAGTAAGATGCGCTGTCCGGCCGCGATCAACGTTTCGGCGCTTTCCCGGTGGTTACCGGTGGGCGTCACCACTACGGTAGCGTCCGCAATGCCTGCCTTTGCAAACTCCCGGAGCGACGTAAAAATGGGAACGTCACAATCCAGACTGGCGGCCACCTGGCGGGCACGTTCGGCATCCAAGTCCACCAGCGCGGCCAGCGAGCAATTCCCAGTTTCGCGGGCCAGTTCCTGAACGTGCAGGGCATGGATGGGACCCATCCTTCCAACACCCGCGACGGCAACTTTCAGCATTTCAAACATAGGTTCGAGAGCGGCAAGGAAAGCTCAGTGTACTCCAACCAGGGAGAGTTGCGATGGAGCACATTGTGCCGCTCTCAAACCCAGCCCATGTTGTGGGGCTGGCAATTCTGCCTACGGGCGGGTTAGCCGGTGCAAGCAGGATTGCCTGCCCCACAAAACCAACGGGAGCAGGATTTAGCTAGTGGCGGCTGCGGCGCTCAGCGCGCTCGAAACGCTCGAGAATATGGTGGAAATGCTGGTGGCGATCCCTGGCATGATCGCGCCAGCGGCAACGGCTACGAAACCGGCCATCAGGGCGTACTCGATCAAGTCCTGGCCGCGATTATCCGACCAGATCTTTAATTTCACAATTGCATTCAAGATAGCAGTCATTTGTTTTCTCTCTTTCTTGCTTCCCCTGCGCGGGGTAGATTCATTCTGCCTGTGGAGGAGATTCGGTAGAAGAGGCCAGTGGTACCGATTTAGCGGGGCTGGACGGCCTAGCTATTTTGCCCCGTTATCGAGATTGCGCCCAGTAAGAAGGTACTAGGAGTAAGGAGTGTGGAGTGGCGCAGGCGCTTTCGCCTGCGAACTTGTAATGGCGCTTCAGCGATGGCTCTCTGGCGCGGGAACGGGCGCCTCGTAGTTGGCCTTGAGTGTCCCGTTCTTCCGAGCCACTTCGATTAGTGTGGGATAGAACTGCACGAACGTGTTCTCCACCGCGCCATTCTTGCCGTGACAGGTCTGACAGACTGAACCGTTGGGGATCATCCGGGCGGTGTCTCCCGGCTTTCCCGGCGTGTCGCCGAAGCTGTAGAAAGCCCATTTGTCGGAGTATTTCGCTGAATCCTTCACTTCCGCTTCGATGGCGATCAAGTCGCTTTGGAAGTGTCCGCCCTGGTTGATGGAACCGTGACCGGAGGCTTTGCGGATTTCGAGCACGAACATGGTTTTCTCCGGCCAACGGCCAGTTGCCATAAACTCGCGATAGGCGGCGGGAGAAACAAACACGTTGTCGAAGGACGCCTCGGATTTGGCTTCGGCGCTATAAGTCATTCCCAGCCCCGAACTCAAGTAGATCCATTCGCGATAGTTCGGGCGCATCAATTTGCCGTCGGCGGTGAATTCGGGGCCCTGGGCCATCAGGGCGGACCCGAGCAGCGCTAACGCGAGTGGCTTCATGAACTCATCCTACGCTCTTTGCTCAACTACATGGATTTCCGCTGAGGCGTTGGCGCCAGGAAATTGTCCGGCGATTTCAGGAAGCGCTGCCGGCAACTGTCCATGCAGAAATAATAGGTGGCGCCTTTGTAGTCTGCCTTCAAAGCGCCTGGCTTTACTTCCATGCCACACACTGGATCTTCCTCGTATCCGGGCCTGGTCTTTACGTTGAGATAAGCGGCGTTCGCTGCACCACTCGAATCCTTCCAACCGTCACCTTGATACTCCATGTAGTAAGCGTTCTGCTCGGCCACTTCACGGCCGAAGTAGCGCTCTACAACACGCATGGCGAGATCCATGCCGGAAGTCAGCCCGCCCGCGGATGCCAAATTCCCGGCCTCCACGAATCGAGCGCCTCGCTTCAGAGTAATCTTCGGATATTGCCTTTCGAAAATCTTGTAGGAGTTGTGATGCGTGGTAGCCGATTTGCCGTCCAGCAGTCCTGTTTTCGCCAGCAAAAACGCGCCCGTGCAGACTGACATGGTGACATCGGCAGTCTGGCTGGCCTTGCGTATCCAATCCAGTACGACGGGACTGTCGTCAGTTTGGGCGGGGACCACGATCACTTTCGGACGCGGCGCATTGGCAAATGTGAAGTCCGGCACAATCTGCATGTCGCCGGACGCATGGATGGTTTTGGCGGAAGCCGCGACAGTATAGAGGTGAAACGGCATCCGCTGGTCGATCATCACGTCCTGGAATACTTCCCAGGGCCCGGCGAAATCGATCACAACGGCGCCGTCGGAAATCAGAAATGCCACTGGGATTGTTCCGCTGGCTGGGGGCGTGAGCGGATTCAGCACGGTTTCGGCGGCACTGGCGCGCTGGCGGCCATGAAGAAAAGCGCCTCCGGTCACCAGGCCGGCACAAAGTAGATCTCTGCGTTTCATACTGAATGTCTCCTTCCTATTCGCTGCGCAACGCGCGTAGCGGATCGATTCTCAAGGCTCGTCTCGCAGGAACATAAGAGGCCACGAGTGCGGCCGTGGCCAATACCAACGAGACACCCGCGAACGTGATTGGATCGGTGGGCTGCACCTC
>PMUN01000467.1 GCA_003166875.1 Bryobacterales bacterium | reverse complement strand
TCCTGCGAACGCATGGGATTTCCCCGCGCTGAGCCGGAGACAGGCGATCCGGTTTACGCTGAGAGAATGATCGTCAATCGCGCTCACTCTGGTCTGGTGGTCCTCTGGGCCTTTCATGCGGCCGTGCTCTCCGCGCAGTTGATTGCTCCCGGCCAGCCGGTTCCGCACACTGCGAATCCTGCCGTAGTCTTTCTGAACGGCTATCAGGAAGATTGCAGTGGCTCATCTTTCGCGGCGACATTCGGGATTGCGGATCAAGTGCTCCAATCGAGCGGTCAGGTGAGCCTCTTCTTCGACAACTGCACGGTTCCAGGCCAGCCTTCCATCGAAACTCTGGGCACCGCCTTTGGCAGTTACCTGGCGGCGTTGAAATATGACGACGGCACAGCGGTAGACATTGTCGACGTGGTCTCGCACAGCATGGGTGGGCTGATTGTGCGCAGTTACTTAACCGGCAAGCAGGAACAGGACGGTGTGTTCTCGCCTCCCGCGACAATCCGCATCCGGAAAGCCGTTTTCATTGCCTCACCGAACTTCGGTACGGGAATCGCGGCGTTTGGGTTCGGGCTGAACAGCCAATTGGATGAACTCACCAGCGGAAGCTACTTCATTTTCGATCTGGCAACTTGGAATACCGGCACCGATGATTTGCGCGGCATCGATGCTGTCGCGGTGGCCGGTAATGGAGGCACCGGCGAGGCCACCATGCCGGGTTTCGACGACGGAGTGGTGCCGCTGACGAGCGCGTCTCTAGGTTTCTATCGGCCGGGACGGACGCGCGTGGTTCCGTTTTGCCATGTCGACGGCGGCGGGTTGATCACCTTGGCTGGGTTGTGCTCGGCGGATGCGAAGGGCATCGCCATTATAAGATCGGCCAGCGATCCCACGGCGCAGATCATGGTGTCATTTTTGAACGGCACCACGGTGTGGCAGACGGTGGGGCAGGCAGCCGAACAGAACAGTTTGCTCACGACGCTGGGTGGATTGTACGTGCGGCCGCGCACCGCCTCCGGGATGCTAGAACAGTTGAATTCCGCCACAGTGGCCAAGCCCAACGGCAGCGCGAAGAGCTTGGGCATGTCGAACGGCGAGGTCGCCTACACAAATTCGTTCGCGGCTGGGCAAGTGACCATCGGCGCGGATACTTCCGCGGGCAATCTGAGCAAGGTTGTCACTCTTCCCGCCGGCACGGACCTGCCAGTTACCATGAAACCTGGCCCAAACATCGTGCGGGTGCAGCCGGCCGCTGCCGCCGTGTTTCCTCTGTCCGTCGCGCCACGCATGATCGTCTCGATTTTTGGCGACGCGCTGGCGCAGTCTACCGTTCAAGCTGGTTCCGTTCCGCTGCCAACAACTTTGAGCGACGCTCAAGTGATGCTGAACGGCTCGGCGCTGGAACTGTTCTATGTTTCTCCCAAACAGATCAACGCCGTTCTGCCTGATAACGCGGCGGGATTCATGACGGTAACGGTCCAGAATTCGTCCGGCGCGAGCACTGTGAATGTTGTAGTGGAGGCCGCTCATCCGGCCGTGTTCACCCAAGACAGCACCGGCTCTGGCCCTGCGGCTGCGATCAATGCGAGCGACGGAATGCCGGTGTCGAGCAGCAATCCGCTTCACGCGAGCGATTACATGGAACTGTTCCTGACGGGACTCGGTGCGACCACTCAACCTGTCGTGACCATCGGCGGCTCCAGTTGCCCGGTGACATACGCGGGCCCGGCGCCCGGTTTTGTTGGACTGGATCAGATCAATTGCCAGGTTCCTTCGGGGTTGGCCGCGAACCCAGCGGCGATCCTAATAGTTACTGCCGGGGCGAGGGCGAGCAATGTTACTACTGTCGCGGTGGAGTGATGGAAGATCTTAGCCACGGATAAACACGGATGGACACGGATAAGAAAAACTGTTTTATCTGTGTGTATCCGTGTTCATCCGTGGCCATTATGTTTTGCCCGGAAACAACAACTCATGCACGTCCGGTTTATCCAAATCGGCTTTGTGCACGACGCGCGCCGGGAGATCGATACGCTTCGGCGGCGTAGCACCGTTGAGTTTATCCACCAGTGTCTTCACAGCCTCGAAGCCCATTTTGAACGGATCTTGAACCACCATGGCGTCGATAGTGCCCCCTTTCAAGTCCTCGATCATTGAGTCGCTCGAGTCGAAAGCGACGAACTTTACTCTTCCCGAGAGTCTACGCGCCTTCAGCGCCAGGGACACACCAATGCTCGAGGGTTCTGACGAAGCGAAGATGCCGTTCAAATCCGGATGCGCCGTCAGGATATTTTCCGCAGCGCCCATGGCCTTGGAGCGATCCGACATTCCGAACTGGCGTGCCACCACCTGGATCTGAGGAAACTCGGCCTTCATGACGTCGTCAAAGCCGCGCTCGCGATCCATCGTGGACGCGCTTCCTGGGGCATGCATCAGGATCGCGACTGTGCCTTTCGCTCCCACCAGACGCGCCAGCTCGCGCGCACCCATGCGTCCGGCCTCATAGTTGTCGGTGGCCAGGAACGTCATGTAGTTGCTGGAATCCACGCCCGAATCGAACACCGTCACAGGAATGCCGAGTTCCGCAGCCCTATCGAGCGAGCGATTGAGCGCGTTCCGTTCCGCCGCCGCTACCGCGAGGCCGTCCACGTGTTGCGCGATCATCGAGTCCACGATCTGCATCTGCCGATCGTACTCGGTCTCCGCAGGCGGCCCGTTCCAAATAATGTCGACCCCGAATTTTTGACCTGCCGCTTCCGCGCCCGAGTGCACGGTGAGCCAAAAAATGTGCGAGGTCGCTTTGGGAATTACGGCAATTCGTCTCTTCTTGCTGGAATTGCAGGCGCCCGTGAGCAGCACGATCGCGGCCAGTGCCGCGGCCAGCTTACTCCGCACACCAACCCCCGTCGATCAAAATATCCGTGCCGGTGATAAAGGATGCGTCCCCGGAACACAGGAACAGCGCCAGCTTCCCAATATCTTTCGGATCGCCCCAGCGGCGCATCGGCGTATGCGACATGAACTGCTCGCTCTTTTGCGGATCGTTGATAATGGGTTCCGTCATTTCGGTCGCAAACGGACCAGGACTGATCGCGACCACGGTGATGCCTTCGCGCGCCAGCTCGAGCGCGAGAGATTTCGTGAAGCCCAGCAATCCGGCTTTGCTGGCCGAGTATGCCGTTCGTTGCGGAAGTGAGATGTGCGCCATGATGGACGTGATATTTATTACCCGGCCATAACCACGGCCTTGCATATGAGGCACGAAGGAGCGGCACATCAAAAACACGCTGGTTAGGTTGACCGTGAGCACGCTGTTCCATTCCGCAAGCGTGTAGTCGACGCACAGTTTCCGGATATTGATGCCGGCGTTGTTGATGAG
>PMUN01000095.1:12560-12714 GCA_003166875.1 Bryobacterales bacterium | reverse complement strand
TCAAATTGCGCCAGTACACCCACTCTTTCGCTGTTATCCTTAAATGTTATGGGATTTCATCTGGGCGTCGACTACCAGCCGCGCGGAGATCAGGCAGCCGCCATCGATCAACTTTTCCGCGGCATACTGGACGGCGAACAACACCAGGTTCTGC
>PMUN01000095.1:0-12528 GCA_003166875.1 Bryobacterales bacterium | reverse complement strand
TACTACCAGCCCGAAGCTTATCTCCCCAGCGGCGATATCTACATCGAGAAGGAAGCCACCATCAATGACGAACTCGACAAGCTGCGCCTCTCAGCCACGCGTTCCCTGTTCGAGCGCCGCGATTGCGTGATCGTGGCCAGCGTCAGTTGCATCTACGGCCTCGGTTCACCCGAAGCGTATTATGGAATGCTGCTGATGCTCGAAAAAGGCGAGAAGATCTCGCGCCACCAGATCACCTCGCGCCTGGTGGACATTCTCTACGAACGCAACGACTCCAACTTTGTCCGCGGTACCTTCCGCGTGCGCGGCGACGTCATCGAAGTCTTTCCCACTTACGAAGACAACGCCTACCGCATCGAACTGTGGGGCGACGAGATCGAGAGCTTGAGCCAGATCGATCCGCTGCTCGGCCAAGTGCGCCAAACCTACCTGCGCCTTCCCATTTATCCGAAAACGCACTACGTGATGACGCCGGAGACTCGCGAGCAGGCCCTGCAGAGCATTGAGCGCGAACTGGAGTGGTGGCAAAAGGAGCTGGAAAAGGGCGGCAAGCTGGTGGAAGCCCAGCGCCTCTACCAGCGCACCATGTTCGATCTGGAAATGATCCGGCAGATCGGCTATTGCCACGGCATCGAGAACTACTCGCGGCATTTCTCCGGACGCCTGCCTGGCGAAGCCCCTCCCACCCTGCTCGATTACCTGCCCAACGATCATCTGATCTTCATCGACGAAAGCCATCAGACTGTCCCGCAATTGTCGGGGATGTTCCACGGCGACCGGTCGCGTAAGAACGTGCTGGTGAATTACGGCTTCCGCCTTCCCAGCGCCCTGGACAACCGTCCGCTCACCTTCGAAGAGTTCGAGAATCGCGTCAACCAAGTGGTCTATGTCTCAGCCACCCCTGGTCCTTATGAGCTCACCAAGGCCGCCGGCGTTGTGGTGGAACAGATCATTCGTCCCACCGGTTTGGTGGATCCGCAGGTGGAAGTGCGGCCCATCAAGGGCCAGGTGGACGACCTGCTGAACGAGATCCGCAAACGCGCCGAGCAAAATCAGCGCGTGCTGGTCACGACTTTGACTAAGCGCATGGCCGAGGACCTGTCCGAGTATTACACCGAAGTTGGCGTGAAATGCGCTTATCTGCATTCCGAGATCGCCACCCTGGATCGCATGAAGATCCTGCGCGACCTGCGGCGCGGCGTGTACGATGTGCTAGTGGGCGTCAACCTTCTGCGCGAGGGATTGGATCTGCCGGAGGTATCGCTGGTGGCCATCCTGGACGCCGACAAAGAAGGCTTCCTCCGCTCCACCGGGGCGCTCATCCAGACTATGGGCCGCGCCGCGCGCCACTTGGAAGGCAAGGCCGTTCTCTACGCCGACGTCTTCACCGACAGCATGCGCCGCGCGATTGACGAAACCAACCGCCGCCGCGCCGTCCAGGAGCAGTACAATCTGGACAACCATATTACGCCCCAGTCCATCATCAAACCCATCGACATGAGCCTGGTGCGAATCGCGGAAGGCGATTACGTTACCGTTCCTGTGGAACCGGAAGATCCAACCGAAGAGATGACTCCCGCCCAGCGCGACAAGTTTATCGGCGAGTTGGAGGACAGCATGCGCGCGGCCGCTAAGAAGTTCGAGTTTGAAAAGGCAGCTCAACTCCGCGATCGCATCAAAAGTTTGAAGTCTCTCACAGTCTATGAAGAAAGCCAAGTCGGTAGCCCTGATCGGGGCGGGTAAGCTTACCGACTCGCCTCTGTCAAGGTTCTATTGGCTTTCCGACCGGTTGGGGCCGGTTAAGTCATCATCCTTCCGGCTGGCAAGCCGGATTGCAAATCAGCTACGCGCAGGCCATCCTGTTAAGGACTTCGAGGAATTTCATTCCATGGAGTTGATATTGGTGTGCGTGCCTGAGGCAATGCTGCCCGAAGTGCTGGGCGAGCTGGCCGCTGCTCCCATCGATTTTAATGGCAAGGCCGTGGTTCTGAGCAGCTTGTGGCTGGATAGCAGCGAGTTGCGCGAGTTTTCCGCGCGCGGGGCCGCGGTCGGGTCCATTTGTCCGATTCCAGGCTTCGACGACCTCCGTTACCTGGTGGAGGGAGACCGGCCTGCCGTGTTGCGCGCCCGGCGGCTGGTGGAACATCGTGACCGGCGCGCCGTACCCATCGAGCGGTCCCTTAAACCCTTCTATCTCGCCGCCCTCACCTGTACCGGAAGCGTGTTGTTCTCCGTGCTCATAGCTGCCGGCGAGGCATTACGTCTGGCTGGCGTCCCACCGGCTGATTGCTCGAACATTCTGGAGAAGCAGGTGATCCGGACACTCCGCTCGTTTGTGCGGTCGGGCCGCAATGCCTTGCCGGCCTCCCACGAATTGTCGAGACAAGTGCGCGCCCTTGCCGCAACGGATCCGAACCTGGCTCATTACATGGAGCAGAGTACCCGCCTGGCGGAGCGGCTGGTGGAAAATCGGAAACTCTCCTCGGCCGCCACCAGCTCGTAACCGAACCGCGACCATCAGTGTCAGAAGCTGTGAAAAAATCACAACAACCGGTCGCTTACGCTCGCGGTTCGGAAAGCAGCGTTACCGAACCGCGACCGTGAGGGAGTCGGTGCCTGCGCCGATTTTTTCTCGGGTTCTAAAGGAGCCGGTTTCTTCTGTCACTCCCCTAGCGCCCTCAGCAGCATGTCCGAACGGACCACTACGGTGACACACTCGTTGTCCTGAAACACAGCACTCAAGCGGGAGGTTGGATCATTTGCTACCAGGTGTCTCAGCTCAAAGACATAAGGTTTCTGGTCTGGCTCAAAATTGGTGATCACCATCCACTCGGAGTGGCGCAACGCTTCCGGAAGCTCATCCCTTTCGGGAATGTTCGTCGAGAGCATATTGGAGTACCAATGGATCTGCGGAGAGTTTGCGCCCAACACCATCGCACCGGGGGTTGCATTCTCCCGTAAGAATGCCATGGCGTCCAGAAATATCGGGTATCCCACAGTAACCCTGTGTGCGAGTATCGGGTGTGTCACACGTAGATTCAGAATGAAAAACCCAGCCAGCAGCCCTCCCAAAACTGCGCCACGCGCCAGTGGGCGAAGACTGGCCGTTGCCTTAGTCAGGACCACAGCGGCGATCACCACCATAAACGGAAGCGCCGAGCTCACCATCCGATCCTCTTTATACCGGTAACAACTGAACCACGTCAGGATCACCGCGGCCACGAGAACATTGTGCAGGGAGAATCTGTCTCGCTTCCAGAAAGCCCAAATGACGCCTGCCACGAACAAAGCGGCGATTTCGAGCGACAACATGGCCGGCATGTGCCTGAGATAAACATTCCATGGCATGGAAACGCCGGGCATGTAGTCCTGCAATTGATGCGACGCCTTCCGAATGCCCGCCAGCGGGCTTCCAAACGTGAGGTACTCACGGGTGAGCCACGGCACGAGCAGCAGGAATCCCGCAAGCGGGCTCAGGAAAAACGTGGGGCTCCAGAGCCTGCGTCGCGTGTCCGGACCTCCCTGCCACCAGGCGATAGCGATGAACAAAATGATCACCGGAAGGAACAGCGAGGCGGTATATCGCGTGAGAAAAGCCAGCGCCCAGCAAATCCAACTCCACACGAAGAAGCGCTGATGGATGTACGCGCCGAAGTAGAAGAACCACACCGCCGCCGCGAAAAAAGCCAGGAACGGAATCTCACACATGAAAAGCGGAACGAAGATCCAGAAGAACGGCGCGATACCGAGTAAAGCAGCCGCCACCAAACCTGTAGTCCGATCGAAGGCCGCTGCGGCGAAACCGTAGACGCATAACAGCGCCAGCAAAGCGAAACCACAAGCTGTTCCCCGCAAAATGGAGTCGTCCGACTGCTCTCCAAACAGGAGCATGCTGGCGGCGCCGGCCAACGGCAGAATTGGCGGCCGCAGGGAATTCGGCACGCCGGAGACTGCAAACGCCTGCCCACGCAGTACGGAACGTCCGATGGAGGCGTACTCAGCCTCATCCCACAGGAACATTCCATAGGAATTCACGCTGAAACTGTACAGTATTCCGAAGAGCGCCAGCAGCACGGCCATCGGCCAGTGACCTATGACGAGCCGCCGCGCCCGAATCATGAGTCCACCGTACATAAGCGCCGCCGGATCAAAATCTTTCCGCCCTTCAGAACGCCAGCTTCAGCCCCAACTGCAACACTCGCCCGCTGTGAGCGCTCCCTGCGTACATAAAAGAATCCGTGCCCACATAATTGTCTACCGACGAAAATTGCGTGTGGTTGAACACATTGAACGCTTCTGCCCGGAACTGAATCCCTATTCTCTCCGTGGGTTTGAACACCTTATATACCGACATGTCGACATTTGTCCGATGCGGCAGGTTCAGGCTGTTGCGGCCTGAGTCGCCGAACGTCAAACCTTGCGTCAGTATGTATGCAGCCGCATTGTAAAGCAGCGGACCAATGATATTCGGGTTCGAACTGCGCGTGCTCGCGGGCAACGCGTGCGGATTGCCGATCACGTCCGCATACGAGCCCGTTCCATAACCGTTGGCCACGCCGGCGCTATCCCCAAACGCCCCGTTGACAACCGAGAAAGGCGTTCCACTTTGCGACGTCATGATTCCGGCCAACTGCCAGCCTCCCAGAATATGATGCGCCAGCCCCGGCTTCTTGAAGAAATGCAGATCGTAAACCCAGCTTGCCGTCAGAATCTGCCGCTGATCGAAATTGGAACTCGCATAGTTGCCCCTCAAGTTATAGGAATCCACGAAGTTGCTGTCGGCCTTGTCCGACGAATCGTCGAGCGAGTGACTGTACGTATAAGCCACTGCCAGCATCAGCGCTCCAGTAGTCTTGCGCAGCGAAAACTGCAGCGAATTGTAAATGGAGTTGGCTTCCGGCTCCAGCCGCTGTATGGAACCCATGCTGTAATACGGCCGGAACGGATCCGGATCGTTGCCGCACGCAATCAACAGATTGATCGCCGGCTGGCCGCCCACCGTGTTCCCATTCACCTGAAATGTCGGACTGGTCGCCGTACCGCCCTGCGTGTTGCAAATATCGGTAG
This sequence comes from Bryobacterales bacterium, assembly GCA_003166875.1. Lineage (GTDB taxonomy): Bacteria > Acidobacteriota > Terriglobia > Bryobacterales > Bryobacteraceae > Palsa-89. Next base: position 7,461 of record PMUN01000095.1, on the reverse strand, counting down.
TGATCGCCTGGCCGGGTTGAAACGGATTTTTCGACGACGGAATCGCTTGCAGTTGATTGAATTCCCTTTGCAGTGTCAGATGCGTTCCCTTGCTGCCTACATAAGAAAGCGTCGCAACTATATGCTCGGGCAGCGACCGTTGCACGTCCACGTGCCACTGCTGAACGTAAGGCCAAATGGCGCGCACCGGAATGGTCGTCGCCGTGAGCGGGAACAGGATGCCCTGCCCTCCAATGTTGGTGTAGCCGGCCACGTTGTACTGCGTCGTATTCTGCACTAGCGGCGGCGTGCCTTCCAGTGTTTCTGCGTTGCCCTCCTCGCCGTTCGTGTGATCGTAGAAGATGCCGTAAGCGCCGCGAATCGCGGTTTTCCCGTCGCCAAAAGGATCCCAGGCAAACCCGATCCGCGGCGCGGGATTGAACAAGTGCCCCTTCTGACAACCTGGAGGAATACCCGGCCCGCCACATTGCACCAGGCCATTGTAGGGCGAAGTTCCCGGCGTCGGAATGAGCGCTCCGGCTTGTCCCGTAACACTGCCATCCACGTCGATCGGAGGCGCCTTGCTTGGATCGAAGGCTCCCGGCTCCCAGTTGTAAACCTGCTTCTGAATTTCGCGGAAAGTACCGAAAAGGTCCACGCGCAAACCAAGATTCAACGTCAGATGTTTCGATACGTGAAAATCGTCCTGCAAATAGGGATCGAACATTTTGTAGCGGAGATAATATTTCGGTTCCGCACTGTCCTGAGAATAATTCGCGATGTTCCCCAGCAACAGATCCGCGAAAGCGTTGCCGGTGGAGACGGGCGCCGTGCTGTCGAACACCAGGATTCCCTGCCGATTCGTTTGCGCCCCCTCGTTTTTTTCGGAAGCAACAAAATCCGCCCCAAACTGCAAATTGTGCTTGCCCCGGCTTACGGAAACTTTGTCGCGATAAGTATAAGTGGGATTGGAATTGATCCACGGAAAAAAGGACGGGCCTTCGCAAAATCCGCCCTGGTACGCGCCCTGGGTCTGCACGCAGAAATCCGGTAGCTTGCCGCCAAATCCCGGAAAGAGTCCCGTCATGGTGAACGTGCTGGGACGCTGCCACACGCTCGGATCCGTATCGTTCTGAATAATCCGGCTGGACGAATAAGCGCCCGTGAATTCGTTAATCACCGTCGGCGAAATGGTGGCCGTAAACTTGGCCACCAGGCTCACACCAGGCCCCTGGAACCGCGTTCCGATAGTTGGATAGTTGTAGCCCGAGTAAGTAACAGTGGGATTGGTTGTGTCCCAGGAATCGTGAATGGAGCGAAAAGTGAGCCGCATCTTCGAATTCAGATCGTGGTCTATGCGAAACAATTCTTCCCGCCAATGCGTCGGCTTGCCCACCGCGCCGTCGAAGAACGAATCGGCGCCCGATCCGGCGGTGGGCAGCGAGATCATTTTTAGCAGAGCCTGCCCGTTCGGATCGATGTACGGCAGTTGATTGTTCGGGTAAGGGAGTCCGGTGTTCGGGTCATGCGGACAGTCGGTCGGATTAGGAACGTTGCAGACGTCGTTGAAATTCCCCTCGCGGTTTGCCACCGATGGCGTGGGAGTGTGAAAAGTCTGCGGCACATCCTCTTTACGCCACTCCTCCGACCAAAAGAAGAACGTATGGTTCTTCCAGATCGGACCGCCCAGGTTGTACCCAAAGTCGTTCTTCTTGTAAGGCGGAGCCCCAGGCAATTCATCAAAATAATTGCGCGCGTTGAACATGTCATTGCGCAGAAATTCGTAGGCTCCGCCATGAAACTGGTTCGTTCCGGACTTCGTTTCCACCTCAATCGTGCCGGATGAATTCCGCCCGTACTGAGCCCCGTAATTCGACGTCAGCACCTCCACTTCCTCAATCGCTTCCAGGCTCGGATACACGTTGATGGACGAGTTACTGCCATCATCCATGATGTTGGCGCCATCCACTTCCCAATTGTTGTTTTCGGTCCGTCCGCCATTGATGCTGAAGTTGACGTTCCCTTCTTTGCCGACCAGCGCTTCGTCCTGCCCGGTCTGATTGCTGACACCGGGAACCAGCGTGATCAATTGCGTGAAGTTGCGTCCGTTGAGCTGGAGCTGCGTGATTTCCTTGCTGGTAATGGTCCCGGATACCTCAGAGGACTGTGTGGACATCTGAGCCAGGCCTGCCCCTTGAACGGCGACATGCTCCTCCACACCAGCCACCTTGAGCGTAATATCAATTCGCGCGTTTTGAGCCACTCGCAAAGTAACATCGTGCGCTTCGTACTTGGCGAACCCCGGCGCCGCAGCCGTGATGGAGTAACGGCCAGGCGGCAGTGAAGCCGCCAGATACTCGCCGCTCGTGTTACTCACAAACCCGCGCACCAACCCGTTCTCTTCATTCCGGATGGTGACCGCTGCCCCCACAATAATGGCGCTCGAAGAATCCCGGACCGTTCCGGTCAACGATGCGCTGTCCTGCGCAACCGCAATGCCCGTCGCGATACCCAACAGTAGCAATGGAAGTTTCACGGTTTGTCCTCCAAATCATCATACAGGGGTCAAATGGCCCGTCGGGCCGCCGGATTGACTTGGTCCACTTCCTAGTCCGATAATGGACTATGATCAAGGTCAACGTTCACCAGGCCAAAACCCACTTATCCGAATATCTCGACCGTATCGCCAAAGGTGAAACCATCATACTCTGCAAGCGGAACACACCTATCGCCGAGATTCGCCCCCTGCCTCGAATACGACAAGCCAAGCGCCCCATCGGACTCGCCAAGAATAAACTTAAGATCCCAAAATCGTTCTTTAAACCCTTGCCGGACGAACTCCTGGACGCATTTGAGGGCGAATCGTGAGATTGCTCTTGGATACCTGTACGTTCCTGTGGATCGCTTCTGGTTCCACTCAACTTTCCAGGCGAGCGGCTCAACTGTTCAGGGATCCCGCTAACGAAGTCTTTCTAAGCGTGGTCTCCACATGGGAAATCGCGGTCAAACATTCCCTAGGCCGGCTTCCCTTGCCCGCTCCCGCCGGCGAGTACATCGTGGCTCTGCGGGAACGCCACGGCATTGCGACACTCACATTGAACGAAGAAGAAGCTCTCTATTTACCTCGAATACCTAAATTGCATCGGGATCCCTTCGACAGAATGCTCGTTTGTCAGGCGATAGTTAACGGCTTGGCGATCCTCACGCCCGATCCGCTAATTTCTCAGTATCCGATTCGAACTACCTGGTAGACGAAAACGCTACGATTTGAGTCATGGAAACCCTGCACGAACCCTGGCTGCGTGGACCCATGTCCGGCCTGGACCCGCTCATCGCGCCCATCCTCTATGCCTTCGAGCAAGCCCGCGAAGACCTCCGAACATACACCTGCGGACTCATTACCGAACAAATCTGGGCCACGCCGCACAGCCTCGGCTCCGTGGGCTTCCACATTAACCATATAGCCGGCAGCACCGATCGGCTCATCACATATCTACAAGGCAAACAGCTTTCCGAAGCGCAGATGAGCGCGCTCCATGCCGAGCACCAGCCAGGAGCATCGCTCGATGAGTTGCTGGCCGCGCTCGACTCCAGTTTCCAACACGCCGAAGCGGTAGTCCGTGCGCTCCACCCCTCGCGTCTCACCGAACCGCGAGAGGTCGGCCGGAAGCGTCTGCCAACCACCGTGATTGGTCTATTGACGCACATCGCCGAACATACCCAACGGCACGTGGGTCAAGCTATCTGCGCCGCTAAGATGGCGCGAGCATCGTAACCTTTTCCGTCATCGACCGTAATTACCTTAAGGAGTTGCTGCACCACCAACACCATGAACAAATTCGAATCCATCTGGACCGACTTCCGCTACGCCATTCGCAATCTCGGCCGCACTCCCAGCTTTATCATTGTCATGGTCGTCACCCTCGCGCTCTCCATCGGAGCCAACAGCGCCATTTTCAGCGTCATTGAGGGCGTGCTCCTCCGGCCGCTTCCCTTCGGCCAGCCCGATCGCATCGTCCGCATTTTTTTCAATAGCGACACCTACCCAAAGTTCCCGCTGAACCCTTTCGACCTTCGGGATCTCCGCACGCGCAATCGAACCTTCGACAGCTTGGCCGGAATCGTCCGCGCCGACGCGCAACTCTCGGGCGCCGGCGAGCCCGTCATGCTGCATGCGTTCCGCGTGACCTCGGGTTATTTCCGCGTTCTCGGCTTCTCGCCCGCGCGCGGCCGTGAGTTCTCCACCGCCGATGAAGTTCCCGCAGCCGGACGCCTCGCCATCCTGAGCGATCGCCTGTGGCGCACCCGCTTTGCGTCAAACCCCAGCATCGTCGGCCACAGCATCACTCTCAACGCCGCAACCTACACCGTGGCCGGCGTGATGCCGCCCAACGTCCGTCACCCCGGCAACGACTATCACGCCATCGCCGACGGCGACACCGTGGATCTTTGGCTTCCCTTTTCCTTCGAAGGAAACTTCACCCGCCGAGGCTCGCACTTCATGGAAGGCATCGGACGTCTGAAGCCCGGCGTCTCACCGCAACAGGCCAACGCAGATCTGAGCGCGATTCTTCACCAACTCTCGAGCGAGAATCTCACCGGCCGCGACTGGCGTGTAATCGTGGTTCCCCTCTACCGCGAGCTCGTCGGACCAACCCAGCGTATGCTCTTCGTTCTTCTCGCCGCTGTCGGCCTGCTTCTGCTCATCGCCTGTGTCAACTCCGCGAACCTTCTGCTGGCCCGGTCCAGCGCCCGCGTCCGCGAAATTGCCGTTCGTTCCGCTTTGGGCGCGGCTCGCAGCCGCATTGTCCGCCAGTTGCTCACCGAGAGCCTGGTCATCGCTTTCGCAGGCGCCGCCTTGGGAACGCTTCTCGCTGTTGGCGGAGTCCGCGCGCTGGTAGCGTTTCTCCCCGCAGGATTCCCACGGGCCGCGGAAATTCACCTGGACCCGTGGGTTTTTCTATTTACGCTTGTCACCGCCGTAGTCACCGGCCTTCTATTCGGGCTCGTCCCCGCGCTCACAGCTTCGCGAACGGATTTGCAGCAAAGCTTGCGCGAAGGCGGACGAAACGCTACCGGCAGCTCTCGCCAATTGCGCCTCCGAAATGTTCTGGTAGTCGGCGAAACCGGACTCGCGTGCGTACTCCTCATCGCTGCCGGATTGGTGCTGCATAGCTTCGTCAACCTGCTCAAGTCCGATCCCGGTTTTCGCCCGCAGCAAGTCCTGACGGCGGGCATCGCCCTGCCCTATGAACACTACAAGACCTCGCAGCAGGTTCAACATTTTTACGATCAACTGATCGCGAGCCTCGAATCTCTCCCTGGCATCCAATCAGCCGGAGTCGGCACGGATCTCCCGTGGACCGGCTATGACGAGAACGCAGGTGGCTTCGCCGTCGAAGGACGCTCCGCCGAATACAACGACAAGACCACCGCCCGCTATCACGTCGCTTCGCTCGACTACTTCCGCGCCATGGGAATTCCGTTACTCAACGGGCGATTCTTCACCGGTCACGACCTCAGGGATGCCCCCAATGTCATCGTGATTAATGAGTCCATGGCCAAGCGGTATTGGCCCGGAGAAGACGCCATCGGAAAAAGAATTTCCTTCAGCGATAAGCCTACGGAGAAAGATTGGTTCCGAATTGTAGGTGTGGTGGGCGATATCAAAGATCAACCGGCCAGCAGCGCCGCGAAATCCGCTTTCTGGTGGCCGCTAACTCAGATGCCGTTCGACAACACCGATATGTCGGTGGCCGTGCGCTCCACCTTGGACCCAGCCCAGCTCGCGACTCAGTTGCGCCTCGCATTGCGACAGCTCGACGCCAGCCTGGCAATCGCCGATCTGCGCCTGATGAACCAAATCACCGACGCGTCAGTATCGAGCCAGCGCTTCACGCTTTTCCTAATCGGCCTCTTCGCAGCCTTGGCTCTAGTCCTAGCGACCATCGGCATGTACGGCGTAATTTCCTATTCCGTGAGCCAGCGCATGCCCGAGTTCGGCATGCGAATAGCGCTGGGCGCAAGACCGTGGGACCTGCTGCGCTTGATCGTGGGCCAAGGCCTGACGCTGTCAATCCTAGGAGCGGCAATCGGCCTGCTGTGCGCAGCCGCATTCGCACACCTATTAGGAAGCCTCCTCTACGGAGTCAGCGCGCTGGACCCGGTAACCTTCGCAGCCGTCGGCTTGTTGGCCCTAGCAACAACGACACTGGCGTGCTACTTCCCCGCGAACCGCGCCACCAAGGCAGATCCGATGACTTCGCTGCGCGCAGAGTGAGCACCGCGCGTCAAAGTCGTTCGCACAGTTGATTTTCCCGGAGACCCGTCAACATTTTGCTAAACTGAAGCTGATATCCGCCCCTATCGGTCCGGCGGATAGAGGGCATTCTTGCAAAGGAAAGTTCAGCAGCGCCTGGCATTCTTATTCGGCATTGTTTTTCTGATCGTTCTGCTGACCTTAGCAATTCTCGTCCCAAATCCAACGGCTTTCCAGTACACGATTTTCCGAAGCGTTCTGGCCCTCGCAGCGGCGGGGGTGGCGGCAATGATTCCGGGATTCATTGCCGTCTCAATCTCGACGTGGCTTCGAGCGGGGGGGGCGCTTGCCGTGTTTGTCGTTGTGTACTTTTACAATCCAGCGGCTCTAGTCAGCTCAGCACGACCCCAGGTGAACAACATCAAGGGCGACCAGAACCAAGTCATCAATGGCAACACAGGCAGCATAGCGATTAAGAACGATAAAGCAAGTCCCAAGGGAACGGAGGACAAGTGAGGGTTACGCTGATCGCACTGCTGTGGGTTGGCGCGCTATTCGCCCAGTCTCAAGCGAACACAATGTCAGGCTCTTGCGAGCAGACCATCAACGACAACCGGGGCGTCATCACGATCACCTGTAGCGGCGTTGATAAAGCCTTGATGCAACAACTGAAGAAGACCGCAGATGTTCTCGACCGGGTAGCACGTCGGCAAACTGACCCCGCTATTTTGGGCGGCCTTAAAGATATCAACGCAAAGATGGATAAAGTCCTTAGCGACACTCGGGAGCTGAAAGCAACTGTACTTCAGAATGATCGTCAGCTTGCAGCAGAGCGACAAGAGAAGAACCAAGCTGAAGTCCTGAGACAAACCCCACCGGACATTGAGCCGTCCTTGCGCATTGACCAGAATGGCAATCTTCTCGTCATGATGAGCTGTCGTAACTTCGTTCCATTTGAATTCAAGTTCTTCATCACCGGGCTTGACAACAACGTCCTTAGCGGGTCAGACGGCGGCCAGAGTGTGATGTTGACCATGGCGAAAGTGTACCCCTCTCCCGCGACTACGCTCTTTCACTACGAGACGATTATCAGAGCAGCATCGCACGCGGGCGAAGAAATCAAGCTCGACTTTTACTTCCAGTCGCTATCGTACGATGAGTTAAGACTACCCGGGCATAAGGGCGAGATCATTAGGAAATACGGCTCTGCGCAGGAATTAGTG
>PMUN01000027.1 GCA_003166875.1 Bryobacterales bacterium | reverse complement strand
CGAGGGCCGGTGGAATGCTCGGAGTTGGCGCGATTGATGGCGGCGCGATCGATTGTTGAATGGTCAATTTGGATTGTAGCTGTCGCTGACATGATTGGTGCCTCGATCTGGAAATAGCATGGGGTTGGGATGGGAAGGGTCGTGGGGGTTTGGAGGTTGTTGAGGAGGCGGGGGATTTGGTGTTGGGAGCGGCGTGATTGGACGTGGCCGTGCCGGTCCTCATGGTTGCAGGTCGGAGTCGGCTTCGCAGAATGATATTCCCCGTTCACGCGCGTTCCAGAGTCTTGCTGCGCTGACGAGGACGGCGGCGAAGATAGCCTGATCGAAGGCATCAATTCTATTCCGGCGAGCGCCAGTTCGGTGGAGCGGGCGAGCATCAAATCGTAGAGGCCAAAGATTCCAATGCATGGAAGCGCGGCGAGTGTCTTGAGACGGTCGTCAAGAGTGTCGAGGTTGCGTTTGATGCTTTTCTCGTAACGGTCCACCAGCGTCCTCGTGATCGCGGCGTCCTCTTTCGAGATGTCGCAGCCGGGTTCGGCCCAAGTTAGGAAGCGTCGAATTGCGTTGGCTTCATTACGGGGTTGACATTTCGCAAGTATCACTTTTCGCGCTTCGCCGAGGCAGACGTTCGGCAGGTGGAGTGTTAATTCGGCAAGGCGCGCGTGTTTCAGGAGGTCGGTGGCCGCGGGGACTTGATGATGCGCTGGTGCGGCGTAGCCGAATAGCCAATTCGTTTCTACGAATACGTGCGCCACTGTTTGTGAAGATCAGCGGGGGTGAGCCGCCCGAACATCGCCACCCATGAGCGCAGGTAGGACATAACTCTCGTAGCGCAGCGCCCAGCTCTTTGGGAAGTTCTTCGGCCGGTTGTTTAGCGCGGTCCTCGAGCCAGCGTTGCACGAACGTTTCGAATCGTGCTTCCTGTTCCGGCGACGGCTGGTCCCACAGTGGTTTGAGGTTAAACTCGCCGACGCGCCGGATGAACTGCGGCGATCGGCTGGTGTAGGCGTCCTGGTACTGCCACATCCGGTCCCGAGTGATCAGCAGTCCGGTGGGGCACTGCATGAGACTCATGTATATCTTGAGTCCGTCTTCCGTTCGCTCTAGGTCTGGTAGGGTCGGCTTTGCTTCGACAACGAGGGTGACGCCGGTTTCGCCGGGGGTGGTGACGACGATGTCGGGCTGGGACGGCATGGGGTTGGTTACTTGAGTTTATCAGTTCGCTTATTGCTGTCCGCTAACGCGTCGCCATCACTTTTTCTTCCTCTAGGAAGCGCTTGTCGGCTGTGTCCCTCACTTCGGCCATGGTCTTGACTGAGGTAATGCCCTTCAGCCACTTTCGATTCTCACCATCTTTTCCGTGCGCAGGCAAGAGTGTGCAGGAATGGCAGGTTTCTCGCGTAAACAGTCCGAATCCCACGCCGCGTGCTCACGCAAAGGCTCAAGCACCTCGTATGGTGCGACAAATTACCGGCCTTCGCATCCCCGCAAAGGCGCATCAACAGCGCGATGTCGGGCGTATCGAGATGACGAGTCGCTCGGGCCAGCCCCTCGTCCAGCTCGCCGCGATAGTAATATACATTAGAGATAGTGCAATCGCAATTGGTCGTCCTGGAGACGATCCAGGGTAATTTGCGTCCGGATTTTCTCTCTCTGTTCTTTGCCACCGTGCTTATTCAGACATAGGAGCAGCATCGACTGAGCGTATCCGCTGCCCATTCGGATATCCTCAGCCTTCAGAACCATCCCATAGTACTAGTACCATTTTGATTCTGCATCACTTACAAACCGAACCGCAGGAAGAGATCAATGTTATACTTACCGAAGTTACAAATTTGCCGTAGCTCCGAAGTGATTGGACTTCGGTCTAACAAGATTCTGGAGGAATTATGAAGCACTTAGCACTACTTACCGCTTGTGTTGCGATGTCAGTCGGTATGATAAGAGCCGATGTCGTGACGCTCGAAGAGAATAACATTAACGGTACGCCGGTCATCGACCTGAGCACCATCGTGAATCAATGGGGCACGCCTAGCGACTCGACGAGTGCGTTCACTGTTGGCGGTTCGGGTACAGACGGTGTCGCCGGCTTGTTTATCACGAACGACTTGGGTCTTACGATCACGTCATTGCAGGTGTTTGTCTACGGCCTCTATACTACCACGCCGAGCAGCACCTTGAAGTATCAGTGCGGCGTTAACAACTTCTTTACTGGCTGTACTCCGAACACGCAGCAGACCCTCCCGGATCCTTCGACTATTAGCCAGAATTCGCCAATTGAGTTCAACTACTCCGGCCTGGACGGAACCCATACTGGGGTTTCGAATGGCACGGAGTTTCACTTGCTCGACAGCGTTGATGGGACGCTGGGTTCAGGCACCCGGCTGTTCTATGAGATCGAAGTGAATGGCCATGCGCCCACTTCGACTCCTGAGCCGTCTACTGTGATTCCGGCTGGCGCGGCTTTCCTGGCGATGGGCTTGTTCGTTGCGTTTCGACGCAAGAAGACAGCCGCGTCGTCGAATTAAGTCTTCGGTAGGTCACCAGAACCAACGGCCCCGGGCGCAACTCGTGTTCGGGGCTTTTCGTTTTTCGCGAGTCTGCCGGTAGAATAAGGCCATGATCTTCGCCGCCCTGATTCTCCTGCTGGCCTTCGCCGAGCCTACCGGGTCCGATATTGCGCAGCGCCTCGCGCGATGGAAGACGGTGCAGATGCCGTACGATTCGTCAGCGCTCGACGCGCGGCAACGTCAGGTTGTCGACAAGCTGGCAGCGGCGTCGCGCTTCATCGAGTCGATCTACTGGCAGCAGGCGATCCCGACGGGCTGGCGCTATATCGTTCCACAAAAGATCCGCAACTCAAGCGATTGCTATTCATCAACGGCGGGCGATTCGATCTGATCGATGAGAACAAGCCTTTCGTAGGAAACCAACCGATTCCGCCCGGTCGAAATTTGTATCCGCCCGGACGGACCCGCGCGCAGATTGAAGACTACGCGAAGGCGCACCCCACCGAGAAGGACGCCATCTACAGCCCCTACACGGTGTTGCGATGGAACGGCAAGAAGCTGGACACAATTCCGTACCACGTCGAATACAAGAAGGACCTGGAGCCTGCGGCTCGGCTGCTGCGCGAGGCCGCGGACTCCAGCGACGATCCGGCTTTCGCGAAATTCCTGCGTCTGCGGGCCGATGCGTTGCTGAGCGACGACTATTATCCGAGCGACTTGGCCTGGATGGATCTGCGCAATCCCAGGATCGATGTCATCTTCGCGCTGTAGGAAACCTACCTCGACGATGTGCTGGGAGTGAAGACGTCGTATGGTGTGTCGTTGTTGATTCGCAACGAGCCCGAAAGCGCGAAACTATCGCTCTATCAGAAATATGTTCCCGACATTCAGGAAGCGCTGCCGCTCGCGAAGGAAGATCTGCCGTCCAAGCGCGGCCAGCTTACGCCGATGGAAGTGATGGACGCCCCGCTGCGCGCGGGCGATCTGCTGCACGGCTATCAGGCCGTGGCCGACAATCTGCCGAACAATCCGCGCATCCACAAAGCGAAAGGCACCAAGAAGATTTTCTTCAAGAACTTTATGGACGCGCGCGTGAACTACGTGATCCTACCGCTGGCGAAGGATCTTATGCCGGAATCGCAGGCGTCGCGCGCATCCGCGGAAGGCTATCTCGCATCCACGGTCTTGCACGAGATCTGTCACGGCCTGCTAAGCCGCCTGCGTATCGTAAGTTCGAGAAGTTGCTTAAGCAGGTCATCAAAGCTCTTCCACTGCGGAAGCCTGACGCTGGACGCACCTGAGAAAATTGTCTTCTATCCAAGTGACCTCTCGAATCCGAGTAATAGAAGTTCATCTTGACCCCACCGTCCGCGTTCTTCGGATCAAACGTGCTCAGCTCGACGCTACGACTATCACTCCCGCTGGACGGGAAACCGTGTAAGGCATTGGTCGACTCGGAGATTTCGTCGCGGCTCACATAGATTTCGCAGGTGTCGCAAAAGTGTGTTCGAGCAGGTAAATACGATCTCGATCAGGTTGTGATCAAAATTCCGATGATATCCGTTGTAAGTCGAACGTGGTCGTACGTCCTCTGCCGGCTCTCTCCTCCGGCCAGCGACCTTCTCTTGACCTTCGGACAGAAATGTCCGACCATGGAATCGTGAGGGGTGGGGAATTCGAGCGCCGCGTGCGGAAACTGGCTCGGAAGAAGAATGTCGCGTGTCAATTCGTGGCGGACAAGGGAAAAGGCAGCCACGGCCGTTTGTACTTCGGTGATGAATTTACCACTCTCAAGGATCGAAAGAAGGAAATCGGCCGGGAACTTCTGGCTAAGATGTGTCGTGATCTTCGAATTGATCCTCATGAGCTATGAGAGGTGATGCTATGTTCACGTTTGCGTATCCGGCCAGGCTTACTGTTGGTAGGGACGGTCGCGTATTGGTTGAGTTTGTCGACCTTCCACGGGTTGCGACGGATGGTAAGGACAGGCGTGAGGCGTTTGAAGAGGCCATGGATGCGCTTGGGTCTGATCTTTCCATCCGGTTGTCGCGCCGTGAGGAGATTCCGGTGCCGTCTCGCGCAAAGCGCGGTCATCGCATGGTGCCCGTGCCGCTTTGGCTTGCGCCGAAGCTGGCGCTCTATGTGGCGATGCGGGATCAGAAAGTTAACAACTCGGAGTTGGCGCGGCGGCTTGGTGTGCATGAGCGAGTGGTCCGCAGAATGATGGATCCGCAGCACGCTACTAAGGCGGAGAAGATCCAGGCGGCGCTAGCGGTTTTGGGCAAGCAGATGACTGTGGAAATGCGGGATGCGGCGTAGCGTTTCTCGTGAAGGGACAACGCCGAGGGATCCCATCGTCCATGAAGTCCGGCGTGTTCGCGAGGAGGAGGCTGCCAAGCACGGGTTCGATGTCGAGGCGATCCTTATGGCCTCGAAGAAACGACAACGTCGTTCGCGGAGCAAGGTTGTGTCGTTGGTGCGAAGGAAGAGGTTGGGTGCCTGATCTTCCCGACCTGACTGCGCTATGAAAGTGCTCCAAACGAGCGGTCTTAACGGGCAAGAACGTCGGCATGAGTGCCGACGCTGCAGGCAAGAGTGC
>PMUN01000185.1 GCA_003166875.1 Bryobacterales bacterium | reverse complement strand
CGGCCTGCTGCTGGTATTTGTCGATGCTTGAGGCAGCGGCGGCGGCATTTCTTGGACGGCCAACGTTTGAACGGTGTCTGATATTATCGCAACGTGAGTGAGCCACGAGTAATTATCGTTGTCCCCTGCTACAACGAGGGACTTCGGTTGCCGGTCGATCGATTCCTCGAATTCCTCGGTGAGCACCACATCGGGTTCACTTTCGTGGATGACGGAAGCAACGACAACACCATTGCTCGCATCGAGAGCATTCGCGCCCCGAATGAAGACCGCGTGAGCTTGGTGCGATCCCCCGCCAATCAAGGTAAGGCAGAAGCTGTTCGGCTGGGTATTAACTCCGCGCTTCAGCAAGACCCGGATTTTGTGGGATTCTGGGACGCGGACTTGGCCACCCCGCTCGACGCTATCCCCCAGTTTATGGCAGTGTTCGCCGAACGGCCTGATCTGGACATGGTGTTCGGCTCGCGCGTAAAGCTGCTTGGCCGTCAAGTGAACCGGCGCGCCGCCCGTCACTACCTCGGCAGAGTCTTTGCAACCGTAGTTTCTGTGATGCTGCGATTACCCATCTACGATACGCAATGTGGCGCAAAAATGTTTCGTGTCGGCCCCAGGACTCGCGGCTTGACCGCTGAACGGTTTCGCACGAAATGGGTCTTCGATGTAGAGATGTTGGCTCGATACATCCGCGAGGTCGGATCGCCCGAATCCGCCGCGCAGCATATCTACGAGTTTCCCCTGCTCCGCTGGGAGGATGTTGCGGGATCCAAAGTGAAGCCCACCGATTTCTTCACCGCGATCAAAGACGTCATCCTGATTTACTGGAAACATATGCGGAATATTTGAGAAGCGNNCCACCAGGCCGTCCCTTCCGACCCCACGCTGCGCGTCAAAGCGCTCGAATCTTTGCTGGTCGAAAAAGGCCTGGTCGATCCCGCCGCGCTCGACGCGTTGATCGATACTTATGAACACAAGGTCGGCCCCCGCAACGGCGCGCGCGTAGTGGCTCGCGCCTGGGTCGATCCTGCTTACAAGCGGCGTCTGCTCGCCGATGCCACCTCCGCGATCGCCGAGCTGGGCTACGGAGGCGCGCAGGGCGAGCACATGCTCGCGCTCGAGAACACTCCCCAAGTTCATAACCTCGTCGTCTGCACGCTGTGCTCCTGCTATCCCTGGTCCGTCCTCGGTCTGCCGCCTGCCTGGTACAAATCCGCGCCCTATCGTTCCCGCGCGGTCATCGATCCGCGCGGCGTGTTGCGCGACTTCGGGCTCGAAATCGCCGAGGACGTTGAAGTGCGCGTCTGGGACAGCACCGCCGAGCTCCGCTACCTTGTGCTGCCGGAGCGCCCTGCAGGCGCTGAAGAAATGAGCGAAGACCAGCTAGCCGCCTTGGTCACGCGCGACGCCATGGTCGGCGTCGCCAAAGTGAGCCCGCCCGCATGAACGGCGTTCACGACATGGGCGGCATGCACGGCTTGGGTCCCATTCAATACGAAAAGGACGAACCCGTGTTCCATGCGCGCTGGGAGGCCCGCGCGTTCGCACTGAACATGGCCACACGGGCCGCGCGCAAATGGAACATCGACGCCGGACGCCACGAGATCGAGTTGATCCCCGCCGCCGATTATCTGCGCATGAGTTACTACGAGAAGTGGACCGCGCGCCTCGAGAAGCTGCTCGTAAAGTCCGAATTGGTTACCCAAGATGAAATCCTGAGCGGCCAACCCGCGCCAGGTTCGCCCCAAGCAACACCAGCCGTCACCGCGGATCAAGTTCCGCGACTGCTCCGCACCGGCGCCCTCGCCAGCCGAAACATACAGGTCGAACAGCGCTTCCAAATTGGCCAGCGAGTTCGCGCCCGCAATATAAATCCCACCGGCCACACGCGACTCCCGCGCTACGCACGCGGCAAGCTCGGCGCCATCCATCTTCACCATGGCGTCTACGTGTTCCCGGACACCAACGCGCAGTTCTTAGGAGAAAATCCGCAGCACGTTTATTCCGTCCGCTTCGCCGCCCGCGAGTTATGGGGCGATCAAGCCTCACCGCGCGACGCAGTCTACATCGATATGTGGGATGACTACCTTGAACCAGCCTGAAAAAGTATTCGCCGAACCCTGGGAAGCGCAAGCCTTCGCGCTCGCCGTCAAGCTCTCCGAGCAAGGCTATTTCACCTGGAAAGAGTGGTCCGAAGCCCTAGCTGCGGAAATAAAAGCGGGCGTCGATCAGAGCTACTACCACAATTGGCTCCGGGCTCTAGAGCGCCTGGTTACCGCCAAAGGTCTAACCACTCCTGAAGCCATGCTCACCCGCAAGGAAGCGTGGGCCGACGCCTATCGACACACTCCTCACGGCAAACCCGTAGTCTTAAACACAGGCCACTAAATCCATCGTGGCGCAGGCACTCTTGCCTGCAGCGTCGGCACTCATGCCGACGTCCGCTTTTTCAAGGCCTCCCACCTTTCCTCCAATCCCACTCAAATCGACTTTTCAAAATCACCCCAGGTCCACGCCCTGTCAGATCAAACCCCACACCCATGTTGATGCTGAACACTGGCCCAGCATTCCAATCGCCCCCGGCAAACAACTGATGCACCTCCGGCTGCGCATGCGGACGAACATTGATGCTCTCAACTTCGCCGTAATATTCCAGCGATGGCGAGAAAGTCTTGCGCTTCCAGCGGAGCAGCATAGCCGGCTCGAAATTCCAACCATGCTCGGTGCCAGGCCCGTGCAATGCCCGCTCGAAAACCGGATTGAACACCACCTGCCATCGTGAAAACTCGCGATCCAGAATCGGGCGCAGCTCCGCGCGCCGCGAATTCTCCTCATATCGCGTCTTCTGAAACGAGAATTCGGAAACAAAACCCAGCCGAAATGGTAGATGCCATCCTTCCGGAGCGTAAAAATGCGGCAACACCCGCCAGCCGGCAAATTGCGCCGTGTAACCGGGCTCCCACGCGTTTAGGAACATCCAACCAACCGCGAAGTTCTCCGACAACCCAAACGTCGGCTCCAATGTGAGATGCGTCTGATGATCGGTCGGGAGCAGCGTCCCGTCACGCGACCCTGTCCCTTGCGTCATGTAGTTTAAATGCGCCTCAAGACTGTATTCACCCAGCGCCAGCGGCTCGTATTCGTAAACATGGATCTCAAACGGATCCTGCGCAACCAATTTCGATGCAAGGCCGGGAAGGGCCAACAGGAGCAACGCAAAGCGCATCACCCGACACTACCAAAGCTGTATCATTACTGGATACCACTTCCTTCGAGCACCGGCCCGCCCACCGTAAAACCACCTAGCCTTGGAGCCCTACTTCTCGCCCTCATCCCATTCGCCGCCATGTGCTTCTCTGTCTCCCTGTGGGATCGCATCCATCCCATCGTGCTCGGCATGCCATTCAACTTGTTCTGGCTCACCTTGTGGATCGTCCTCACGCCACTCTGCATGTGGGGCGCCTACCTTATCGAAACCCGGCCGAGTCACGAAAAGGATAATCCGCCCACATGAGCCCAAGCGCCACCGCCTTGGGAGTAATCCTCGCTATCGTGGCCCTGGGCTCCGGCATCGGCTTCTACGCCGGAGCGCGCCGCAAAATGGATCTCGAACAGTGGACCGTAGCTGGCCGCGGCTTCGGCGTACTCCTTATGTGGCTGCTGATGGCCGGCGAAGTGTACACCACTTTTTCGTTCCTCGGCGCCAGCGGCTGGGCCTACTCGCGCGGCGCGCCCACACTCTACATCCTGGCCTACATCACTCTCGCCTACGTTGTCTCATTCTTCATTCTTCCGCCCATCTGGGAACTCGGCCGCCGGCACAAACTGCAAACTCAATCCGACTTCTTCGCGTGGCGATACCGCAGCAAGTATCTCGTCGCCGCCGTCTCCCTGGTCGGGATTGTCTTCATGATCCCCTACCTCGAACTCCAGATCACCGGATTTGGAATCATCGCCGAAGTGGCCAGTTTCGATGGCATCAGCCGAAACCCAGCCATGCTGGTCGCGGTAATTCTGTTGACGGGTTTCGTTTTAACCGGCGGCTTGCGCGCGGTTGCCTGGGTCAGCGTCTTGAAAGACATTTTGATGCTGATCGCCGCAGTATCCATCGGTATCGGCATCCCGTACATTTACTTCGGCGGCATCGGCCCCATGTTCACTGCCCTGATCCACGCCAAGCCCAGCCATTTCGTCATGCCGGGCGCTACGGGGAACCTCGGCCACGCTTGGTACATCTCAACAGTTTTGTTGACCGGGCTCGGCGTCTACATGTGGCCGCATTCGTTCGGAGCCGCCTTCAGCGCCAAAAGTTCTGGTACGCTGCGCCGCAACGCCGTAGTCATGCCGCTCTATACGCTCAGCCTCACCTTCATGCTCTTCGTCGGATTCGCGGCCATCCTGGTGATTCCGAATCTTCGCGATGGCGATCTCTCTTTGTTGGCCATGGTGCGCAAAACCTTCCCGCCCTGGTTCCTCGGCGTAATCGGTGGCGCAGGCGCGCTTACGGCCATGGTCCCAGCCGCGATTCTGGTTCTTTCATCGGCGACGGTGTTCGCAAAGAACCTGTGCCGTCCCCTCTTTGCACCTGACATGAACGACCACCAGGTTGGACGAATCGCACGGATCATGGTAGTGGTGATCAGCCTGATCAGCCTCTATCTCGCCATCCACGGATCCACAACCCTGGTCTCGCTCCTGCTGCTGGCCTACGCAGGCATCACACAACTTTTCCCAGGAGTTGTTCTGGGACTCTTTTGGAAACGCGTCACCATGCCCGCGGTATTCGCCGGTCTGACAATCGGCGTAGCCTCGATGGCAATCCTATTCCTCACCAAGCACGATCCCTTCCTCGGCCTCAGCGCCGGATTCTTAGGCCTATGCGCCAACTTCGCAATCGCCATCGCTTTGAGCCTCTTTTCTTCCAACACACCAAAACCACTGGGCCACCCGTAGCGCGAGCTTTAGCTTGCCGCGTTGGCACTCATGCCAACGCTTGGAGTTGTATACTTCAAACCATGCGCCAATTCTTTCTCATCTCCGCCCTAGCCACCCTCGCCTTCGCCCAAGACTCCGGCCCCTACAAAATCCTCAAAACCGCGAAAGTCGGCGGCGCAGGCGGTTTCGATTACGTCTATGCGGACTCCGCCGGACGCCGTCTCTACATCCCACGCACCGGAACTGGCCCCCGCATCACCGTCTTTGATCTCGACACCCTCGAATCGGCCGGCGAAATCGCCAATGCCAACGCCCGTGGCGCCGCCGTCGACCCCAAATCCGGCCACGGATTCGGAAGCAGCAAACCCGTCGCCATGTGGGACTCAAAAACGCTCGCCCCCATCAAGACCATTGATGTCGAAGGCGGACCCGACGGCATTCTGTTCGACCCGTTTAACAGTCGCGTCTGGATCTTCAGCCATCGCGCTCCGAACGCAACCGTGATCAACGCCGCGGATGGTTCCATCGCCGGAACGGTCGACCTAGGTGGCGCGCCCGAGCAGGCCGCCAGTGATGGCAAAGGCCATTTGTACGTCGACATCGAAGACAAGGACAAGATCGCTGTCGTGGATGCGAAGACGCTAACCGTCA
>PMUN01000144.1 GCA_003166875.1 Bryobacterales bacterium | reverse complement strand
AACACACGGACTGTAAATTTACTACGGTCCCGAGCGGTCGCGTCTCCACCAGGTGGAATATTTGAGCTTGACATGGGCTTGAGCGAAATCAAGCCAAACAAACAGAAGTAGCGATACTCTCAGACAGTCCGTCCGGGCCGGGAGTGAGCCCATCACGAGCTGAGCTCTACATATCGCTATATCGATTCATCAGACGCCACCTTACTGGACTCCGCCCCGTCGATTCGGCGCGAAAGTTGTGGTCGTGAAGATTGAATGCCACAAACTATGGCGCGTTCGTTTAAAATGAGCATGGTCCGGCGACGCAATGGTCTTTACCTGCGGCCACGTATCCGAATAAATCGGAAATGGCTTCGGAGAAGATTCGGTTAACGCTTGGACGAAACATGCCTAAACCGCTGATGTTATCTCGTCGCTGGCCTGAAGTCCGGTGCGAGGAAAGTACAGCGCGAGGAGGCGCGTGACTCTCTGAAAAGCAATCGACTTCAGCCGATCATAAGTTAGCGCTCATGGGGCCCGTCCCACACTTGCTCAGCTTTGGCGCTTCTTGTAGTTTTTTCCGACCATCGCCCGGATGCGCGCTTCCAGCTTCGAGGCTTCCCCTTTGCGCTTCATCTTCTTTAGTAACTCCACGTAATCGGTGGCCGTGTCGGCCAGAAGTTCCAGACTTGAATCTGACGCGCTCACTACCGGACGCTTGGCTGTCAGGATGCCGCGTTTGTCCAAAATCGCGATGGAGAGGCGGTAGAGAGGCTCCGCATCGTTGAGGTTTTCTCTGGCGATATAAATGGATGCCAACGTGTTCAGACTGGCCACGGTTTCGCTTTCGCGGGTGGTGAGCACCTGGCGCACCAGGGGTTCGGCATCCACAGGGCGGTTTAGCGCTGCGTAGACTTCCGCCAGTTTCTGATATTTGCCGGTGAGCTCCGGACTTTCCGATCCTAACGCCTTCGTCCAGATGAAGACGGAGCGCTCGAAGCATCGCACTGCGGCCTCATAATTCTTCTGATGAGCGTAAAGGCCTCCGAGCTGGTCTAGATTCTTGGCGACCTCGGCGTGCATCGGTCCGAAGCTGCCTTCTCGAATCGCCAGCGTTTGGCGCAGCAGCGTCTCGGCTTCGGTATACTGCTTCTGCTCGAGCGACAACGAGGCGAGCCCATCCAGGGTGGGCAGCAGCTCGGGACTCGCGGGCGGGAACGCCGCTTGCTGAATCTTGAGCACTCGCTGATAGTAAGTTTGGGCGGCGGCCAAGTTGGATTTCAGGACGTACAAGCGCGCTAGTTGGCTTAAGTCGGCCACCAGCTCGGCACTCTCACCACCGGCCGCGTGTTCACGGATGGCGAGCGCACGCCGCAAGTATTTCTCCGCTTCCGGATACTTGGAGTCTGCCTGCAGCACTTTCGCCACTTCCTCGATCGCGGGCANNTCCAACAATTCCGCGGTGCGCGCGTATTTCATCTGTGCGAAATTAACCCTCGCCAGATCCTGCACTGCGCGGATCAACTGTGGATTCGCGCGGCCCAGCGCGTCTTCTTCCAGTTCCAGCCTCTTCTGGTAGATTTTCTCCGCTTCCGGATACCGGCTCTGCGCCGAATAGAAGTCGCCCAGCTCCCGGTAAGCTTTTGCGACGCGCGCATCGGTTGGTTTCCACTGCGCGGCCTCGGTGACGGCGGCCAGCAGCGTGCTTTCTTTTTTCGAGACAGCCGCCTGGGGCTTGTCGAGGGTCTGGCCCACCGCGCAACAGGTGAGTACTAGGACAAAGCTTACAGTAGTAGCAGCGCGTGGATACGAAGTGTGCATGTCGCCAGAATCATCGACAGAACAGCGCTGAGATTGTAGAAGGACGCGTAAGAATGAAACTACGGAGCTGGAAGTTTGTCAGCGGGTTAAGGCGAATGCAGTAGGAGTCTGTCAGGAAACAACCCTACGCCTGATGTCCCCTTACTCGGGGCTACGTCGAATCGTATCGTACTCCGGATCGTAGTCCTGCGCGTAAGCAAGGGGACGTCCGGCTACCACGCGCCTCGGCCGATAACCAGTGCGGAGAACGTGCGCAGAAGAATAGTCGAATACATCTTCGGCGTCAACTCTCGCACCAGCTTCAGATCCAGCGCCGCCCGCTCGGGATATTTGATGGTGCTTCGTCCCGATACCTGCCAGAGTCCGGTAAGACCAGGCTTTACAGACACCAGTTCGGAGGCGTGCAGGCAATAGTGGCGAGCCAGTTCGATACGTGTCAGCGGGCGCGGGCCGACCAGGGACATCTCGCCGCTAACAACATGCCAGAACTGTGGGATCTCGTCTATCGAATGACGGCGGCAGAATGCAGCAAACCGGCTGGTGACCCGGGGATCGCGAGCTTCCTTGGCATCTTCCAGCGGATCTGCGATGACGTACTCGATCCAGCCGCCGTGGCGCGAGGTTGATGCCGTTGGATCCCACATCGACCTCAGTTTCAACATCCAGAACGGACGGTTGTGCCTGCCAATCCTAAGATGCGCCACCAACGGCGACCGTCGTGAGAGAACCGCTACCAGGAGAGCCGAACCAATGAGTAAGGGACTGGTCAGGAGCAATAGCAAAAGGCCTGTGGCGCGCTCGGCAATTTCCGGCAACGTGATTTGCCGCAACGTCGAAACGCGTTCGAGTTGGATGCTGGGAAGCACGTGCTACATGGAGTATACGGGGCAAATCGCGACATAGGAAGAGTCGTACAATTTGTTTGCATTCTTTTTACACGGTTGCGCCCACGCTGTCTGCTTAGCGGCCGCGGATAGCTTGATCGATAGCAACCTGATGGTCGTCCAGAATGGTGCCCACGGCGCGTTGCAAGGCTGCTTGTGCTTTTAGATAGGCGCCTTTGGCAACCACCACGGTGGATCTAGCTTGGGCCAGATAGCTCTCGTACTGGATGATGAAAAAACTGGTGGATGCGCCCACTTGGAATTTGGATTGCTCGGCTTCGAGAGACTCCTGTTGCAGCGCTTGTGTTTGCAATGACGCTTCATAGGACGCTCTAGCCTTGCGCATCGCTACTAAAGCGTCTTCCACTTCGAGCTGCGCCTGATTTCGCAATTGCTGGAGACGGATCTCGGTTTGGCGTATCTGGATTTCGTCGCGCGCCACGTCGGCCTGCGCAATTCGATTGCGCAACGGCAGCGTCAACTGTAAACCGATCTCGTAGGTGGGGTATTTAACCGTGGCCAGTTGCTCCAGCGCGTTGCCGTATCCGCCGATGAAGGTCGGATCGGCCATCGGCCCTACCGGGCTCTGTTGGCCAGTGAGGCCACTGTTCTGCGCCACGCCCACCAGATCCAGCTCCGGCAATAGCGCATTGCGCGAACCCTGCAAGCTGATTTGGGAGTTCTCAACTTGGACTCCGGCCTGCTTGAGGTCCGGCCTCGACTGGAATGCCTGGGCCAGCAAATCCTGAAGCGAGGGTAAATTGCCTTTCTCTGGCATGTTGAGAGAATCGGTGGGAACAATCCGCGCGTTCAACACCTCGGGCCGGTTCGCGCGCCGCGTAATCACGCTCTTCACGATGGCTTCCTGTTCTTCCAGTAGCCCGCGCGAATTGATGAGATCCTGGCGGATGGAAAAAACCTGAGCGTTGGCGCGGGTCAGCTCGATCTGCGCCTGGGTGCCTTCTTCCACTTGCGCTTTTGTATCTGAATACAATTTCTCGGCAGCGGCGAGCGTCTCTTCCTTTACCTTGGTGTCTTCAAACAGGGCGACCAGATCCGTATATAGCCGGACCACGCCGTACACGGTGGCGATCAATTGCTGGCGCAGCAGAAGATCCGCGATTTTGCGTTCGTTCTTTGCAATGCGGATGAAGCGCCGGTTCACCGCCAAGCCGAATCCGCGCACCAGCGGCTGTGTCACGGTAACGCCGAAGCTGGAGGCCGTGAAGGGGCTAAAAGCGCTGCTGGTGGAGTTCAGAGTCTGCCGCATGTTGTCGAAGCCGGCGGTTAACTGCGTGCCGGATCCGAAACCTTGCGAGTAACCGGCGTTGGCCCAGGTTGTGTCCGAATTTAGCACGTTGACGCCGGTGGTGCCAGGACTGGACTGCGGCGCGCTTTGGTGCATCCAGTTCACTTGGGCCGTGATGGCGGGATCGAACTGAGGAATGGCAGGACCGTTGGATAGCGGAAGGGTCCCCAGAATCGATAGATTGGTTTGTTGTTCGGCAAGCACGCCCAACTCCGACGGATTGGTGGGTACCGAACCAACGGCGATGTTGTTTGACGCCGCGCTAGTCACCAGCGGGCTGGCAGGTCCGCCTACGCCCACCGGTGCTTCGGCCAGGTTGTACGAGAACCCGCGCAACAATCCGCCGCCTTTGGCGCGCAGCACTTCGGAATCAGCAGTGGGCATATTGTAACGCTGCAACTCCACATCGAGATTGTTCTCGATCGCCAACGCGATGGCGTCGGAGAGGGAAAGATAGATATTGCCCGCGCGCAACACCTGGTCCAGGCGCGGTGAATTCGTCAAATCCACCGGCGGCGCCGTTCGGGGCGCATAAGGACGGCCGAGGCGCTGCCACACGGAGTCGTCCGCTCGAAGAGACCAGGCGCTGAAGAAGATCAAGTAAATAGATATAGTGAGTTTTTTCATGTGGGCCGATCTTTACGCTCCGTTGAAGACGCCTGTCCAGAAATATTGATTCTACGGGACCCGCCCGCGGCGCACGCATTCTTGCGTGCCGTGTTCGCACTCTTGCGAACACCCGTGACGGCCGAATCCCAAGCGTTCACAGGAGTGTGAACGCGGCACGCAGGAGTGCGTGCGCTACGACGCGTCTTCATCACCTTTAGTGGGCCAGCAGGCCCATGGGCACTCCCTTCTGGTCGCGGCTCGGAATGAGCGAAAGGTTGCGAGTGAATTTCTAATGGGAGCCTGCTTTGGCTGGCCGTTTTGCGCCACTTTCCGCTCCCGCCACCGGCTGAACCCGCACGCCCTCTTGCACCGAATCGTTCGGGTTCACGATGGCTCTCTCGCCTTCGGTCATGCCGGAGAGTACTTCGATGCGATCGCCGAAGTCGCGGCCCACCAGGACGCGCTGGAAGTGCACAACGTTGCCTGCGCCTACAAGCGCCACTAGCGTACCTTCCGGACGCACCACCAGCGTGTCGCTCGGGATCAGCAACGGCGGATCCTTGCGAGGCAGATTCAGGTCCACCTGGACGTACATCCCGGGCAATAGTTTACCGGCGGGATTCGCGGCCTGGATCTCCACCAATAAAGTGCGGCTAGAGGGATCGAGCGAATTGGCCGTCCGAGCCACTTGGCCTGGAAACTTTGTTTCGGGCGCTTCCGACGTGCTCAGAAACGCTTCCTGCCCGACATGTATGTCCGCCGCGCTGGACTGCGGCACGTTCACATAGGTCCGCAGCAGATTGGTTTTCGCGATTCGAAACAGCAACGTGCTCCCGGAGTTCACCAACGCCCCCACGTCCACGTTGCGCAATGTAATTACGCCCGCGAATGGCGCCCGCACTTTGAGATAGCTTTGCAGGTCAGTGAGGCGCGCCACGTTGGCTTCCGCTGCCGCAATATTACTTCTCCCGGCCGCCACTGCGTGATCGAGTGCACGAACATTGGCCGATTGTGCTACATACTGGGCTTGATATTGATCGTTCTCCTGGCGCGATACGACGCCGCGCTTCACCAGATTGTCCCAACGCTGGGCCGTGACCTTGGCCAGCGACTCATTAGCCTTGCCCTGTTCGAGAGCCGCCGTGGCGCGCTCCAGATCGGCCTGCACCTGTTGAACCGCAGCCTGAGCCTGCCGGACCTGCTGATCCATATCCGGAGCTTCGATTTCTGCTAGCAACTGTCCTTCCGTCACGCGATCGCCGATATCCACGTACCGCGTTTTCAGAAACCCTTCGGCACGCGCCAGGATAGGCGCTTCGGTGACGGCCTGAATATTGCCGGGAAGCACCAGGTTGCCCCGCCCCGCCGCGCGAATCGCGGCCATAACGCTCACCTGCGGCAGAGCTTCATTGTGGGTGTCGGCTTCCGCCACAAGTTTCAGCTCGCGCAGGTGGCGCGGAATGTAACCAGCCACGAATGCCACGATCAAAATCACCACAAACAGCAGTACCAGATTTCGAATGGTGTGGCGGGAGGGTTGGACCACATGCTCGGCCGCGCCAGCGGCTGCGTGCTTCTGTTCCAACTGGCGCTTAAGCTCCTCGATCTCGGCGCGGAGTTCAGCTTCGTTGTTGGTTGTTTCTGGTCGCATTCAGATTCTTCGCTTTAGCGGCTGTGCCGGCGCCAGGCCTCCACTCCTGGCACAATCTCCCGCTCTTCCTCCTCAATTTGCTTGTCATGATCCACCGGCGGCGCCTTCCGTAGATACGTGTATACGATCGGCACAATAAACAATGTTGTTACAGTCGCCACCAGCAGACCGCCGATCACCGCGCGGCCGAGCGGCGCATTTTGCTCGCCGCCCTCGCCGAGGCCGAGCGACATGGGTAGCATGCCCAGAATCATTGCTGCGGCAGTCATCAGCACCGGACGCAATCTGGTGAAACCTGCCGAGAGCGCCGCTGCACGCACGCCCTTGCCATCTATACGTTCGTCATTTGCAAAAACCAACATCAGGATGCTATTCGCAGTGGCAACCCCAATACACATGATCGCGCCCATCAGCGAGGGAACGCTGAAAGTGGTTCCGGTGACGAACAACATCCACAGGATTCCAGCCAGCGCGCCCGGCAATGCGCTCACAATGATGAATGGGTCCACCCAGGATTGGAAATTGACCGCCATCAACAGATATACCAGAATGATCGCGGCGATGACGCCCAGGCCCAAGCGGTAAAAGGAAGTCTGCATGGTCTTGGACTGGCCGCGCAGCATCAATGTGGTGGCTTTGGGGACGTGCGTCTGGCTCATGATCTTCTCCACCGCGGAGGTGACGCTGCCCAGATCTCGCCGGTCGACATTCGCGTACACGTCGAACACCGGCTGCACGTTATAGTGATTCACAATCTCGGTGGCCACGCCGTGATCGACCGTCGCCAGATTGGAAAGCAGTTGCGTCGGCGAGGGCATTGATCCCGGATTCCCGTAGGCCGCCGAGGCTTGGCTGGGCGAAGCACCCATGGATGCGTCGCTTGCGTTCGACGCGCCCGCCATCGAACCGGGCGTATTCGAGACCATCGCGGCAGTGCCGGAGGAGATCGGCGTACGCATCAACGCGTCCACGGAGTCAATCCTGTATTGCGGGGTCTGTACCAGCACCTGGTAGTTAACACCGTTACCCCAGTTCAGCCACTGGTTGGGCGCCACCTGACCGCTGCCGCTGAGCGAGATCAGCAGGCTGTTGGCGACACTCTGCTGCGTCAGGCCAAGCTCGGCCGCCTTGGTGCGGTCGACATTGATCCGCAATTCCGGCGCATCCACTACTTGATGAATATGCACGTCCGCAGCGCCTGGAATACGGGCCATGCGTTCCGCCAGTTGTTGTGCGATTTTATAATTCGGTACTGCGTCGCGGCCGGTCACCTGCACGTCTATAGGCGACGGCAGACCGAAATTCAGAATCTGGTTAGTGATGTTGGCCGCTTCAAAAAACACCACCAGATCGGGGAATTTTTCGTGCAGCCGTTTGCGGAGTCGCTCGGTATAGAGCTCAGTGGGGGTGTGTTCCGGCTTCAGCGAAATCAATATTTCGCCGTCGCTGACGCCGATGGACGGACAGTCGCCGAAAGCCAGGTTGAAGCTGCTGTTCGGAAGGCCGATATTGTCGAGAATAGTATCCAGTTCGCCCGGGGCGATCACGCTGCGTATCTCATTTTCGATGTTGGCGAAGATCATCTCGGTGCTTTCGATGCGAGTACCGGACGGAGCACGCGCGTGCAGCCGGATCTGGCCGGAATCAACGGCCGGAAAGAAATCGCTGCCCACCAGGTACACCAACCCGAGCGATCCGAAAGCAAAAATCAAGAAGCCACTCAGCACCGGAGCCCGGTGATCCAGAGCCCAGTCGAGCAGCCCGGTGTAAGCCGACCGGAATCGCACGAAGCGTCGATTGAAAGCGAAATGAACGCGCCAGATGAAGGGATGACCCTTCGCTGATCCGCCCTCGCCGTGCTCGCCTTTTCGATACATGTCCACCTCCTGTTTCAAAAGGAAGTGAACCATGGTGGGAATCAGGGTGCGCGATAGCATGTACGACGCAAGCATGGCGAAAACCACCGCCATGGCCAGCGGCGTGAACAGATATCTAGCTGCGCCGGTTAGCAGCAACACCGGGACGAACACAATGCAAATTGACAGCGTGGAGACAAACGCGGGAATCGCGATCTGCATGGCGCCATCGAGCACGGCCCTGACCAGCGGCTTTCGCATGGCCAGGTTACGGTGCGTATTCTCGATTTCAACGGTGGCGTCGTCCACCAAAATCCCGACCGCCAGCGCCATTCCTCCAAGCGTCATGACGTTGATGGTCTGACCCAGCAGGTCGAGAATGATGATCGAGGTGAGAATCGAAAGCGGGATCGAAATGCAGACGATCACGGTGCTGCGCCAGCTTCCCAGAAACAGCAGAATCATCAACCCGGTCAGGAGTGCGGCCATGCTGGCTTCCTTCAGCACGCCGGAAATGGATGCACGCACGAAGATGGATTGATCGAAAAGCTGACGAACCTGCACCTCCGGTGGCAGACCAGCCATGATTTTGGGCATGGCAGCCTTCACCTGATTCACGATGGCCAACGTGGAAGCCTGCCCGTTGCGCATCACAGTGAGCAGCGCTCCGCGAGTTCCGTTCGTTCTCACGATGTTGGTTTGCACCGCGAAGCCGTCGCGCACATTCGCGACATCTTTCAAATAAACAGTGGCGCCGTTCACCGTTTTGATCGGCAGGTTGTTCATCTCGCTGAGTATCACGGGACTGCTGTTCACCTGCACTTGATACTCGCGGTTTCCGATCTTCACGCTCCCTGCGGGCAGAATCAGATTCTGAAGATTCAGTGCGTTCGACACATCCGTGGCCGAAAGCTGTTTCGCATACATCGCCGCCGGATCGAGATCCACCAGGATCTGCCGCCACTTGCCGCCATAGGGCGATGGGACGGCCGCGCCTTGCACCATGGCCAGCGGCGTACGGATGAAGTTCTGGCCCATGTCGAAAAGTTGTTGCTCGCTGAGGGTTTTACTCTCGAGGCCCAACTGCAGGATGGGAACGCTGGAGGCGTCGTATTTCAGAATGCTAGGTGGAAATATTCCCGGCGGCATCCCGCGCAGAATGGAGTTCGAGATGGCTTCGATCTGTGTCATCGCCAGATCTACCTTTACGTTGGGATGAAGGTAGACCCGAATCACCGCCACGCCGTAATAGGATTGCGATTCGATGTGCTCGATATCGTTTACCGAGGTGGTCATTGCGCGCTCGAAGATGGTCACGATGCGTTTTTCCATCTCCTCCGGCGGGACGCCGGCATAGGTCCAGACGATGCTGACCACGGGGATATCGATATAGGGGAAAATGTCCACCGGCATGGTAACGATGGCGGTGACGCCCAGCAGCAGAATGGCCAGCGACATCACGACGAACGTATAAGGACGGCGGAGGGCTAATCGGACTATCCACATTCGATTTCGAAAATTCCCGTTACTCGAGCTAGCAGGCCGGTGAAAGGACTCCGGAGGGCATCAACCCCGGACGGGCGAAAGCCCGCCATCCCAGAGGCTCAACGGAGAGACATCCAACAGCCTAACTAGCTTGATTATAAGGATGATAGCAGCGGGTGTCAGGTTATTAGCCCTTTTGAGCTATGGGGGCGGANNCTTGAGGCAGCGGGTCCAGGGGGCCCGCGCGGACCAGGGGGTCCGCCCCACTCGCTGGCGAAGTTTGCATTCCCTTGGATGGGCTGCAAATCCGAACCGCAGCGGATTTCGTTCGTGCGCAGACAGCTCACTGTTGCAGGGAGCAGTTTCGGGCCTACAGGTGAATAATGCCACGCTGGATGGCCGCAGTGGCCGCTTGTGTCCGATCCTCAACGTCCAGCTTGCTCAAAATGCTCTTGACGTGGTTCTTGACAGTGTGTTCGGCAATACCCAAGTCGTAGGCGATTTGTTTATTGCCGTGCCCCTTGACGATCAGCGCCAGCACCTCCAGCTCGCGCGCGCTCAAGGACGCGGGGACGGAACTCGCTTCGAGCGCTCGAATGGACGGCGAAAGGTAAGTCTCACCCGCATGGACCGCATGGATGGCTAGAATCAGCTCGTCGTGCAACACATCTTTGGTGAGGTAGGCGCGCACGCCGGAATTGAGCGCTCGCCGGATATCTTCATCGCCGCCGTAAGTGCTCAGCGCGATGATTCGAGCGTGCGGGAATTCTGCCCGGATAGCGACGATGGCTTCCTGGCCGCTGGTTCCCGGCATGCGCATGTCCATCAGCGTGATGTCCGGCTGATGCTGGCGATGGAGTTCCACAGCCTGCGCGCCATTCGCGGCTTCGGCCACCACGTTCATATCGGGTTGCATGTTCAGAATGGTCTTAACGCCCACTCGCGCAATCAGGTGGTCCTCTGCGATCAGGATGCGAATCACCGGAGCGGTACCCGCACTTCAACCTCGGTGCCGTGCCCGGGCGTACTGTGAAGTTCCAGTTCGCCGCCCAACCGTTCGGCCCGTTCGCGCATCCCCAGCAGGCCGAAGTGGCCGCCGATCTCGGAGAAAGCCTCAGTTTGCTCGAAGCCCTGGCCGTCGTCGGCCACAGACAAGCGGAGCGCGCCATTTTCCATCTCCAAACGAATCCGCACTTCTCTCGCCTTTGCGTGCTTGACGGTGTTGGCGACGGCCTCCTGCGCGATGCGTAACAAGTGCTGCTCCATTTCTTCGGGCAGCGGGCGTGTTTCGCCGGCCACATCGACATGTACCTGGACTTCGGATCCCGCAGTCCACTGGTGCGCCGCTTCGGAAAGCGCCGCCGGAAGATCGTGGCCTTCCAGAGCCGAAGCGCGCAGATCCATCACCGAGCGCCGCGCTTCTGTGAGACTATGCCGGGCCATCTTGCGCGCTATGTCGAGATGCTGGCGGGCCACATCCAAGTGGCCGTTGAGGGTCAGCGCCACCGCGTCGAGTTGCGACGAGATGCCGACGAACCCCTGCGCCAATGTATCGTGGATCTCTCGCGCCAGGCGAGCACGCTCTTCCAGCACGAATGCGAAGCGCTGGCGGAGCTGCCGGACGCGCAGCCGGAAGAGTCCCCAGATGCCGGCCGCCGCAAGCAGGATGCACAAATAGCGGAACCAGGCTGTTTCGTAGAAATGTGGCAGAAGCTGGAACGCGAAGGATGTCTCGCTCCACGGGCCGCCTGGGATGCCGGCTCGAACCACGAACCGATAACGGCCATGGCGCAAGCTGTTGTAGTTGGTGACGCGGCGGGAGACCGCGCTTACCCAGTTCTGATCGAGACCCTCCAGACGATACGAGTATCGTACACGCTCCGGCGCGCTCAGATTGACGCCTGTGTACCGGAACTGTACACGCCCATTGCCAGCCGCGAGCTCAGCCGGTTCCGTCAATGCCACCGAACGATCATCCACCATGACGTCCAAAAGGTGGACCACCGGCGCGGCTACGTTAGGCGGCTTCTCGTTAGGATCCAACACCGCCAATCCACGGCTAGTTGGAAACCACAGACGCCCATCCGCTGTGCGAGTGCCGCCGCGGCTGGTGGGATAACCGGGCGCGCACTGTGCGCTGCGCAGCCCGTCGGCAACGCCGTAGTTCACTGCGTGGATGGAATGAATTTTACCGGCCGCGAAATCGTTTAGTTCCTGCTTCGCGACGCGACAGATTCCGCGCGTGGTGCTGAGCCACAGCGAGCCGCGGCCATCATCTTCGACATGCGAAATGTTGTCGCTCAGCAGCCCGTCTTTGGTTGTGAAATGGAAGAATCTTCCATCCCGCAAGCCGTTCAAGCCGCCACCAAACGTGCCGATCCAAAGTGTCCCGTCCGAGTCCTCCTGAAGAGCGCGGATCTGATCGTTCGAAAGGCCGTCGGCCACGGTGAACCGCACCGATTTTCCGTCTTTCCATCGCCATAGACCCTGCCCATACGAGCCGGCCCACAAGCTTCCATCGCGCGTCTGGCAGAGCGCGACCATGGAGTCGTTTAACAGCGGCCCTCCAGGAATCACGTTATGCGCGCGACCGCTCGACAATTCGCTCAGGCCGCCCGGCATTGCCACCCATAGCTTCCCCTCGCGGTCTTCCAAGAAATCGAATGATAACCGGCGGTGCATAGGATCTTCCAGCACCTGGTTTGAGAAGCGGCCGTTATGCATCCGGCTGGGACCCTCGCGCGTGGCAATCAGCAGGTCACCGCGATGATCCTCCCGGATGGAAAAAATTTCGTTGCTGGGCAAGCCATCGCGGGTGGTGTAGACGCGCGGTTTTTCTCCACCAAGCTGGACTAAGCCTCGGTCATGAAAACCAATCCAGATTCTGCCGGCATGATCTTGATAAACCGTGGTGGGCTCATCGCTCGGCAGGCCTTCCGACTCGCCGTAGATCGCGAATAGATCGTCGCGCAGCCGATTCAATCCGCTATTCATACCCACCCAGAGATTCCCTTGCGCGTCTTCGTAGATGCAGCGCACCCAATCCCGCTCGGCGGAATTAGCCAGTGGATTACTCACGAAGCGCCCGTTTTCCAAACGCGCGAGCCCGCCATTCGTTCCGGCCCACAAGTTGCCGTCGCGATCCTCCCATACGGATCGGACGAAATTGTCGGGCAGGCCGTCTTTGGTTTGATAGAGCCGCAGCTTGCCCTCGCGGCTCCGCATCCACAGGCCGAAACTTCCTGCCACCCAGAGATTCCCGTGCCGGTCCTCCGTGAGAGTGCTGACGATGTCGCGGCCCATGTCGGCGGGGTCGATCACCGGCACGAATTTTTCACCGTCGCGCCGCGCCACTCCTGGATAGCCTGCCACGTAGAGCGTTCCGTCGCGCCCCAGATAGACCGCGCGCATGGATTCAATGGGCAGCCCTTCCCGCGTACTGAAATTGGTGAACTTTCCATTCTGGAAGCGGCTCAAGTGGATTCCGGCCGCAATCCAAAGCGCGCCCGAACGGTCTTCGGTGATGGAGTTGACGAACGTGTCCGCGAGGCCGTCTTTCTTGGTGTAAGTGGTGAACTTGCGATCGCGGCAGCGCGTCAACCCGCCGGGTGTGCCAATCCACAGACTCCCGTCGTTCGCAGCCCAAAGCGCGGTGACGCTATTGCTGGGGAGAGACCCATTTTCTTTGTTGAAGACGACGAAGTCGTAACCATCGAATCGGGCCAGGCCCTCATCGGTGCCGAGCCACAAATAGCCATCCTTGGTTTGCGCGATGGCACGAATCGTGTCCTGTGGAAGCCCATGTTCCTGGGTCCAAACGGTGCGGGTATACTGCGTGAGCGCGCGCCGTGGATTGAGTGCAAAGCCAGGCAGAGCGCTGAGCAGTAGCAACGTGGCGCACGCACTAATGCGTGCCGCGTTCACACTCGTGTGAACGCTTTTTAGGCCGCGGTATAGGCGAATACCACTCTCCTTTCTTCCAGGGTAGCAGTGACACCTCTGGATGCGACAATGAAGACAGGTGCTCCCCCAGCCACAAATTGATACCAGCCCTCTTTCCGCCTTCGACCCCTTAGTCGCCGAGTGGTTCATCACCCGCTTCACCTGCGCTACGGAGCCTCAAATTCTAGGCTGGCCTGAAATCCGCGCCGGTAACGATGTGCTGATCTCGGCGCCCACCGGATCGGGCAAAACACTGGCCGCATTTCTACTCTGTCTCGATCGCCTGGTCCGCCAAGCCCGCGCGGGCGAACTGCCGAACGAAACTGAAGTGGTCTACGTCTCCCCGCTCAAAGCGCTGAGCAACGACATTCGCAAGAACCTCGAAATCCCGCTCACTGAAATCTCGGAACTTGCGGCACGCCACGGGATTAAGCTCGCGACCATCCGCACCGCGGTTCGCACCGGAGACACTCCGGCCTGGGAGCGCCAGCAGATGGGCAAGCAGCGGCCGCACATTCTGGTCACCACGCCCGAGTCTCTCTACATCTTGCTGACGGCCGAAAAATCGCGCGCGATGTTGCGTACCACGCGCACCATGATCGTGGACGAAATCCATGCTGTTGCCGACGACAAGCGCGGCTCGCATCTTGCCTTGTCGCTGGCTCGCTTAGACGCCCTTACTAACGAAGCTGGACACCGGCCGCAGCGCATCGGACTCTCGGCCACTGTGAAGCCAATCGACGAAGTTGCGCAATTCTTGAGCCCCCGCACACGCATCGTCAATATCGGCCATCGGCGCGAAATGGAATTAGCGGTGGAGGTTCCTCGCGATGAGCTTGGGCCAGTGGCCTCTAACGAGATGTGGGCCGAAATATACGATCGCGTGGCGCAGTTGATTCTTACGCATCGAACCACCTTGGTCTTCGTCAACACGCGCCGTCTGTCGGAGCGGGTGGCGCACGCGCTGGCTGAACGACTCGGAGAGAACTTTGTGCTGCCCCATCACGGCAGTCTCTCTCGCGCTCTCCGTCTCGACGCGGAAGCCCGTTTGAAAAGTGGCGACCTTCGCGCTGTCGTAGCCACTGCATCGCTCGAGTTAGGAATTGACATCGGCACGGTGGACTTGGTCTGCCAGATTGGCTCGCCGCGATCCATCGCCGTCGCGCTCCAGCGCGTGGGCCGTTCCGGACACTGGGTGGGCGCCAAGCCGAAGGGCCGCTTCTTTGTAACCACGCGCGACGAGCTGATCGAATGCGCCGCGCTGGTCCGCGCCATCCGTTCCGGCTCGCTCGACAAGCTTGAGATCCCCACTGCGCCGCTGGACATTCTTGCGCAACAGATTGTGGCGGAAACGGCCGCGCGCGACTGGCAGGAAGACGACCTGTATGCGCTGGTCCGCAGCACATATCCTTACCGCAATCTGAAACGAAGCGAGTTCGACGCCATAGTGACTATGTTGTCCGATGGAATCGCCACGCAGCGTGGCCGCAGCGGAGCCTATCTGCATCGCGATCAGGTGAATGGCCGCGTTCGCGGGCGGCGTGGAGCGCGACTGGCTGCCATAACCTCCGGCGGCGCCATCCCTGAAACTGCGAACTACAACGTGGTGGCGGAGCCCGAAGGCAAAGTGGTAGGCACGCTCGATGAGGATTTCGCCGTGGAAAGCCTGGCCGGCGACGTCTTTCTGCTAGGCACCACTTCCTGGCGCATCAAGCGTGTGGAACCCGGACGGGTTCGCGTGGAGGATGCTCATGGCGCGCCTCCTTCTGTTCCTTTTTGGAATGGCGAAGCACCCGGACGCACGTTCGAGTTGTCGGACGCGGTGGGTGAAGTTCGCGAGGAGATCGCTCGCGATTACGAACGCGCGTTTTCCTTTCTGACCGAAGAATGCGGCCTCGATGCCGCCGGAGCCAAGCAGGCCATTGCGTATATCCAAGCCGGCGTCGCCTCGCTCAATGCCTTGCCAACCCAGCACACGGTTGTGGCCGAGCGATTCTTCGACGAGGCCGGTGGAATGCAGCTGGTGATTCACGCTCCCTTCGGATCGCGCATCAACCGCGCGTGGGGCCTGGCATTGCGCAAACGCTTCTGCCGATCCTTCAACTTCGAGTTGCAAGCCGCCGCCACCGACAACGGCATCAATATCTCGCTCACCGAACAGCACGCCTTCCCGCTCGAACTGGTCTTCGAGTTTCTGAATTCACAAACTGTGGAGCACGTTCTGACCACGGCTTTACTGGACGCCCCGATGTTCGCCGCGCGCTGGCGTTGGAACGCTTCGCGAGCGCTGGCCATTCCACGCTTCCGAGGCGGCCGCAAGGTTCCGCCGCCCATCCAGCGCATGCGTTCCGACGATCTTCTGGCATCCGTGTTTCCCGATCAAGTAGCTTGCGCGGAGAACCTGACCGGGGAAATTAGCATTCCGGACCATCCGCTGGTGAATGAAACCATCGACAACTGCCTGCATGAGGCGATGGACGTGGAGGGATTGAAGCGGATTCTGGAAGGCTTCGAATCGGGCCGCATCCGGAAAGTAGCCATTGATACCGCCGAGCCTTCTTTTTTTTCACACGAGATTCTGAACGCAAATCCTTACGCTTATCTCGATGACGCTCCGCTGGAGGAGCGGCGCGCGCGTGCGGTTCAGTTGCGGCGAACGCTGCGTACGGATTTCGCCGGCGGTGCGGGGATTTTGGATCCCGCAGCTATCCGGACGGTGGCCGAGGAATCCTGGCCGGATGTGCGCAATGCCGATGAGCTGCACGACGCTCTGCTCTCTTTGATCGCCGTGCCTCCCCGCGAGGAATGGCAGACGTTCTTCGAAGAACTGGCCGCAACCGGACGCGCTCACATCTTCGACCGTGGCGGAAAGATATTTTGGGTCGCGACCGAGCGGCGGCATCTTACCGGCGAGGCGCTTCCGGCCGTGCGTGGCTGGATGGATTCGCTCGGCCCTGTCACAGCCGCATCACTCGCCGAGATGCTTGCGTTTCCGCGCGACGAAATCGACACCGCTTTGTTGAAGCTCGAAGCGGAAGGCCAAGCCATGCGCGGACGTTATTCTTCCCCGCTTGAGCCAGACGCGGTGGAATGGTGCAATCGCCGCATCCTGGCGCGCATCCACCGGCTCACACTCGGCCAGCTGCGCCGCGAAATCGAGCCAGTGACGGCGGCGCAATTCCAGCGCTTTCTGCACCGTTGGCAGCATCTGGTCCCTGGCAGCCGATTGCACGGCGTTGACGGAACATTGCAGATCATCAAGCAACTGCAGGGCTACGAAATCTCCGCCGCCGCGTGGGAGCCTGAAGTTCTGGCGCGGCGCATTGCACGCTACGAGCCCGACTTTTTGGATCAACTGTGCCTGTCGGGCGAAGTGATGTGGGCGCGATTATCGCCACATCCTGCGTTCGAGGATCCGGAACCGCGGCGCGTGCGCCCCACTCGTTCTGCTCCTATCGCTATCTTCCTGCGCGAGAGCGCCGATTGGCTAGAGGGCATGCCGCATGAGCCGACTTTATCCCACCCAGCCGGCGAAGTACTAACGCAACTCCAGAGCCGGGGTGCCTGCTTCTTCAACGATCTTGTCCGCGCCACCCGCCGGCTTCCAAGCGAAGTGGAGGACGGGCTTTGGGAATTGGTGGCGGCTGGACTGGTCACAGCTGATGGTTTCGAAAATCTGCGATCGCTGGTGGATCCCAAGCGCCGCCGCGGCGAAGGGCGCGGTAAGTATGCCAGGCCCAGGCACGCCGCCGGCCGCTGGGCGCTGGTGCGCCATGCGCCGAACGCGCTGACTGACGAAGCCCGAGCAGCCGCTTTCGCTAATCAGCTGCTGGAACGCTGGGGTGTCATCTTCCGTGACCTGCTGGCACGTGAGACGTTGGCGCCACCGTGGCGCGATCTGCTGCTTGTACTCCGCAGGAAAGAGGCACAAGGCGAGATTCGCGGTGGCCGTTTCGTCTCCGGCTTCAGCGGTGAACAATTCGCCAGGCCCGAAGCGCTGGACTTGCTGCGCGCCATCCGCCGCTCCGATCCAAGCTTAGAGGACAACCCGGATATTTCAAACGCCGACCCATTGAACCTGGCCGGAATCATCCTCCCCGGTCCTCGCATCAGCACCCTGATCCGAGGCACGCAGCAATACCAGGCGTCACTCGGGTAAACAGACCATGTGTTATCATACTTGTATAGTGGTGATAACATGATCCGCACGCAAGTCAGCCTGGATGCGCAAGAGTATGCTCTGGCGCGAAAAGAAGCGCGGTCGCTAGGGATTTCAGTCGCCGAATTCGTTCGTCGCGCGGTTCGTGAACAGTTACCGCCTCCGAAAGATGCTCCCTGGATGCGTTACGCTGGCATGGTCGAGTCTGGGGATCCGCGTTCGAGCGAGTCCGTCGATGAGATTGTGTATGGCTCGAAAGACTGAGTCTTATGTCGACACGTCTGCTCTGATTGCCTTTCTGGACCGCTCTGATAGCTACCAT
Source organism: Bryobacterales bacterium (assembly GCA_003166875.1). Taxonomy (GTDB): domain Bacteria; phylum Acidobacteriota; class Terriglobia; order Bryobacterales; family Bryobacteraceae; genus Palsa-89. The sequence goes on along the minus strand of PMUN01000144.1, from coordinate 3,155 downwards.
CCTCTGTTCCGGCGACTGTTCTCTGAGCCGCCGCCATTGGTGACATCTTCTCTGGTGATTGCGGAAGGGCATGGTTGGTTCCTGAGGCGATACGACCAGCGGCGAGCGATTCAACTCCTGAACTTTATTCATGAATTGCCGGATCTGGAAATACTTGCTTTTGACAACCATGAGCTCATCAAGGCCGGCCTCGTGATCAAGAAATTCTCAGATCAACAGCTTACTCTTGCGGATGCACACGGACTGGTTATCATGACCGCTCACCGCATAAAGACTTGTTGGTCAACGGATCGCCACCTTGGGTTAACGGGCGTTTCCCTAGTGAACTGAGAGTGTTCAAGTCTATAACAACGTCAGCGGATCGACATCGATCAGCAACCCAGTCGGTCCCCACTTCTGCTTCTGTGCGAACTGTTGCAACTCCCGTAACGTTTCATTCAGCCGTTTGCGATTCACCGCCTTCAGCAGAAGCTGGTAGCGAAACTCGCTCTTTAACTTGGGCACCGGCGCCTCTGCCGGCCCCAGCACCTTCAAACCTTCGGGAGCTGGATCCAGCAACCGGCCGAGCTCGGTGCTCATCTCCAGCGCCTGTTCCTGCTTCTGGCTGCGCACCAGAACATTGGCCAACGCGCTGAACGGCGGATACCGCATCAACTTGCGAAACTGGATTTCCTTGGCGTAAAATCCGTCATAGTTTTGTTCGGATGCATAGCGGATGGCGTAATGTTCAGGATTGAGGGTTTGGATCAGCACGATACCCGGCAGATCGCCGCGCCCGGCCCTTCCTGCGGCTTGTGTCAAAAGCTGGAATGTACGTTCGGCCGCGCGGAAATCCGGGAGCCCCAGCCCGATATCGGCTGAAACTACTCCGACCAGCGTGACGTTCGCAATATCATGCCCCTTGGCGATCATTTGCGTGCCCACCAGGATGTCGAAATCGCCTTCTCGAAAGCCTTGCAGGATGGTCTCGAAATGGCGCTTGCCGCTCACGGTGTCGCGGTCCATGCGGGCGATCCGCGCGGTGGGGAAATCGCGATGCAGTTCCTCTTCCACCTTCTCCGATCCGGTGCCGATGAAATGCAGATATTCACTGCCGCATTTCGGACAAATGGACGGGACTTTCTGCGCATAGTTGCAATAATGGCAGAGCATCCGGCGGTCGCGGCGGTGATAAGTCAGCGTCACCGAGCAATTGATGCATTCCACGCGCTCCCCGCAAGCGCGGCAGGACACGAAGCTCGAAAAACCGCGGCGGTTGAGCAGCAACATGGTCTGTTCNNGTTTCAAGAAATTCCTGGCGCATGTCGATCACTTCGACGTCCGGCATGGGCCGCTGCTCAATGCGTTCGGGAAGCAGGATGAGTGTGTACTTCCCTCGTTCCGCGTTGTAGCGGCTCTCGAGACTGGGCGTGGCCGAGCCGAGCACCACCACGGCGCCTGAAGCTTGCGCGCGGACGATGGCCACGTCGCGGCCGTTGTAGCGCGGCGTATCCTGCTGCTTGTAGCTCTGATCGTGCTCTTCGTCCACCACCACTAGGCCGAGATTCTGAACTGGAGCAAACACGCCCGATCGTGTTCCGACCACCACCGTGGCCGCGCCGCTGCGGATTCTGCGCCACTGCTCCGCGCGCTCAGCATCGTGAAACGCCGAATGCAGAATCGCCACACGATCGCCGAAGCGGTGGAAGAATTGTCCGGCCATCGCCGGCGTTAGCGCAATCTCAGGGACCAGAAGCAGCGCGCTGCGGCCCAACGCAATGCACGCGTCGATCGATTTGAGATAGACCTCCGTCTTACCTGAGCCCGTCACGCCTTGCATCAGAAAGGTTTGAAATTTCCCACTGTGCAGCGCCGCTTCGATCTGCTGGTAAGCAGGAAGCTGATGCGGATTGAGCGTTCTGGGTGGACCTTCGGAAGCGAAAACGCCCGTGGGCGCTTCCGGTTCGAGCACGATCAACTGGCGGCGTGCCAGCGCTCGCGCGGCTTGGCTAGCCCCTTTTACTGACGCTTCGAGTTCGTGCAGATTGTGCGTGCCCGGATGCAGTTCGAGAAATGCGTGCAGTTCGCGTTCCCGCTTTGTAAGCTTCACGCCGTCAGGAGCCGGAGCGAACCACGAGGCGCGCAAACGTGCGGCTGAAGCGCGCAACGGATCCCGCTGCGCTTCCAGATCCTCGATCTCGACGAAGCCCTTCTTTTGGAGCGATCGAATCACATTCGCGGCATTCGGAAGCTTCTTTTGGAGATAACTTGCCGAGAGAGGCCTCGATTCCAGCAATCGCAGCACTTGGAGCGTCGGATCGTCCTCGGCTGTTCCAAACAGAAGTTGCCGCGCGGCATCCCGGCCGGAATCGGTGAGTGAATAGAGCTTCGTCTTACGAATCTCGCCCGTGAGCGGCGTCATGCCACGCAGCACTTCGCCGAGTGGCGCGCAATAATATTGCGAGATCCAGCGGCCCAACGCGATGAGTTCCACTTCGAGCACCGGCTCTTCGTCAATAAGGCGGAAGACTTCCTTTACCGCGCCCGCCGGGGTGTCGTCATGCAGCTTCAGAACGATGCCGGTTAATTTTCGAGATCCAAACGGAACCAGGACGCGGCAACCAGGACGCACTCGATGTCGCAGGGTTTCCGGCAACTGGTAGGTGAAGCTTTGATCGAGCGGCACCGGCAGGCTGACATCGCAATAGATCATGGACTTGTTGTGTGGCGCGAACACTCGTGTTTGCCGCGTTCACACGAGTGTGAACGCGGCACGCATGAGTGCGCGCGCCACGTCACCACAAGGCCTTCAATGCAGGATACAGCGACTGATAAACTGCATGGCCCTTCGCGTAGATCCCCACAGCGTCCGCTTGCGGAGAGACCGAATCGACTTCGCGAATTGCGGCTTTCGAAACTTCGGGTACCGACGCATAGACGCCGGTACCCACTAGCGCCAGCAGCGCCGCACCATACGCCGATCCTTCCTGCGTTTGTAGCGTTACCACACGCTTGTCGAAAACATCGGCCAGCATTTGACGCCAGAAAGGACTGCGTGCGCCACCGCCGGACACCCGCACCGAATCGAGCGATACGCCGATCTGCTCGATAATGTCCAGGCAATCCTTCTGGCTGTACGAGACGCCTTCAAGCAGCGAGCGAATCAGATCGGCCCG
>PMUN01000139.1 GCA_003166875.1 Bryobacterales bacterium | reverse complement strand
TGTTCGCACTCTTGCGAACACAGGTGTCCAAGATCATGACGTCCCTCGACGCACTGCTAGAAAATCTCATCGACTATGCCGGCCTTTATCCCCCTGCAAGTCTCGACCTCCCCGCGGTTATCGAAAACTATGACCGCTATCTCTCTTCCCCAGACAACTGGATTCTCAATCGCCTGGTTCTTCCCGCCTCAAAATTAAATGAAGTGCGGCTACGCCCAAAATGGCGCGTCACGCTCCTCGCTGATCAGGACCCCGGTAAGCTGCCGCCGCAAATCGAAACGCTCGAAACTAAGGGCGATCGCCGTCTATCCCTCCCCACCTACTGCGAAACACCGCTCCATCACATCACGGACGCATTCGCCAAGATCCGTACCGACGGAGTAACTCCGGACGCCATCCCTCCCGCTCCCGATCTTGCGGACTTCCTGCATCAAGCCGCCGCGCGTCGCATTCCCTTCAAAGCGACCGCCGGGCTGCACCACCCCATCCGCGCCGGGATGCACGGCTTTGTCAACGTTTTCGTCGCGGCGGCATTTGCATGGCACGGCATGGATCGGGAATCGCTTATCCTGGTCCTAGAAGAAACCCACGCGCCTGAGTTCGAATTTGGCGAAGACCAACTATGCTGGCGCGGTTTGCAGCTCTCGACTGAGCAGATCTACACGACGCGCCGCGACTTTGCCCACAGCTTCGGTTCCTGCTCCTTTGACGAACCGCTCCAAGATTTACGAGAACTGGGTTGGTATTAATGATCGACCAGACACATGATCCGGCGTTGAAAAGCTGGGTGGAATCGGCCAATCGCCCCGACACCGATTTCCCGATTCAGAATCTTCCCTACGCTACATTCTGCCGGCGCGGCGAAGAGCGGTCGCGTTTGGGGGTCGCAATCGGCGACATGTTGCTGGATGCCACGGAGGCGTTCGACCTCCAGTCTATGCACCGCGTGATGTCGATGTCCCACAGCGCACGCGCCGATGTCCGCCGCATCATCAGCGATTACCTCGCGCACTATTCCACCGGAGCCGAACGCTTCCTGCATCCAATCTCCGGAGTGGATCTGCTTCTTCCCACCGATATTCCCGATTACACGGATTTCTACGCGTCCATCGATCATGCCACCAACGTCGGCCGCATGTTCCGTCCCGATAATCCGCTGCTCCCGAACTACAAATGGATGCCCATCGCGTATCACGGCCGCGCTTCCTCCGTCATCGTGAGCGGTGCGCCGGTCCGCCGTCCCTGGGGGCAAATCGTGTCGAATCCGGCAGGACCTCCAGTTTATGCGCCGTGCCGCTTGTTGGATTATGAAGTGGAGCTGGGCGCTTTCCTCGGCCGAGGCAATCCAATAGGAGAATCCATTCCAATTGCCGAAGCGGAGGATCATCTGTTCGGAGTCTGCCTGCTCAACGATTGGTCGGCCCGCGATATTCAGAGCTGGGAGTACCAGCCGCTCGGTCCGTTTCTAGCGAAGAATTTCGCTACATCGATTTCGCCCTGGGTCGTCACCATGCAGGCGCTCGAGCCCTTCCGCTGCGCTGCACCGCCGCGTCCGGAGGGCGATCCCAGCCCGCTGCCTCACCTTACGACGGCTGGTGACGGCGCATTCAAGATCACGCTCGAAGTCTGGCTGCGCTCCGCCGCCATGCTGGATCCCGTGCGCGTGAGTCGCGGCGATTTTTCCTCCATGTATTGGACGCTAGCGCAAATGGTCGCTCATCATAGCTCGAACGGCTGTCCCATGCGCACGGGCGATCTCATCGGCAGTGGCACTGTTTCCGGTCCCGAGAGGGGAAATCGCGGCTGCCTGCTCGAAATCACCACGCGCGGCGCCGAGCCGCTCCAGCTTCCGAACGGCGACGTTCGCCGCTTCCTTGAGGATGGCGATGAAGTGATCCTGCGCGGCTATTGCGAAGCTCCAGGATTTCGCCGGATTGGCCTAGGCGAATGCCGCGGCGTAATCCTCCCCGCCATTGCCGCCCCATGAGACGAATGCTAAGTGGGGCGGACCCCCTGGTCCGCGGCCGACGCCCACGTCGGCCTCTTTCGCCCGCCAACCATTCTTTCCAGGGACACGTAACGAAGCAGCTCGCAAACTGCCACCACCCCGCCAAAATCTTGCCACGAGCCTCTCTCTCCACCGCGCCCTCCCATTGATTCCGTGTGACTTCCCCACTGGACCCTCGCGTGCATTCCATTCCACCGGAGCACCCCATTGGCAGCGCCCCAACAAGCTTTAACTAAACCAAATCTCCCTGAATTCGTCCCGAAGGCCGTCAAGCCGCCAGGCGTCGATATCTTCTTATTAGCAGGAATCGCCGTTGCTCTAGCGGCCACCATGCTGGGCCTACACGCCGCGGGCGTGGCCTTGAATTACTTCGTCCAACCGGTCGCAGCCGCGATTGTGCTCGGGGGCACCTTCGGTGTCATGCTGGTCACCACTCCACGGCAAGCGTTGGCCCACTCGCTGCACCGTGTGAAGGGATTGCTCGCGGCGCCAGAAGATAACAGGGCAGCCTTGATCGACGAGATTGTCGATTTTGCACGCCACGCTCGGCGCGGCGGGACTTTCTCGATCGAGCCAATGATCCAAAAATCCGGCCATCCGCTGTTGCGGCACGCCCTCGAATTAACCATGGATATCACCAATCGGGCGGAACTCCGGTCCGTCCTCGAAACCGACCTGCAGATGGCGGAACGGCAAGGCGAAGCGGATGCCAAAACGCTGGAGGTGGCCGGTGGTTTCGCGCCAACGCTTGGGATCATCGGCACTGTGATCGGGTTGATTGAGGTGCTGCGGCAATTCTCGAATCTTTCGTCCGTCGGCTTGGGAATCGGCACCGCATTCGTCTCTACCATCTACGGCTTGGCCCTAGCCAATCTGCTTCTGCTTCCCATCGCGCACCGGATTCGGGCCAGAGTCGCCGAGAACTTTGAAACTCAGGAACTGATTATGGAAGGTGCACTCGCCATCGCCGACTCAGCTCATCCCGCTGTGATTCGCATGCGCCTGGTTTCTTTCTTACGTAACGCCGTGGTCGAAGAAGATGCATCGAAAACCTAACTATCTCCAAGCCGAGAGCGGCGGAGTCCGCGACCGTTGGCTCATCAGCTACACCGATATGGTGACCATCCTGTTGATCCTTTTCGTATCAGTGGCGGCGCAGGGTCTCAAGGCTCGGATCGCTCAAGTTCCGCTCACGCCGCCAGCGCCGGTAGCGGCGCCAGTGCGCCCCAAGGTAGACCCGCGCGCTGCTCTTGTGGACGCCGAGCGCAAGCTGAAGCCGCAGGGTTTGGACGTAAAGCTGGAACCCCGTGGCCTGGTCATCAGCCTTCAACAGGCTGTTCTGTTCGCTTCCGGCGAGGATCAAGTGAACCGCCAGGCGCTGCCGGCCCTCTCTCAAATCGCCGTCGTGCTCCGCGAAACCAATAACAAAGTAGCGCTAGTGGGGCATGCAGATACCATTCCGATCCACAATCGCCGCTTCAGCAACAATTGGGAGCTTTCGGCGGCGCGCAGCCTGAGCCTTCTGGCGCTATTGACAACCGAGTACGGCATACCTGAATCCCGTCTCTCGATTCAAAGCTATGGCTCAAATCACCCGCTCGACTCAAACGACACAGAGGCCGGCCGCGCAGCCAACCGTCGCGTAGAGATCCTGATCCTGGACGACCCCACCCCCCCGGCCCCGCGCTGACGCTCGCGCTTCATCTCCGAACGTGGGCGCGACCCGATCGGGCTCGAACTGTAGCCCCGCGCGCCAGGGTATGTGAAAGAACGCCAATGTACTACTAGACCTGAAAATCTTTGCAGCCTGCGACGATTTGTGGAGCGGACCCCCTGGTCCGCGGCCGACGCCCTCGTCGGCCCGGTTTTGGTTGCGGCTATGCTGCTCTGTGGGGCGGGCGCTTTCGCCTGCCAACACGACGGGCGAGCTTCCGAACCGGTTTTTGGCGCCGCGCTATAATCACTCCAGAAAAATGCTGAACATCCCGAGTGAAGCCGAGCTCGATTTCGTCTCGCTAGGCGCATTGATCCACCGCCTGGACCCCGGCATCATCCCCTTCCGCAAAGCCACCGAGTGCCAGATCCACGTCAGCGGCGGCGAGTTCAACGTAGCAGCCAATCTGGCGGATTGCTTCCGCATGCGCACCGCAATTGTGACCGCCATGGTGGATTATCCCATCGGCGAATTGGTCAGCGAACGCGTAAAGGCCATGGGCGTAAAGCCCTTCTACAAGCGCTTTGAGCACGACGGAGTAGCTGGCCCAAACGTTGCCACCGTCTATAGCGACCGAGGCTTCGGAGTGCGCCCACCCGTGGTCTTCTACAATCGCTCGAATGAGGCAGCGGCGCGCCTCAAGCCGGGCGACTTCGATTGGAACGCCATCTTCGCCGGCGGCATCCGCTGGTTCCATAGCGGCGGCATCTTCGCCGCGCTCTCACCCACTACGGCCGAGCTGATTATCGAAGGCATGCAGGCCGCGAAAGCCGCCGGCGCAGTGGTCTCTTTTGATTTGAATTTCCGCGAAAAGCTCTGGAAAATTTCGGGTGGCCAGGATCGCGCCCGTTCCGTTGTCAAACGCATCGTCGAAAACGTCGATATCCTGGTCGGCAATGAGGAAGATTTGCAAAAAGGGCTAGGCGTGTCCGGCCCTGAAATAACGGCGGAGTCGAAGCTCGACCCCAGCGCGTTTTTCGGCATGATCGGACAAGTCATCGAGCAGCACCCGCGCATCAAGATCGTTGCAACCACGCTGCGCGAAGTTCACTCCACCAACTGGCACGATTGGTCGGCTGTTGCTTGGGTTGACAGCCGGAATTACGTCGCCCCCACCTGTCAGCTTCACATTTACGATCGCGTCGGCGGCGGCGATGGATTCGCGTCCGGATTCTTCTATGGCCTCATGGCGGGAGAATCACCCGAACAAGCCCTCAAGCTAGGCTGGGCCCACGGCGCTCTGCTAACAACGTTCCCCGGCGACACCACCATGGCCACCCTAGAACAAGTGCAATCCTTCGCGAAAGGAGGCTCGGCTCGCATTCAACGCTAACACTCTCTAACCGCGTACGCTTGCGATGTTTTCGAGAGTGCTACCGAACCGCGACCGTAAGGGAGTCGGTGCTCTTTCCAAATTCATCCAACGCCACTCCCAACTTCTCCAAACTCTCCCGCAGTGCCCCCGTCTCGCCCCCAATCCCAATCCGAAAATGATCCGCCATCTCGAAAAATGATCCCGGCACAACCGTGCCATCGTACTTGTCCCGAAATAACTCACAAAATTGATCCACCGCACCCGTCAGCAGCCGCGGAAAAACAGTAGTTCCAAATTCCAGCGGTCGAACTTCCAGATCCGTACGGCTAGCCAGAAACTGATTCAACAACACGCGGTTTGTATCCAGCAACGCGCGCGACTGCTCGCGAATACGCTCGAAGTTCTGGAACACCACTACGCTTAGCCGCTCCGCCGGATGCGCCATATTGACGTCGAACAAATCGTCGAGCAGCCAGATGCGGCGCGCGAGTTCCGGTTCGGCGAGAATCCAACCGCAGCGCAGCCCGCTCAGCCCGTATACTTTCGTGAGACTGCTGGTCACCACAAACTCAGGGCCCATGTGAACAGAGGGTCGCGGCGCCAACTGGAATTGAGCGTCCACGTAAACCTCGTCCATCAGAACACGTGCGCCCACGCGCCGCGCTATCGCGCCAATCGGGCGCAACTGTTCCTCAGTCGCGAATGCACTCGAAGGATTGTGAAGATTGGTAATCACAATCAACCGTGTTCGAGGCGTAATGGCGAGCTCGACCTCCGCCGGATCCAGCGCAAACCCGTTTTCAGCACGGCGCGAAAAGCGGCGAATATCGGCCTGCAAATATCCAAGCGCCGCCAGCAACAATTCATACGCTGGATGTTCCACCAGCACTTCGTCGCCCGGCTCCAAGATCGCTGCCATGGCCAGCATGTTCGCCATGGATGTGCCGGCCGCTGTCACCACATTCTCCGGTGCAACGCCGCAGTGCGCAGCCAGCACTTCTGTAAGCGGCGGGTATCCGTAACCACCCGCCCGCGAGAGCGGATCCAGATCCTCGATAGTTACCGGAAGCCCAGCCAGCGAATAGCTTCGAAGACCGCTGGTGGCCAGATTGTAGCGGGAACCGGATCGCTTCTTGGCCCACTGCATATACGTCGAGCTCATCGCGCGCTTCATGCCTTCACCTTTCGCCCCCAATGCCGCCAATATAAATACACCGGAATTCCAGAAGCTAGAATCATCCAACCCACTAGACTCTCCTTCGGATGGCTGTAGACGGTGCCGATCACGATCAGCGCGCTTGCGGCGATGAACAATCCTGTGGTCCAGGGATGGCCAGGCACAAGATATCCCACCTTCTCGTCCGAGCGCGCACGCCGTCGAAACACAAATAAAGTCGACGCAGTCAGCCCGAAGAATATGAAATCGGACGAAATCACGTAGTTGAGAATCTGTTCATAACGGCCGCTCAACGCGATGATCATGGCCAGGACCCCTTGCAGCGAGATGGCCACCACCGGTACCTGCGTGCGCTTCGAAACAAAAGCTACACTGCGAAAAAACAGGCCATCCTCGGCCATGGCGAAATAGACTCGCGGCGCCGTGAGCATTCCCTGGCTCAAGAACCCGAGCGTCGAGACCGCGATAATAATGGCCGTAATATTTGCCCCGCGCGATCCGATGGCGGCCTGCATCGCCGTGGAAGCCGGCGTCGTGGTGGCGGCCAGGCCATCCGGACCAAGCACTCGGATATAAACGAAGTTCATCGATAGATACAGAATCACAACGCCCATCACGCCGATCAACAGCCCGCGCGTCAGATCGCGCCGCGGATCGCGAAGCTCCGCCGACATGAAACTGGAAGTCTGCCAACCACCGTAAGAGAACGCGATCGGCGTTAGCGCTGCTCCGGCTGCCTTCAACAGATCCCAGGAGCGCAGCGGCGGTAGCTCGGCCGTAGCTACCGGATGCGGGTGGCCGGTGAAAGCAATTCCACAAACCACGATCCCGGCGATAGCGGCAATCTTCATCGACATCAGAACATTCTGTGCAGTGCTGCCCGCCCGCACGCCCAGACAATTGACGATGGTGAGGAACGCCAGCACCAGGATGGCGATGATCCCATCGGCAACTTCCAGGTGAGTCACGTCCAGAAAGTAGCGCGCGAATGTAACGGCTACCGCGGCCATTCCGCCCGTTTGGATTACCACTAGCAACGTCCAGCCGTAGATGAATGCAACAGAGGGATGATAAGCTTCGCGCAAGTACGCATACTGGCCGCCCAGTAGCGGACGCCGCGCGGCCAGCTCCGCCCAGATGAAACCGCCGCTCAGTGCGACCCAGCCTCCCAGCGCCCAAGCACCCAGGATCAGCGCGGGCGTGCGCAAGTGGCGCGCGACAATGTACGGATTGATGAAGATGCCGGAGCCTATGATGCCTCCCATCACAATCATGGTGGCGTCGAACAGGCCCAGCCGCCGGGCGAGCTGGCTCATTGAGTCACTTGCACAATTCTGCCAGAACGCAAGGTAGGGCGGACCCCCTGGTCCGCGGCCGACGCCCACGTCGGCCGGCTGGAACCTTGTTCGGCGCTCGAAGAGCGGGTCCAGGGGGTCCGCCCCACTCGCTGATCGAAGGTTTTCATTCCATTGGATGGGCTGAAAGCCCATGAGATAGACTCGACGCTAAGGTTCGTGCGCGGACAGCCCTCTAGTGGAGATCGCGCTGAGCTGACGACCGCCCACGCTCGCTGCGGTGACCGCGCCGGGCGCCTTCCACATGGTAGGCTTTCTGTGCATGCTCGCCAATGGATTTGATCTGGCTGCCTCGGCCCACCAGGAGATGATCGACGAAGGGTTTCATCCTGATTTTCCTCCTGAGGTCCAACAGCAACTGAAGGCGCTGAGGCCAGGGGCGGGCTTGCCGGCTGGAGGCGATGTACGCGATCTGCGCGCGATCGAATGGTCTTCCATTGATAACGATACATCGCGCGATTTGGATCAAGCGGAGGCCGCCGAGCGTGTGAGCGGCGGAATCCGAATCATGATCGCGATCGCCGATGTCGATTCTGTTGTAACCATCGGTTCGCCGATCGATCAGCATGCGGCCGGAGAAACTACATCGGTATATACCGGCATAACAACTTTTCCGATGCTGCCCGAGCAATTATCAACCGATATTACTTCGCTCAACGAGGGCGCTGACAGGTTGGCGATAGTGATCGATATGGTGGTGGGCGGCGACGGTTCTGTTTCGTCGAACAGCATTTATCGCGCACTGGTGCGCAATCAGGCGCAGTTGAGCTACAACGCGGTGGGCGCGTGGTTGGAGGGAAAATCTGCGCCGCCAGCAAAGGTTGGCAGCTCGGCCGCGTTGCAGGAGCAGCTCAAGCTGCAGGATGAAGCAGCGCAGAGCTTGCTGAGCGAACGGCGCAGACTTGGGGCTCTGGACCTGGATCGCGAGGAAGCGGAACCGGTGATTTCCGATGGAAAAGTCGAGGGGATCACCGTCAGCAAGAAGAATCGAGCCACCGAGCTGATTGAAAATTTTATGGTGGCCGCTAACGGGGTTATGGCCAAGACGCTCACTGACGCAGGTGCGTGCTCCATTCGTCGCGTGGTAAAAACGCCGGAGCGTTGGCCGCGCATTGTTGAGCTAGCCGCGCGCTACGGCGAAAAGCTACCCACGGCGCCGAATTCCGGGGCTCTGAATGCGTTTTTGGAGAAGAGGAAAACCGCTGATGCGGTCCACTATGCCGATCTTTCACTCGCCATAGTGAAGCTGATGGGGCCGGGCGAGTATGTTTTGTCGCGGCCCGGCGAGGAACAACAGGGACATTTCGCGCTGGCGGCGCATGACTACACTCATTCCACCGCGCCGAACCGCCGCTTCGCGGATACAGTGACGCAGCGGTTGATCAAGGCAGTTCTATCGCGAACGGCAGCGCCCTATTCGGCCGACCAACTGGATTCGATTGCAAAGAACTGCACTCTAAAAGAAGATGCGGCGCGAAAAGTGGAACGGGTGATGAACAAGCGCATTGCGGCGGTGGCGCTCGAGCCGAAGATCGGACAAACGTTCGCGGCTGTGGTGACCGGCGTTACACCGAAAGGCACTTTCGTGCGCGTGTTGGATCCGCCGGCGGAAGGGATTCTCGCCCGGGGCCAACAGGGTGTGGATGTGGGCGACCAGTTGCGCGTGAAGCTGGTGAGTACGGATCCACGGCGTGGGTATATTGATTTTGTAAAGGCGGGTTAATCTACGCGCAACGCCGTCAATGGATCAATACGGGAAGCTTTCCGCGCCGGAAGATAACCGGCCAGCGCGGCAGTGGCGATTAGCAGGACACCCACCGCGAGAAACGTGATGGGATCGGTGGCAGCCACGCCGTACAGCAGACTCGTCAACATTCGGGTCAGCAGCAACGACGCCACAACGCCAGCCGCGAGTCCCGTGAATACCAGCCGCAAGCCTTGTCCTAACACCATGCCGAAGACACTGCTTCGTGTTGCGCCCAGAGCCACCCGTACTCCGATTTCATAAGTCCTCTGCGCCGCCGAAAAGGAAACCACTCCATAGACGCCGATCGCCGCCAGGATCAAAGCCGAGCCAGCGAAGGCAATGAAAAGCCACATGATGGAGCGCGATTGCAAAGTGGATCTCTCCACCACCGCATCCATGGTTCGCACCTCGCCCACCGGGACATTTGGATTCACACTGGCCACTAACTGCCGAACCTCCTGCGCCACGCGTCCCGCGTCCGCCGTGGTCCGAAACAGCAGATTCATAGTGGCCGGAATTTCCTCGGTCAAATCCACCGCTTGCGGATACGGCATGTAGATGGTTCCTTTGATCCAGTCCGGCGTGTGGTTGGCCAGATCATATTGCCGAACGTCCGCGACCACTCCTACCACGGTTCGCCATTGCTGTTCCCAAACGGTCTTAATGTGCTTGCCGACGGGATTTTCATTCGGCCAGTAACGGCGCGCTGTCGACGCACTCACCAAAACAACGCCCGGCGCTTTCATTCCGTCGGCGTCACTGAAGCTGCGCCCCGCGAGCAGTGGAATGCGCATCATCCGGAAGTAGTCGGGTGTGATCGCGCCCGCCCAAGGCGTGGGCGCCAGAGTCTCGGCCGCTTTCCTGGGATGTCCTTCCAGATCCACCACGACGGCCGGAACATCGGTGCTTAGAGGAACCGCGTTAACCGCGGCAACCTCGGATACACCGCTGATCCCGCGCACCTGCCGCAGCAGTTCGTCATAAAGAGCCACGCACGCAGCACGCTGTTTGCAAAAGGACTGGCTGGGCGAGATCCGAACGGTGAGAATACGCTCAGGCTGAAAGCCCGGATTCACTTGCGTCAGGCGCCACAGGCTCTTGATCAGCAGCCCCGCACCAACCACCAATACAACTGTCAGCGCCACCTCGCCCGCCACCAGATAGCTTCGCAAGCGAACTCCCGCCGCACCTCTCGACCGCTGTCCTCCGGTTTTGATCGATCCCGCCAGATTCACTCGAGATGCGCTAAGCGCCGGCGCCAGTCCTGAAATCAATCCACTCAAAATCGCCAGCAGCGCCACGAATCCGAGCGATAGCCAATCGATGCCTGCCTCGGATAATCGCGGAGTCTCGGCCGGCAATGCGGATTTTAAAACCGTTAGAAACAGGAAAGTCAGGGCCAAGCCCAGTCCTCCGCCGGCCAGGGCCAGCACCACGCTTTCTGTCAAAAGCTGCCTCAGGATTCGTCCACGGGATGCTCCCAGCGAGACGCGGAGAGCTATTTCCTTGGCTCGCGCCACCGAACGCGAAAGCAGCAGGCGAGCCACGTTCGCGCAGGCAATCAATAGCACGAATCCCACCGCGCACAGCAGCAAAAGTAGCTTGCGGCGGACGTCGTGTACCATGTCCTCCTGCAATGAGAGAACGGCCGCGTCGGCGTTCCAAGTACGCGCCATAGGATATGAAAACTGCGTGATGGCCCGCGCGATGAGGGGACGCAGTTCGTTTTGGGCTTGAGAAATGTTTGCGCCCGGGCGCAGCCGCGCGATCACGGGCATGAAGCCCTTCCCCCAGAAGTCCTCCGAATCTCTCGAATCCATGTGAAGTGGAATCCAGAGCTGTTCTTCGAACGATGGAAAGCCAAAACTCACCGGCATCACTCCCACAACTTCCCGGCCCACGCCATCAATCGTAATCATTCGTCCGATGACCGCTGGATCGCCTCCGAACTTCTTCCGCCACAGCGCGTGGCTCAGAATCACCAGCCGGTCCGGGCCAGGAACATCTTCGCCAGGCTGAAAAGTGCGGCCAGTTCCGGCCTGGGCGCCGAGTATCGAGAAGAAATTTGCCGATACCGTGCTCCCAACCAACCGGACCGCTTCGCCTTGCCCGGTAAGATTGAACTCGCTACCGGGATCGTAGCCGGCAACGTCCATGATCCGGCTGTCCTGCTGCAGCACCTCGAGCGCGCCTTTGGGATAATAGCCGGTCACGCGGACCAGACGGTCCGGCGCAGGGTAGGGCAGAGGCTGCAGAAGAACGCCATTGACGATGCTGAACATCGCGGAGTTGCCGCCGATCCCGAGGGCAAGCGAAACCACGGCCACCGCTGTGAATCCGGGATTCCGCGCGAGAGTCCGGCAACCGTAGCGCAGATCCTGCCACAGGTTCTCGAGCAGATTGCCGATCCGGACTTCTCGAACCTGTTCTTTCACCTGCTCCACGCCACCCAGCTCCAACAGGGCCGCGCGATGCGCTTCGTCGCGTCGCATGCCTGTGGTGACCTTGTCCGCCTCCAACATCTCAACGTAACCGCGGACCTCGAGATCCAGATCCCGCTCCACACGATCCTTGCGAAACAAATTGCGCAGCAAGCTGGAAGCCCGGGAAGCAAGTGACATATAGAGTCTCTATATGAAGATTGCCACCAACCCCTATAGAATGTCAATAGGAAGAGGCGGCAGGCAGCAGGCAGCAGGCAGCAGAAAGCAGAAAGCAGAAAGCAGAAGACTAAGGGCGACGGTGGAAGGATGCAGCAAGCAACGCAGTCTATCCGGATCGCTGCCGCCTGCCGCCTGCTTCCTGCCGCCTGCTTTCTGAAGTGAACCCCTGGAGT
>PMUN01000105.1 GCA_003166875.1 Bryobacterales bacterium | reverse complement strand
ACATTCCCCTCCGGGTCTTGAAAAAAGATCAAGCGGCCGACCGTCGGAATGGTCACCTTCTGCATAATCACCTTTCCGCCATTCGCCACCACTGCTTTCGCGATCACGTCCACATCATCCACCGAGACGCTGCATTCGAATCCTGTCATTCTCTGCCCCGGGACCAACTCGCGCCGGCCTTGCAGCGAACCTTGTATCCCCGGGTCTTGCTCATTCCCGGTATGGATCAGAAAGAAACCCGGCGGTCCCCACGGCTCGAACTTCCATCCGAAAACCTCTTCGTAAAACTTGCGGGCACGCGGCAGGTCATCGGCGTTGATCGAAAAATGTCGAATATTGTTGGCCATCTATGACATGGTAGCTGGCAACGGGCTGGCGATCTTGCGATAAACTGCCAGTTGGTGTCGCGAACACGTCAAGAGGTCGATGTCGTTATCCGTACTCTCGCCGCCACTTACTCGCCCGGCCACGTCATTCCTCCGCATTCCCATGATTGGCACCAACTGCTTTATGCCTCCGAAGGCGTGATGACCATCCATACCGCCAGCGGCTCCTGGGTGGTGCCTCCGCATCGCGCGGTATGGATCCCAGCTAATGTCCAACATAGCGTGCAGATGTCCGGCGCCGTATCCATGCGGACGCTCTACCTGCTACCGGCTCTTTCGAAGGCTCTGCCCAAGGAGTGCTGCACGGTGAACGTCCCACCGCTCCTGCGCGAACTGATCCTGGATGCGGTCGCTCGCCAAACACTCCAGCGCAGCATTCCTTCCGAAGCGCGCCTGATCGGCGTGATGCTAGACCAGATCCAGGCGCTGCCCGCGGCGCCCCTGCAGCTACCCATGCCCCGCGACGCTCGCGCATCAAAGGTTGCTGATTTGTTGAAAGCTAATCCGGCCGAGCCGGCATCGCTGGAAGAGATCGCACGGCAGGCTGGCGCAAGTCCGCGAACCATCGAGCGCTTGTTCCGCTCGGAAACCAATATGGGATTCGCAAAATGGAGGCAGCGCCTGCGCCTGCTCCACGCGCTGCGATTACTGGCGGCCGGAGAGTCCGTGACGAACGTCGCACTGGAAACCGGCTACGACAGCACCAGCGCGTTCATTTCGATGTTCCGCCGCGAGTTGGGAACCACCCCCAGCCGCTATCACGATAGGGCGCAACGCGAAGCGCCCGGCGCCGTTCTCCGGTTCTTCCGTTAGTCGGTTCTTCAGTTCGCGCCTGGCGACAGTTGGCTTCCGAACCGGATCGTTAGCATGGTGATGTGGCTTCGGCCGCGGCCGGACTGGCTCGTGCACCCTACCAAGCCGCTTCGCGTGGACAGCGCCCGCGAATTGTTCCCCGAGGAAACTCCGGCGGCTTAGTGATGCTTACTGTCATCATATAATAGAGTGACAGATTAAGCAAGCACTAAACGGTGACAATTCGGCAATTGCCGCCGAGCAGCCGAACCTATCCGCGCGAACGCGCGCTAAGGGAGACGCCCAGTTTCTTGCGCAAGATCCAGGAAACATGCCGGGGGTGATATTTGACCTCAAACTCTTTGCGAATGACGGTCGCGACGCACCTGAGGCTCCACGCCCCGGTTGCGAACCCGGACTTTGCTGGTCCAGCTTTTAGGATTGCTTTCAGTTTCTTCAGTTCTACCGGCCCGAGCTTCGGTTTACGGCCAGGCTGCCCCGCTTTGCTCAGCCCGAGTCTCGAGCTTCCAGTCTCAATTCGATCCGACCAGCGCCGCACACTCTCGCGACTCACTTTTAATCGGCGAGCTACTTCCGCCTGGCTCAGTCCCCGTTTAAGCAGCTTCGCCGCTTGTAGTCTCCTGCGCTCCAACTCATCGAAATCCCGTTTCCCAGCTCTCCTGCTGGCAGCCATCTCGCCACGTCCCTTCCCACAAGGCTTGATTTGCGGCGGTGGTAGAACTAGCGGCCGCAACGCCGACGATCTTCCCGTCGAAGTTATGCCGTCAGGCGGGACTCGGTAGACACAGTCCGTTTACCGGTGGTGATTGAAGTATTGAATTCGTCCGCGCGTGATGACACGACGCCGGTGACGGCTGGTTTGACGCCGGGCGGGACTACGTGTGGGCGTCCGAAACCAGCTCCTCAATTACTCGCTGGGACAGAATTACTGCACGCCGATACCCACCAGGGTTTCTTCAACATGATGATAGAAACAATAGAGGAGAAGAGGACCTGCAATCAGATCAGGGGCATAAAGCGCAGCGCAACGCGCGAAGCGCGCGGTTCTTCGGTTAATCGGTTCCTCGGTTCGCGCAGCAGAACAACGGCGTTAGACCGCGTTCATTAATCTACCTCTCCGCTCCACCCACTCCTCGCTCGTGAACACCCGAGGACCCACTTCAATCAGGCGCGGCAACATGTCGAAAACCGCTCCGGGAGTCCACTTGTTGTTGTAGCGGGTTCGAAAGCCGCGCTGGTTCAACGATTCGGCAATCTCGGTGAGCGGCTTCTCCTGGATGATCATTTCCAGCATCACAACTAGCGCTTCCTTCTCCTGGATGTCCTGCTCCAGCTGCAGGCAATCCTCGGAAATCTTCAAACCGTAGGGCACCTGCTCGGTGATGTTCGCAGGCTCCGGCTTGCCGCCTTCCACCTGGCGCTCCCAGATCACCACCACCGGCTTCCAACCTTCTCCAGCCTTTATGTCCATGTAGGCCGGCGTTAGCGGGCCGGACAAGAAATCGCGCATGCGTTCCACTCTTGGCATATTCGCCTCCTGGGTTTCTCGACACTCCTGCCGCCTGGCATTAAGCAACTCACCTGCCAGCCCGCCACGCCGTGGTTTGTTCGAGTTTGCCGGAATAAGGTATTTCCGTGTGTCCGCTCATGGGATTGCCTTGCACCGTCTCGCGACTCCGTTCGTCCATAATAAATATACGGAGGTTCGTTTGATAACAAAAATTGCACTTGGGTTAGCGCTGGCAGCCTGCTGCACCATTGGCTGGGCAGCCGACACGTTCCACCCGCTTGATGTTAAGACCGGTGAATGGGAGGCCAGCGTGACCGTGGCTATGAACGGTGCTCCACCAATACCAGTGGAGGCGCTCGCCAGAATGACGCCGGAGCAACGCGCCCGGCTCGAGGAGCAGACCAAGTCTCTCAGCGGCCGTACCATAGTTCATAAGAGCTGCGTGAAAAAGGAAAAGCTGGATCAACCGCTCACCTTTGGAAATAACGACAAAGCCTGCACCAATACGTTGGTCACTTCCACCGGGAGCATGCAGGAGATCCATGTGGAATGCAGCCGGAACAACAGAAAATCGAGCGGAACACTGCGTTTCGAGGCCCTGGACTCCGAACACGTCAAAGGCACTGTCAAGATGACCGTGACCAGTGACAGTGGAAACATGGACATCAATTCGTCGTTCACTGCGAAATGGGTCGGCGAAACCTGCAGCAGCGACAAATAGTTCAGCGTGGGGCAAGTCTCCGACTTGCCAGCCCGTCTGTGCCAAACTGAAGGTTCAGCCGAGGAACTCCATGAACAAGCTTGCGCTCGCCCTTCTTTTCACCACCGGACCCTTTTTTGCAGCAGCCGACGAACTGCCCAAGGCCGACACCATCCTGGATAGATTCATCGAAGTCGCGGGCGGCAAAGCCGTCTTTGATAAACACCATAACGAAGTCATGCACGGCAATATTGAAGTTGTAGGCCGGGGGGTGAAGGGAACTATCACGGTTTACCAGACTGAGCCGGACCAGATCCGCGTCATCGTCGATATCGCAGGCGTCGGAAAGATCGATTCCGGAACCACCGGCGATGTGGCCTGGGAGAATTCCGCGATCCAAGGTCCTCGGATCAAACAGGGTATCGAGAAAGCGGACGCCTTCCGCGATGCCACGTTCAACGCCGACATCCAGTGGCGCAAACTGTACGTCAAGGCTGAGACCACGGGCGTCGAAACGGTGCAGGACCACGAATGCTACAAAGTGGTGCTGACGCCCCAACAAGGCAATCCGGCCACGCGCTTCTATGACAAGAAATCCGGCTTGCTTATCAAGACCACCACTACGCGCTCCATGCAAATGGGAGACGTCACCGCCGAGGTAATCGCCGACGACTACCGCAAGGAGGGCGACATCCTGGCGGCGCACAAGATCACCAACAAAGTCGCCGGTCAAGAGATTCAGATTACCGTCCAGAGCCTGGAATTCAATGTGGACATGCCCAAGGACCGGTTTGATATGCCGGACGACATCAAGGCTCTGCTAAACAAACCGGCTCGAGCTGCAGTCCAGTCCGCGCCCGCATCCGCGGCATCGCCCGGTACCGGCGGCAAGTTGACTTTGTACATGACCGGCAAGGCCATCGCCACCGAAACATATACAGTCCAGAAAGCGGACGGCAAGATCGAAGTGGACGGCTCCGCCAACGCCGCAATTGGACCGATCAAAATCGACATCGAACAATTCAAGGTGGTCACCGACGAAAAATTTCATCCGCTGGATGCGGTGGCCAAAGGCAAGCTGGGCCAGGTGCAGATGAACGTCAAAACAACATTCGCGGATGGCAAAGCCAAGAACGAGATGGATTCCGGGCAGGGTCCCCAGAGCAAGGAGGATAAGGTTTCGGCCGACGCCCTGGTGGTCAGCGCGAATTTCCCGCTTTATCCCTGGAGCCTGCTCGCGATGCGCGCCGAATTGAAAAATCAAGATCCGCAGCAAATGCCCATCTACGTACTCGGCCAGGCAGAAGTCCCCGGCACCGTGGTTTTCAAAGGCCGCGAGAAAGTGGAGTTCGCCGGCAAAACTGTCGAGCTGAACCATCTGACCATCAGCGGAACCCCGCCGGATAGCCAACCCAATACCCAGCCCCTTGTTCTCGATTTTTGGGTGGATGACAACCGCAAAGTGATCAAGATCGCGGTTCCGTCGCGAGGCGTGGAAGCTTATCAGGAAGGCTTCGACCGGAAAGCTCCGCCGGAAGCTCCCAAGCCAGCTCCGAAATAGCCGCACAGGATTTTCTGCCGATGAGCTCGCCGGAAAGGCAACCACAATCTGAATCCGATGCCGCGCTGGATTGTTACCTGGCATCGATTCTGGATATCGCTGAAACCGTGGCTGGTCTGTGCGGCGAAATCGGCGCCTCCTGTCACGACCAGTTAGTCCGTTTGCGAGGCCGGGTGGCCTACCGCGCCAGCGTTCAGACGCTCGAAGAAAGCCGCACTGCTCTTCATTCCGAACTCATCGACTTCTCGAACAAGGCTCGTCAGTACAACAATGTTCTAGCCGAGGATGTGGCCAAGGCTCTGGCCTTGCTCGCGCAGAGTGAAAGCGCGGTGGCAGTCCGTAATGAGAAGTACATCGAGAGGCTGGCGCGGTTTGTGGAACAGATGGAACAGGTGGCGCGATCGGGCGACCGCGCGCTGGCGGCCGGACAAGCGGTCGAGCTGCGTGGATTCGTGGAGTCCATGGAACAGGACGGCCGCGATGCCAATGCCCATTTGCAAGCAAAGCTGGCCGAGTTCCAGGATAAGTTGCGTGAAGTGGAATTTCTGGCGTCCATCGATCCGTTGACCGGGGTCCCGAACCGCCGGGAATTCGATCGCCAGTTGGCAGCGCGCGTCGCGGCCAATCGCGAATTCTGCATCCTCTTGTTCGACCTCAATACATTCCAGCGCGTCAACTACGATCATGGGCACCTCTGTGGAGACGAGATTCTCAAGCAATTGGGGAATCGGCTCAGTAACCAGGTCCGCCCACGCGATTTCGTGTGCCGGTGGGGCGGTGATGAATTTGTCGTCATTCTTGAATGTTCCATCGCGAACGCCGAAGTGCGCGCCGAGGAAATTGCGCGGCTGCTGAGCGGCGCCTACAAAGTGGTCGTTGAAGGTCAGGAAACCACCGTCAATATCGGTGTTTCATTCGGCGTCTCTGAACGGGGAGCCGGAGAAACCGCCGAACAAGTCTTCCAGCGCGCCGACGAAGGCATGTACCGCCATAAACCCCCACGTTTCTAGTTTCTGGTTCCTGGTTTCTGGTTCTAGCCCGAGCGACAGCCACCAGCAACCAGTCCCCAGCCCCCAGTCCCCCTTTTTTGTACTACCGTTAATTGGAAGGATTCCGCTTTTGCATTCTCTGACGAACGCGGGTGTTCTGGTCACTGGCGCCGGCCGTGGCATCGGCAAACGGCTGGCCCTCGGATTCGCGGCTGCCGGAGCCAAGGTGGGACTGCTTGCACGCAGCAAAGGCGAGCTGGATCTGGCGCACCTCGAGATTGAGCATGCCGGCGGCAATGCACTGCGCATTCGAACCGACGTTACGGATTTCGAGCAGCTCAACGCCGCTGTGGACCGCATGCGCCGCGACTACGGAGGAGTCCACGTTCTGGTATGCGCAGCAGCAGTCCAGGGGCCCATTGGATCTTTCGTGGAACAATCGCCGAAGGCTTGGGCCGAGACAATTAACATCAATCTTCTGGGCGTGATGAACGCGTGCAAGGCGGTCCTGCCTCACATGATCGAGCAGCGCTCCGGCAAAATTATCGTACTCAGCGGAGGAGGCGCCGCCAGCGCCCGCCCCAATTTCTCCGCCTACGCCGCCTCCAAAGCCGCTGTGGTGCGGCTGGTGGAAACCATTGCCGAAGAGGTACGCGATCACAACGTCCAGATCAACTGCATGAGTCCGGGTGGCACTTACACGCACATGACAGATGAAATCCTGCGCGCCGGCGACAAAGCGGGTTGGAAGGAAACTGAAGACGCCCTCGAGATCCGCCGGACCGGCGGCGGCGCACCCGAAAAACAAATTCAGCTCGCCCTGTTCCTGGCCTCCGAACAATCCAACCACATCAGCGGAAAACTGATCCATATCAGCGACGACTGGAAAAAGCTGAAAGACGCGAACGTTCACCCGGAAGCGTTCACGCTCCGCAGAATGCAGCGAATGTAGAAGACAGGCGGCAGGAGACAGGCGGCAGGAGACAGGCGGCAGGCGGCAGGAGGCAGGCGGCAGAACGCAGCGATCGCCGGATGGGTTTGCTTGCTGCCGCCTGCATCCTGCAGCCTGCCTCCTGTATGCTATTGCCATGTACCGTCTCTCACTAGCACTCTTCCTCGGTTTCGCGCTAACGGTCTCCGCTCCGTCTCAACCCAAAAGGAAAAAACTCCTCGCTATCGGCGAAGTCAAAGGCTTTCAGCATGACTCGGTTTCTCACGCCCTGGCTACCATTGAGCGCCTCGGCCAGGAATCCGGCGTCTACGACACCTACATCCGCACCGACGCCCAGCTTCTGACCAAACAAAAACTCGAAGCCGGCAACGCCAAGAACCTGAACTATTTCGACGCGGTGATTTTCTATACCACTGGCGAACTGGACATGGACGATCAGCAGAAGAAGGATCTGCTTTCCTTCGTGCATGACGACGGCAAGGGCTTCATCGGCATACATAGCGCCATCGACACGTTCTATAAATGGCCCGAATACGGCGAGATGATCGGCGGTTACTTCAACCAGCACCCCTGGGGAGTCTTCGACGCACCGATGGTGGTCGTCGATCCAAAATTCCCAGGCATGCAGCTCTTCCCGCCAACCTTCACGTTCAAAGATGAAATCTATCAGGTCAAGAATTTCAACCCCGACCAGACTCACGTGATCATCCGCATGGACCCGAGCAAACTCGACCTCAGCAATCCGCGAGTCTCCGACGAGCGCCGGGCGGACAAGAACTACCCGGTGTCCTGGGCCAAAATGTACGGCAAGGGCCGCGTCTACTATTCCACGCTAGGCCATCGCGAAGAAAGCTGGGATCGCAAAGACGTTCAGACCATGTACTTCGAAGCCATCAAATGGGCCCTGGGCCTGACGAACGCGGACATAGCTCCAAATCCCAAATAGAATCCAGAATCCACGAAGTCAGAATTCAAGAAGATGGAGGCGCGCCGCAGCGCGCAATCCTTCTTCCTAGACTTCATGAATTCTTGAATTCTGAATTCTCCACTCTCTTCAGCTGCCCACAAGCCGCAAAAATATCCCGACCCCGCGGCTTTCGTACGAAGCACGGCATCGAACGACGTACTATCGATTGAAACGCGTCCACCCTTCCCGCATCCGGTGTCTCAAACGCAATCCCCGGTCCCGGATTCAGCGCGATCAGATTCACTTTCGCGTTCAGATGCGCCAGCAGCTTCACCACCCGCCGCGCGTCCGCGTCCGTGTCGTTCACACCCTTCAGCAACACATATTCGAAGGTCAGCTTTTCCCATTTCCGCAGCGGATATGCTTTGCATGCCGCCAGCAGATCCTTCAGCGAGTACTTCCGCGTGATCGGCATCAGCTCGCGACGCTGTTCTTCCGTGGACGCATTCAGCGAGATCGCGAGCTTCGGCCGGATCGGCTCGCGCCCCAGTTCCACGATCTTCGGAACTATGCCCGCCGTCGATAAAGTAATCCTCCGCGGCGACAATCCAATGCCATTCGGATCCAGCAGCAGGCGAGTAGCTTTGATCACGTTAGGCAGGTTCAGCAGCGGCTCGCCCATGCCCATCATCACGATGTTCAACCGGTCGCTTCCGGTTGAGAGCTGATGCGTTTGCATCACAAACAGCACCTGGCCCACAATTTCTCCCGCCGTCAGATTCCGCTCCAATCCCATCAGAGCGGTGAGGCAGAACTGGCAATTTACCGGACACCCCACCTGACTCGAAATGCAAATTGTGTCGCGCCCCTCCTCCGGCATCAGCACCGTTTCTATGGTTTTCTGGTCTTCGAGGGCCAGCAGGTAGCGGCGGGTGCCGTCCACGGATTTATACTCGGCAGCCACTTGGGGA
Source organism: Bryobacterales bacterium (assembly GCA_003166875.1). GTDB lineage: Bacteria > Acidobacteriota > Terriglobia > Bryobacterales > Bryobacteraceae > Palsa-89. The sequence goes on along the minus strand of PMUN01000105.1, from coordinate 58,225 downwards.
AGGCCCAGCGGAAATTTAGAAGCCAATTCTTTTCTTAGAGATACAGGCAGGGCCGTGATCTGCACCAGGTCCGACACCCTCTGCCGGTACACCGCCTCGTAAATCTGGCGCGCGCGAAAGGCCGGTTGGCCCTCCAGGACCTGTTGCAGGTCTCCAACTTCAAGCCCTACAATAGTTTGCGCCACTTTTTCAGTATATCACCGCTACCTTCCGAACCGCGATAAAATGGAGTTAAGTGGAACCGGCAACTGAAACCGTATCCGAGAAAGCTCGCGAGATCGAGACTACGACTCTGCCGAACGGAGTTCGGGTGATTACTGAGCATATGGCGCACGTCCGATCCGTTTCGATGGGTGTGTGGATCGGAACCGGCTCGCGCTCGGAAACCCCCGATGAAAACGGGATTTCGCATTTCATCGAGCATATGGTTTTCAAGGGAACCTCCAAGCGCTCGGCCGAGGATATCGCCCGCTCGGTGGATTCCATCGGCGGCGGCCTGGACGCATTCACCGCCAAAGAAATGGTGAGTTACAACACCAAGGTCCTGGACGAGCACTTACCGTTGGCTTTCGATGTCCTGGCCGACATGGTTCTGAATCCGTTGTTTCGCGCCGAGGATATTGAGAAGGAAAAGGGCGTCATCCTCGAAGAGCTGAAGATGGAGGTGGACAATCCCGAATACCTTCTACACGAAATTTTCTCGAGCAATTTTTATAAGGACCACCCCATCGGCAAGCCAATTCTCGGCACCAAGGATACGGTGAAGAAGTTCGACCGCGAGATGATCCATCATTACTATCGCCGCTATTACTCGCCCAAGAACATCCTGATCACCGCCGCCGGGAATCTCAAGCATGAGCGCCTGGTGGAGCTGACGCGCCAGCACTTTGAGGATTTGCGCGTACACGGCTCGCTTTCCCCGGACCCTCCGCCAGTTCCGCACGCCCGTTTAGTGTTTCGCAATAAGGCCTCTCTCGAACAAACCCATATGTACATGGGCGTTCCGGCCTATCCGCTTCCGCACGCGCTGCGCTTCGCATGTTATGCGCTGAATACATTGCTGGGCGGGGGCATGAGCTCGCGGCTGTTCCAGAATATTCGCGAGAAGCTGGGCTTGGCATACGCGGTCTACTCCGAGCTCAGCATGTATCGCGACACCGGATGCATGGCCATCTATGCTGGAACATCCACGGAATCGGCAGCCAAGGTAATCGAGTTGATTGTCGCCGAGTTCCGCGAGCTGAAGGAAAATCCGGTACCAGCGGAAGAATTGCGGCGCGCCAAGGATCACTTGAAAGGTTCTTTCATGTTGGGCCTGGAGTCCACTTCCAGCCGCATGGGCAATTTAGCCAGGCAGGAAATGTACTTCAAGCGCTTTTTCACCCTGGATGAGATGATCCGGAGCATCGAAGAAGTCACAGCCGAACAGGTGCAGCAAATTGCGCGCGAATTCTTCGACCCAAAGAACATCACGCTAGCCATGCTCGGCAATCTAGGCGACTTCAAGATCAAGCGCGAGGACTTGGCCTGTTGAGATGTGCAGCCCTGCGTCCCCGTAGGACAAGCCTCTGGCTTGTCCTCTTGCTTTTATCGACCTCCCTCCTAGCACTAGATCTCAATTCCCTCAAACCCCAAGGCTACATCAACGATTTCGCGCACGTCCTCACCCCGCAGTCGCACCAGCAGCTTGAAGCGTACTGCGGCCAGGTGGAGCAGGTCACGGGCGTTCAGATGGCCGTCGTCACCATCGATTCGCTCGACGGCCAGCCGGTGGAAGACGTCGCCAACGCACTCTACCGAAAGTGGGGCATCGGCAAAAAGGGCAAGGATGAAGGCATTTTGCTTCTCATTGCCATCAAGGATCACAAAGACCGCATCGAAGTGGGATATGGATTGGAGCCGATTCTTCCGGATGGTTTCGAGGGCGGCGTTCTAAGGCAAGCCCGTCCACTTTTACATCAGGGCGCATATGGACAGGCCCTATTCGCCGCCGTCGGCGAGATGGGATCTCGAATTGCCGCTGCCAAAGGCGTTTCGCTCGATTCCTCCCCGCGCCCGCGCCGGCCCGTGTCCTCCAACCGGACGTCTATTCCGTTTGTCGCCATCGCCATCGTGGTTGTGATTCTGTTGTCTTTGCTGAGCCGTGGTGGCCGAGGCGGTGGTGGAGGCTTCCTGATAGGTATGATTCTCGGTAACCTATTGGGGGGCGGACGCGGCGGCTGGGGCGGAGGCGGAGGATTTGGGGGCGGCGGCGGTGGTGGCGGAGGATTCGGCGGATTCGGAGGCGGCGACTCGGGCGGAGGCGGAGCTTCCGGCGATTGGTAAACACCCGACTGGTAAACAATGGAACAGAAGCTTCAAGACTTAGTCGATCGTTTGCAAAAGGCCCACCAGGAGCGCTTGGTGTCCGTCATCCTTTATGGCTCGGCCGCTTCCGGCGATCACCATGGAGAATTCTCGGATCTGAACGTCCTGTGTGTTCTTACTCGCGTCACTCCCGCTGAACTGGGCGCCTCGGAGCCCGTTTTCAAATGGTGGCGCGATGGTAATCCGACGCCCCTGCTGCTGAGCGAAGAGGAAGTTCGAACTTCTACTGACTGCTTTCCCATCGAGTTCCACGATATGCAGGAGCGCCGGCGGGTTTTGTTCGGCAAAGATGTGATCGAGAAGCTGGAGATCGACAAAACGTTCTATCGCGCGCAAGTGGAACACGATCTGCGCGCAAAGCTGCTGCGGCTGCGCCAGAAGGCGGCCGGCATGCTGGGCGACCAGAAGGACCTGTTGCGGTTGATGATCGAATCAGCATCCACTTTTCTGGTGCTTTCCCGCCACGCCCTGCTGCTCTCGGGAATCGCAACCGGTTGGCAAAAACGCGAGGTCGCGAAGAATCTGGCCGGCCTTCATGTGGATGCTTCCCCGTTCGATACGTTGCTCGACCTGCGCGAGCGTAAGAAAAAACCCGGCGACGTGGATGTGGAATCGTTATTTGCGAGTTATCTGAAGCAGATTGAGGCGGTGGTGGCACACGTGGACCGTCTCGAGAAATGAGGGAGAAATGAAGATAGCGCTGGTGGTAGTGGGCGTTGTGGTCTTGATTGTCTTGGGGGTTTTTGGCTGGCTCATGGGCGAGAAGAATGGTCTCGTAACCGAGCGCGAATCGGTGACCGCAGCCTGGTCCCAAGTGGACGTTGCGCTACAGCGCCGCGCCGACCTTATTCCGAATCTGGTGGAAACCGTGAAAGGCTTCGCCAAGCAGGAACAGGCCGTGATTAAAGAAGTCACCGATGCTCGCGCGGCTTTGGGCGGCGCGCGCAATCCGCAGGAGAAGATACAAGCCAACTCGCAGTTGGATGGCGCATTGAGCAGGCTGCTAGTGGTGGTGGAAAACTATCCGCAGCTAAAATCGAACGAGAACTTCCTGCGCCTGCAGGATGAGCTGGCCGGCACTGAGAATCGCATAGCCGTCGAACGGCGCAAATACAATGAGACTGTGCAGCGCTACAACACCGATATCGAACTGTTCCCCAAGAGCATCGCCGCCGGGATGTTCGGCTTCCAACGAAACGACGCCTATTTCAAGACCGAACCCGGCGCCAGAACCGCTCCCAAAGTCGCGTTCTAACAAATTGAACCCATCGTGGCGCAAGCAATCTTGCGTGCTGGAATTTGGACATTGAAGCGCACGGCAAGTCGGAGACTTGCCCTACGTAGGACAAGCCTCTGGCTTGTCAACGGATGCTTCCATCGCTGATCTCCTCGATCGCGAGCGCGAGAAACGTCTCGGCGATTTATGCCGATGAGGGACTTCTTCAATCGGGATCATGCCCTCTCCCTGATAAACCCAAATGCCATATTCCTTCTTGAGCGGTGCTTGGAGTCGAACAGGCTGTAGCGTGATGCACTCACCGTCGCTGCGCAACGCAAGACTATCCCCGAAACCGAGCCGTAACCGTTCTCGCACCAGTTTGGGAATAACTATCCGGCCAGCTTTATCGAGGGTAACTTTGGTGATCAAGCAACACCCGGCCGCCGATGCCCCGCTCGCGCGGCTTGCTCGAACGCGTATGCAAGTTGCAGCACGCTAAATTCATCCCGATGCCGTCCGACGATTTGCAAACCCACCGGCAAGCCCTCCGGCGTATATCCGCACGGCATGGAAATGGAAGGCGTCTCCAGGATCGAAATCAACCAGCAGCATTTCATCCACTCCGTGTATGTTTTCATCCGCACACCCTCGATCTCAGTGACGTAAGGTTGATTCACATCAAACGGCGGCACCTGCGTGCTGGGCGCGATGAAATATTCGTACTTCTCCTGAAACATGCGCATGCGATCCCAGGCTTGGCTGTGGAGATTTTCGGCATGGGCGATATCGGCGCCGCTGAGTTTCAAGCCGCGTTCCACTTCCCAAATGATCGTGTCCTTCACTTGATCCCGATGGCTCTTCACCAGTGGCGCGTAGGCCGACGCGTAACCCCAGGCACGCAGCGTATCGTAAGCTTCCTCTGCGCCCGCCAGATCAGGCTCGGCTTCTTCCACAATGCATCCGAGGTTTTCAAATACCTTGCGCTGTGCTTCCACCGCGGTTCGAATTCTGGAATCGAAGGGAAGGCCTCCCATATCCTTGAACCAGGCCACGCGCACTCCTTTGAAGTTGCGCTCCAGGTTTCCAGCAAAGCGAGAACCAAGCTCAGTGATGGAAATGGGACAGCGTGGATCCGGCCCAGCCATCACGCTCAGCAACAGCGCGGCATCGGCCACCGTTCTCCCCATCGGTCCGGAAACGTCCAGCGTGGCCCAGGCATTTCCCACCGCTGAATGCGGAACGCGCCCCGGCGCAGTCCGGAAACCAATCACGCTGCAGAACGCGGCCGGGTTTCGCAATGACCCTCCGCTGTCGCTGCCATCCGCGATTGGAACCATGCCGCACGCCAGGCTGACCGCCGCTCCGCCACTGCTTCCGCCGCAGGTCTTCGTGAGATCGTAGGGATTTTTGGTCGCGCCGAAAACCTGGTTGAAGGTCTGAGAACCCGCGCCGAACTCTGGGGTGTTGGTTTTGCCAACGGTGATCGCACCCGCGCGCTTTATGCGCTCCACCAGGATTTCATCCCGCGCCGGCACGTTGTCCTTGAATACCGGCGAGCCGAACGTGGTGCGGATACCCGCAGTTTCCACCAGATCTTTGTGCGCCACCGGTAATCCGTGCAGAGGCCCGAGCGTTGCTTCACGAGCTTGCGCATCGTCTGCCTTCCGGGCATTCTCTCGCGCCTGATCCGCCACCAGCGTCACGATGGCATTCACTTTCGGATTCACTCGATCGATCTGTTTCAAGTGCGCGTCCATAACTTCGCGCGCGCTCAATTTTTTGCGCCGGATCAGCGCGGCCATTTCGACCGCCGTAAGAAAGCAAATGTCAGGCGCTTCCGCAGCGAGCAACGGCGTGGCCGCGGCAGCCCCCAGAATCTGGCCGGCTTGGCGGCGCGTGATGGGTTGATCAGCCATGCCGGATTCTAGCACGTGATATACCTCATTACAGGTGCCAAGCAAAACGTATTGGGTGGCTCTTTTGGTCGCGGGACTGTCAACCTCCGCGCAAAACTCCGCACTCACTAAGGAACAAGTGCTGGATCGATGGGCGGCTGCGCTCGGCGGCCGCGAGAAGCTGGAACAAGTTCGGACGGTGCACTCCCAGGGGTCCGTCGAAACCGGCGGAGTGAAGGGAACGTTCGAGCGATGGAGCACCTGGCGCGGTGAATTTCGAATGGCGCTTGATCTCTCGGGCGCCATTCGTCAGGTGAACGTCTTCGACGGAAAACAAGGCTGGGCGATGGATTCGAGTGGCGCTGTGCACGAGCTTTCCGGCGGCAATCTGAGAAGCGCAGCCTCGAGCGCCTATGAAGCCAGTGAATCGTTCCTCTTCCCCGGACGGCTAGCCGGCGTCGTCGTATTTTCTGGCCACGATACGAATCAGTCCGCATACGTCGTTCGGCTGGAGCCGGACGGCGGAAATCCAGTGACGGTGTTTCTCGACGAGAATACCTTTCTTCCGAAGCGCGAAGAGACCACGGGGCCTCTGGGCAACCCCCGTTCCATTACCATCTCGGCGTGGCGCGATGTGGAGGGCTTTAAGATACCATCCCGGATCATCCAATCGACGGGCGATCCGAAGTTCGACATTGTAATCGCGACGGAGCACGTCGAGATCAATACTCCAATCGCGGATGGGTTGTTCACAAAACCTACCGAGACAGCCGCGCAGGTTCATTTCACGAATGGGGCGCATCAGACCGTGATTCCTGTGGAAGTATACGCCCAGCACGTCTTCGTTCCCGTGCGCGTGAACGGGAGCGAGACCGCATGGTTCTTTTTGGACAGCGGCGCGGGAGGATCGGTGGTGACGAAAGCCTGGGCGGATAAGATCGGCCTCGCGTCCGAAGGCGCAATGCGGGCCGTTGGCGCGGCCGGGGCCACCAGCCTGGCGCTGGCGAAGAATGTCGTTCTCACTTTGCCGGGCGTGGAGCTTCCGATGCCGAGTGTCACTGTGTTGGACGCCGCCTCCGGAATGCCGACGCTTGGAAGGCGTTGGGACGGACTCCTGGGCTACGACGTCTTCAGCCGGCTCGTAATCCGCGTTGATTACGAGCACAAGGAAATCACAATCATCGACCCGGCGGTTTTTGTGCCTAGCGATCATGCCGCCGCACTCCCGTTGACCTTTCTCGGGAACTGGCCGCTGATCTCAGCGAAGATCACACTACCGGGGCGCGAGCCCATCGAGACCAAATGCTTCATCGATACGGGCGCTGGCGGCCTGATGCTCTCCACGCCTTTCGCGAACGCAAATCACGTTCTCGATGTTGTGCCGAAGTCGGTGGCGAGTTCCATTTATGGAGCGAGCGGCGAGTCCCAGCGTTTTGATGCCCGGCTCGCGGGCCTCCAGCTCGGCCCGTATCTATTGCGGAATCCAGTGGCCGGCTTTTCACCCGACACAAAAGAAGGCGCGCTAGCCAGTCCCGACATTGGCGCGATAATCGGCGGCGAAATCCTGCAGCGCTTCACCGTAACCTTCGACTATCCGCATCACCGGATTCTACTGGAGCCAAACTCTCGCTTCGGGCCGCCATGAAGCCCGCCACCCTCCCCAATTTCTTCATCGCCGGCGCCCCCAAATCAGGTACAACTTCGCTGTATCACTATTTGGCCCAACATCCCGAGATTTACATGAGTCCGATTAAGGAGCCGCATTACTTTGCTTCCGAGATCCGGCTAGAACGATTCAGCGAACGGCTGCGGCCGCGGGCGGAGCAGGATGCCGGCACGCTGCGGGCGTATCTGGACGGTCCGATGCTGGAAAAACGATTTGGTGGTGTGGTGACGGAATGGTCCGACTATTTGAGACTGTTTCGGAATGCCGATGGCGAGACGGCGATTGGTGAAGCCAGCGTCTGCTACCTCTGGTCAGACTCCGCTGCCGCGAATATTCGACGCAGCATCCCGGATGCGCGAATCATCCTGATCCTACGCAATCCCGTGGAGATGGCGTTCTCCATGTACCTACACACCTTGAGAAACGGGGCGATTCATTGCTCTTTTCGAGAAGCAATTGAGATGGGCCTCGAGCAGCGTGGCGGCCCGATCGACGTGATGCATCCGTTTCTCGGTATGGGGTTTTACCACCAGCAAGTAAAACGGTACCTCGAGACCTTTCCAGCGGAACGAATCGTCATCTATTGGTACGACGAGTATCAAGCGGACCCGGCGCGGATCGTGGCAGATATTTTTCGGTTCCTCAAAGTGGACGCAACTTTTCGCCCCGACATCTCGAAGCGCTATCTTGAGGCGGGCGTGCCGGACGTTGTGTTAGATCCCGCCGATCGAGGGTTCCTGATCGGCTATTACCGAGATGACATCAGCAAGCTGGCACGTTTGCTGAAGCGTGATCTTTCAAATTGGTGCGGGCTATAATTGGTGTTCCATGAAAATCACGAGGCGAAAATGGGTGCTGGCCGCAGCTTGCTGGAGCGAGGTTTTGCGGGCGCAGAACTCTCAGTCGAACCAATTCGTGTGGTTCCATCCAGCAGACGCGGCTGAAATTAAGGCCATCGCGGCCCAGATCATCCCCGACGACAATACACCGGGCGCGGGAACAGCGGGAGTTATCTGGTTCATTGACCGGTCGCTCGACGGCTACGATCAGGATAAGCAGGAACTTTACAGGCGCGGCCTGGCTGAGACGCAGGCGAAACGCGCCGAGCTTTTTCCGGCATCGACTTCGATCGCCGGCCTGAGCACGGATCAACAAATCGCGCTGCTAAAGGCGATCGAAAAGACGGACTTCTTCCAGCAGGTCCGCCTCCACACCATTCTTGGATTCTTCGGCCAACCGGCCGGGTTAAAGTTCGTCGGCGTTGAACACCAGATGCACTATGAACCGCCCTTCGGCTACTACGACGCCGAAGCGGCACGCGGTGGTTCGAAATGAGCATGGCTCAATTTCATCCCACCGACGAAGTGGATTTCATCGTGGTCGGAATCGGAGCAGCGGGCGGCGTCATGGCGAAGGAGCTCGCTACCGCCGGATTTCGCGTGGTTGCGCTGGAGCAAGGACCGTGGCGTCACGAAAAAGATTTCAAGCACGATGAAGTCGCCGTCATGTTTCGCGCCGGGCTCACCAACGATCCCAAGAAACAGCTCAATACGTTTCGCAAAACACCGGCCGATGCCGCGCAGCAACAGCAAGCTGTCGAATACGGTTGCATGGTGGGCGGCGGGTCGGTCCATTTCACCACGAATTACTGGCGTTTCCATCCCGAGGATTTTCACGAGCGTTCCATGCTGGGACCGGTGCCGGGCGCCGATCTGCGCGACTGGCCGATCACGTACGACGATCTCGAGCCATACTACACCAAGGCTGAATGGGACCTTGGAATATCCGGTTTGGGCGGATCGAATCCATTTGACGGACCTCGCTCGAAGCCGTATCCGTTGCCGCCGATGCCGGTGAAATCGTCCGGCGTGTTGTTCGAGCGTGGGGCCAAGAAGCTGGGCCTGCACCCGTTTCCCGCGCCGCTGGCTATCATCTCGCAACAGTACCGCGGCCGAGCTGCCTGCGTACATTGCGGATATTGTGAAGCCTTCGGATGCGAAGTAGGCGCGAAGTCCAGCACGCTCGCGGCACTGATTCCAGCAGCCGTGAAAACGGGCCGTTGCGAGATTCGTCCGAAGTCGTATGTTCGCAAGATCGAAGCCGGCAAAGATGGGCGAGTGACGGGCGCCATCTATTTCGACACCGATGGTCGCGAAGTCTTCCAACGGGCCAAAGCGGTTGTGGTATGCGCCAATGGCGCGGAAACCCCACGGCTGCTGCTGATGTCGAAATCGAATGCGTTTCCGCAGGGGCTCGGGAATTCGAATGGCAATGTCGGAAAGTACCTCATGTTCGACGGTGGCGGGTTCGCGTTCGGATTGTTCGAGCATCCGCTGAACGAATACAAAAGTGTAGTGGTTACGCGAGTGCTGCACGACTATTACCGCTCCGATCCGAAACGCGGATTCTACGGCGGCGGTGGAATCGATGGCCGCTTCGATTATTATCCGGCGGGGTTCGCTCTGGCCGGCATGCCGCTGGATGGGCCGCAGTGGGGCTCGGAATGGAAGCGAGAGATTGGCCAGTATTACACGCATATGTCCGGCTCGCTCGCGCACGCCAGTTGTCTCGCGGTGGAACAGAACAGCATTTCGCTCGATGATAAAGTGAAGGACGCCTGGGGCTTGCCGGCCATGCGCGTCACCTTCAAGAATCATCCTGATGATCTAAAGGCAGCGGATTTCCTGATGGAACGCCAGAAGGAGATTCTACTGGCAGCCGGCGCGAAGAAAGTCTGGGCGGACCAAAGTACTCTCGGTGAAATGACATACTCGCGCCACCTGATGGGTAGCTGCCGCATGGGCGACGATCCTAAAACAAGCGTCGTGAACAAGTGGAATCGCGTGCATGATATTCCGAATCTGTTTCTGGTGGATGGCAGCAGCCTGGTGACCAGCGCCCGGCAACAGCCAACCGCGACCATCCAAGCGCTAGCCTATCGGCTGGCGGACTACATTCGGCGTGGGGCAAGTCTCTGACTTGCCAAATCACTACTGACTACGCACCGTAGGATACTTGATACCCAACTGCTCCAAATAGGTTTTGTATTTCTTGGAGTCGTAATAGAAGGCGCGCATTTGGGGACGATACGTTGCCATCCGTTTTTCGTTGAGCCAGATGGCTGGTTTGTCTTCCGGGCGTAACAGCGGCGTGTACTTGATGTCTTTGTTTTGGACGTTCTTGAAATAATCCCAGGCTTGCTCAACCAGTTCCTGATGCAGCAAGAGATCGAGCATAGTCATGGCTTGCACTTTCGCACCTGCAACCGCGCCTTTGTGCGCGATGGGAGTGGCCATCGCGATTGCATCCGCCCAGTTGTGTCCCGGCATGTTCGGAATATTGGACGGATACCACAGGGTGACGGTGGGCACGTTCCATGAGATGTCGCCGATGTCGTCGGAGCCGCCGCCCATGCGTTCTTCTTCCTTGGGCGGAGGTTTCTGATCGTCGATCTTGGTCACCAAGCCCTCCTCTTTCACCTTCAATTCTTTCTGTATCGCTTTGGCGAGCGTTTGATCGTCTTCCGACCACTGCGGCAGCCCGACTTGCTTGATATTCGCGTACATGGCTTCGGCGATGGGCTTGTTCATGTGCACCGGCCACGCCGAGCCTAGAACGCGCTCGGTGAACGAAGTGTTGGTCATCAAAGTTGCACCCTGGGCCATCTTGTCGCCGATCTCCCACAATCCTTTGATGTGCGGATAATCCAGTTCGCGGAAGTAATACCAGACGGCAGCGGTGGGCGGAACAACATTGGGCTGATCGCCGCCGTCGGTAATTACGTAATGTGAGCGCTGCTGCAAACGTAAATGCTCGCGGCGAAAATTCCAACCAGCGTCCATCAATTCCACCGCATCCAGCGCGCTGCGGCCGCGCCATGGAGCAGCCGCGCTGTGCGCGCTCTCGCCCTTGAACATATACTCCACCGAGATCAGGCCGCTGCCCAGCGTGTCGCCCCAGGAAGCGTTGAATTTGCTGCTTACATGCGAGAACAGCGTAACGTCGACGTCCTTGAAATATCCGGCGCGAACGAAATAGGCTTTCGACCCCAGCAATTCTTCGGCAACGCCCGGCCAGATTTTGAGGGTGCCTTGAATATGCTCACGTTCCATGAGGCGTTTTACCGCGAGTGCGGCGACGATATTCACGGCTTGCCCGGAATTGTGACCTTCGCCGTGTCCCGGCGCGCCTTCAATCAGAGGGTCGTGATACGCGACACCCGGTTTTTGCGAGGCCTGTGGGATGCAATCGATATCGGACCCAAGCGCGATGACGGGCTTGCCGGATCCCCAAGTGGCCATCCACGCGGTGGGAATCCCGGCGATGCCGCGTTCCACTTTGAAGCCTTCCGCTTCGAGCATCCCGGTCAGGTATTTCGAAGTTTCGTATTCCTGAAAGCCAAGCTCGGCGAAGCTGAAGATGGTGTCGATCATCACCTGCACCTGGCCGCGCATGCTCTCCACCTGGCCGGCGAGGTCGGCCTTCAGGGCCTTTTCCTTCGCGGAGTCGACGGGGCCAGCGATGACCAGACTTGTGAAGGCGAGAACTACGAGGAGCGTTCGTTTCGGCATTCGGGCATTGTAGCAGTGTAGGGCAAGCCTCCGGCTTGCCCAGACAAGCCGGAGGCTTGTCCTACTAGGTCCGGCGGCGGATCAGCCACGCTCCTACAAGCAGTGCTCCACCCAAAGGTACCGTGGTCGATGGTTCGGGAACTGTCGACGATTCCGCCGTAATGGCGCCGGATTCAGCGGTGAAAGGGACATTAGTACCGCCGCTGTCGGCCAAGCTGGTACTCGGGAAAGCCGCGAAATCGATTTCTGCAATTTCGCCGTTCAATGCCCCGGGATTAATCGAAAAAGATACAACGCCTAATCCGTAGGTCGCGCCAGACGCGACATTCGTACCGAGGAATGTGGCATCCACGTCGCCGGCTTCGACACTTTGGCCAGTATCGAACGTAGTAATGTTCGGACGAAAGAAGCTAGAAGGGAAGATGTACGTGGCAGTGGCGGTGGAGGTAGATACACCGGTACCACTTCAGATCGTTCAGCCCCGGGAAAACTAAGTGACATTGGGATTCCATCCTGCCCCACAAAAAACGGGTGCCATGGGTGCTGATTCTTGCTAAAATAATAGTTGCAAATCGGTACGTTTCCTGGGCGTTCCAGCCCCGTGTTTTCAAGGAGTTAAAGCTTGGCTAATCCGGAAGATCCGAATACCCCGCAAACGCCTCCAGGCGGCGGGTCGCAGATGCCGTTAGGGGGCGACGGCAAACAGAATATAATCTCCATCAACATCGAAGACGAGATGCGGCGATCGTATCTCGATTACGCCATGAGCGTGATCATCGGGCGCGCGTTGCCGGATGTCCGCGACGGCCTGAAGCCGGTGCATCGGCGAATTTTGTACGCCATGTCGGAGATGGGTTTGTCGTTCAACCGAGCGTATCGCAAGTGTGCGGGCATCGTGGGCGAGGTGCTGGGCAATTACCATCCCCACGGCGACATTCCTGTTTACGACGCATTGGTGCGAATGGCGCAGAGTTTTTCGCTGCGCTATCCGCTGATCGATGGGCAGGGCAACTTCGGATCGGTGGACGGCGATCCGCCAGCGGCGTATCGATACACCGAAGCGCGGCTGTCGCGGATCGACACCGCGCTGCTGGAAGATCTCGATAAGGAGACGGTGGATTTCCGGCCGAACTTCGACGAGCGGCGCGTGGAGCCGGAAGTGCTGCCGACGCGCGTGCCGAATCTGTTGATTAATGGATCGTCGGGCATCGCGGTGGGCATGGCCACCAATATTCCGCCGCACAATCTTACAGAAATCATCAACGCCACCATATTGTTGGTGCAGAAGCCGGACACGCATGCCAGCGAGATCGTGAGTCTGGTGCAAGGGCCGGATTTTCCGACGGCCGGATTCATTTTGGGGCGGCAAGGCATCCTGGATTACTTCACCAAAGGCCGTGGGACGCTGAAGCTGCGCGCCAAAGCTGCGACGGAGGCTTTCGGCAAGGATCGCGAAGCGATTGTTGTAACTGAAATTCCTTATCAGGTGAACAAGGCCAGGCTCATTGAAACGACAGCCGGCCTGGTGAACGAGAAAAAAATCGAAGGCATATCCGAAATACGCGATGAGAGCGACCGCGACGGCATGCGCATTGTGTTCGAGCTGAAGCGCGGCGAGCAGGCCGAAGTGGTCCTGAACAATCTGTACAAGCACACGCAGCTCCAGATTAATTTCGGCGTGATCATGCTGTCCATCGTGAATGGACAGCCGCGCGAGCTGGGGTTGGTGGACGTACTGAAGCGGTTCATCGACCACCGCATCGAAGTGGTCCGGCGCCGCACGGACTTTCTGTTGCGCAAAGCGCGCGAGCGGGAGCATATCCTGCTGGGATTCAAGAAAGCGATTGAGAATCTGGACGCGGTGATCAAGCTGATCCGAGCATCGGGATCGCCCAAGGAAGCGCGGGAGGGGTTGATCACGCGTTTCGAGTTCACCGAAAAACAGGCGCAGGCCATTATTGAACTGCAGCTCCAGCGGCTGACCGGCATGGAGATCCAGAAGATCATCGACGAACTGGGCGCGATCCAGATTGAGATTGCCGAGTACTTGGAAATTCTGGGGTCGGACAAAAAGCTGCGCGGCATCATCGTGCAGGAATTGAAGGACGTGCAGAAGGAGTTTGGAGACGAGCGGCGGACGCAGATCATCGAAGATACGGGCGAGATTCATCTGGAGGATCTGATCCAGGTGGAAGACGTTGCGGTGACGGTGACGCACGGCGGCTACCTGAAGCGGACCGCGGTGGACACTTACCGGCGGCAATCGCGCGGGGGCAAGGGCCGCATCGGAATGGGGACGCGCACCGAGGATGTGGTGGAGCACCTGGTGGTGGCGTCGACGCACGCCTATCTTCTGGTGTTCACCACCAAAGGCCGCGTGTACTGGCTGAAGATTTACGAAATTCCGGACGCCGGAACGACGGGTAAAGGCAAGCATGTGTCGAGCCTGATCAATCTCCAGCCGGATGAAGCCGCGAAGACATTCCTGTCGGTGAAGGATTTCGTGGCGGGGCAGCATATCGTGATGGTGACCAAACAGGGCGTGATCAAGAAATGCGAGCTGACCGAGTTCGACAATCCGATGTCGCGCGGGATCATTGCGGTGTCGTTGGATGAGACCGACGAATTGCTGGGGGCGCGTCTGACCAATGGGGAAAACTACATTTTCCTGGGCACGTACCAAGGCAAGGCCATCCGATTCCACGAAAAAGAAGTGCGGGCGATGGGGCGTCCGGCGCGTGGAGTGCGAGCGATGGATCTGGCGGAGGGCGACTACATTATTGGCGCGGAGGTGGTGGAGAAGGAGGGCCTGATCCTTTCGATTTCCGAGCATGGTTATGGCAAGCGCACACGGCTGGGTGATTATCGCCTGACGGCGCGCGGCGGCAAGGGTGTGATCAACATGAAGGTGACGCCCAGGATCGGCAAGGTGGTGGCGATTCTATCGGTGAAGGAAGATACCGATTTGATGATCATCACCAAGGATGGCAAGATCATTCGCCTGGAATCGGGCGAGATCCGGCAAGCGGGCCGGTCGACGCAGGGAGTGCGACTGGTGCGCATGGAGGATCCCGATGTGGTAGCGGCTGCGTCGGTGATTCCGGATGAAGCAGTGCCGGGGAATGGGAATGATGAGGGGCAGTTGCCGCTGCAGTGAGAGAGGGACTGGGGGCTAGGGATTGGGGGTTGGTGGCCTTTCCTGACGCATCGGGCGATTCTTGTGTTTCGGTGAGCGTTGTTTGTAACGGATTTGCTTTCTGAGTGTTGGGTGGGGATAGCGGATTTATTGACGCACGATTTTTCAAGATGCGTCAGGAATTTTTTGGTGATTGGTTTCTGATTGAGTGAACTTCGGCGGCGGGCTGGATTGCTCGAGATCATCTTCGAGGATAGAGTAACCGGCGGATTGGCGCGTGCGACGAGCGGGGTTTCGTAAACTGTTAGCTGGGAAAGTGAAAGAAAACCGCGAATGCGGTGATGAGACTCACAACCCAAGCCCGGACCCGATTGGATCAGGTTAGGGTTGCGCCTCTTCGATTTTCACGCCCTCAGGTTTGGCGAACAGCTTCGCGTCGAACGGCAGTTGTGTATATTCTCCGTACCAGTAGATCTCTCGCGTCTTGTCGTTCTTGCGGACCACTGCGACGGGCGCCTCTGGATCACCGCCGGTGAATAAGAACAACTGTGAGTCGCCAGCCCCCACGGTGTACACCATTGTCGCCTTCCCTCGCATCACGGGGCCCGGACTCGGTGCACCCGACTGGGAGCGGAAAAACTCTAGCTCCCGTCCGAACTCAAGTTGAAGTAGTGGCTTCTTCAAATCCTCGGTGGATTTGATCTCCTCGGCATCAACGAAAATTGGCATTCGGCAATTGAACGTTGGGCCTTGGTCGACCATGTGGCGCGCCGTCTTCGCCAGCCTGTTAATCATCCAAGTATGCGGCTCGTTCATGATCAACAAACCATGAATTCCGTGCTCAAGGTCGGGGTTCTCCTCTATCCGGCAGTACCGCGAGCTAGCTCGGTACATCCGCTTCGGCTGAGCGGCGAAACTGTCCTTCGGAATTTCTGGGCTTCTAGCTTGACCGTGAGCATGGTCATCGTCGCCGGCACGTCCTCTCCGAAGGCAATGAGCACATGCTGCCAACATCACAGCTGAGGCGGTTTTCATGTCCTAACTATATCAACTGTCTTTAATTTGGCCGAGCAAATCTGCGGCGCGCTTAGGCGGCGAGAATTGGGATATGGATACATACCACCAATGGGACTGCCGCAGTAACAAGCTGTAGCTTCTCGAGGTGCTAGTAGTCGCGTGAGTTATGCGTCACGAGCGGCGATCGGGTGCAAGATCCGGATGCGACTTGAAGATAAAGCTGGCAACGTCCGTATCAATTACTAGTCTTGACGTTGGGCTCGGAGGAGATGTCGACGTGGCGCTGCTCATAGATCAGGCGTACGAAGGACTCAGTCTCCTCGACGGGGCCAGGATCGATGTGGCTCAACAGCCGGTCCAATGAGAACGGATAGACCCGCAGGAGGTTTCGAGGTTCCTGAATTGATGAGGGTACACGATCCATCTGGTATCCATTTTAGCTCCACTCGCAGGCGCCAGTTACGGGCCTTTCAACACCGCCCTCCGCGTCGATTCCAAACCTTTGCGCAGGGATTCGGCCGGCAGGGAATGCACGATGGGGGACAGCAGGTGTCCCATGCCGAAGGGGACGTCGCGGGTTAGCGTGACGGACTCGCATTCCACGATTACGCCGCCGTCTCGTTCTTCGTAGAACCAGTAGCCGTAGAGTCGCCACATCAGGCCTCGATCTTTGCCGACCGGCAGCTCGTGCTCTTTCGGTGTGCCGGCGTCGCTCACTTCGGCGATGCGTGTACTGTAGGTGCGACTGTAGACGCGCTTGGCATCCAGGGGCACGAAGTGTATGTCATGCTCGACGTTCAGGACGTCGGTCAGGAAGAATTTCGATTTCACAATGCGCATGTACACGCTGAAATCGTTGCCGGTGTGCGAGCGCACCAGGGTGCTAGCCACTTCGGGTTTGTAGATTTCGTTGTGGCGCGCGTAGTCCTGGGCGACGGCGAGGACGGCGGAGAGATTGGTGGATGGAATGAAGATCGCGCCCATCCAATCTTGAATGAGGCCTCCTTTGAGTCCGATGTTACCGTTGCCGTGGCCTGGTTGGACTAGCGTGGCGCCTTTTTGCAATTGGTCACGCTGCGGAGAGCTGTCCGACCAGAGGAATCCTTCGCCGTGCCAGCGGTGGTCGAGACGGGTTTCCAGATCGGCCACATATTTGTCGAATGCGTCGATTGTTTCTTTTCGCAAATCGACTGCGAGGAGGCTGGGGGCGGTGATGAGAAAGGACGCCAGGACGAGACTTGGCAGACGAATTGGCCGCATGGAGTGCAGTTCAAGCATAACGCGGGTTCGCAGGCGAAAGCGCCTGCGCCACTTGCTGGCCACAAAGCTGTGTAACTTCGGACATCGCTCGTGTCAAAATTTCGCCGCCGCGGAGTCAGTTTGTCGACGTTCGATGCGATCAGCCCTGTGGTTGCAAGACATCCCGATTGGCCGGAAGCGTGCTTTTGGAAGGGCACGCCGGGGCCGCGATGAAGCTTGAAATCGAACAAAGACAAAAGGAAGGAATCTTCATTTTAGATCTGAAGGGCCGTCTGGTTTTGGGTCCTGAAGATATGACGGTTCGTCAACGGCTGCAGAGTCTTCTGGATGCCGGAAACGACAATGTCATTGTGAACCTGAAGGAAGTTGCCGACATCGATTCCACGGGCCTGGGGACTCTGGTGTACTGCGCGCTGCGGTTCCGTGAGTCCGGAGGCAAGCTGGTGCTGTTAAACCTGAGTGGATCTCAAGCGAGACTACCGGACATGCTGAAGCTCAACGCCGTCTTCGAGACGTATCAGAATGAGGTGACGGCGGTGAATAGCTTTTTTCCGGAACGCACTCCCAATCGTTACGACATTTTGGATTTTGTGGAAGAGCAGGAGCGGCGGGCATAGGGTAGGTTTGAAAATGCGGGTCCTGGGGGACCCGCGCGGACCAGGGGGTCCGCCCCACGAGTGAGTCAGTGGTGTGCTGCGCCGGCGGATTTAACGCCGCGGTATTGGGCTTCTTCGAAGATCGAGAATCCGCTTAGGTCGGAGTTGGCATAATGGATGCCGTTCCGCGGTTTCAGCCAACGCTGGCGTTCTTCGGAGAACATGAAGCCGGGGGCTGGACGTATCATGGCGTGGCCCATTCGCATCACATCGATGTGGCTCACGCATTGCCGGATGTCGGGGTGGGCGCGCGAGAGATCATTAAGGATGGCTTCCTTCCAGTAGTTCCAATCTTTCGTGAGCAGCAGCTCGCGGGCGTCGCGGGGCGCGTATTCGGCTAATGACCAGTAAAATGTCCAGACCGTTCGCTCGGTGTGAGTGGCTAGGGTCATATGGGTTGCATTGACGTAACCTAGTGTTGGCGAATCGTAGATCACGTTGTCCCAGGCGGGCTCCGAGCCTTTTTGGTCTGGAATACGGTCGAGTGTTAGGTTCGCGGTGAGCCACGGTGAATATTGGAAGCCCGCGGCGGGCGGGGCGTCTTCAATAATGTAGTGAGCCAGAAATGTCGGCGCCGCGAAGATCACTTTTTCGGCGATGTATTCGGTTTGTTCGGTTAGGACGTGGAGATCGCGCGTGACTCGGTAGACAACTGAGCCGGTCTGGATGTAGCGGCTCAGCTTTTTGATCAACTGTTGCGCGATCCAGCCGTTGCCTTCGGGCCAGGTGAGCGGTCCTTTTTCCTCCGGATCGCGCGATGCGAAGTAGTGGATGCCGGCCCACGCAGAAGTGTCCTTGGCGAGCGCGCCGTAATCGTCGCGGCAGGCGTAGTTGATGTACCAGCGCAGAGACGGCGAGTCGAAACGTTCGGTGGCGAGCCAGTCCGCCATCGAAATATGGTCTAGCGGGGAGGGCTTGGCGCCGCGCTCCATGGGGATGGTGAATTCGCCCGAGGCGCGGAATTGGTTGATCTTTTCGTTGAAGCGGCGATATTGATCGCGATCGTTCGTTGTGGCGCCCAGTTCCGGCTCGATGCCTTCCTGCCAGCGGCCGTAGCGGAAGAGGCGCTCTTGGGGATCGAAGCAGAGAGCGCGGTCGTCCCATTTGCCATCGCGGAAGATTCCGAGCTCCTCGAATAATTCGCGAGCCAGCGATTCGCCTTTGGCGGGCACCGGGACGTAGTGGGCGGCCCAGGGGAATTTGGAGATTTCGTTCTCGCCCCAGCGGGAATTGCCGCCAGCCTGCGATTCCATTTCGAGCAGGACGAAATCGTGGATGCCGCGCTTGTCCAATCGCCAAGCCGCGCTCAATCCGGCGATGCCGCCGCCGATGATTACGATGGGGATGCGTTGCCGGCGCGCGGGTGCGCGAAACTGGCCGCGATCACGGATGCGATGGCCGGTTGGGAAAGCGTCGTTCACGAAGCTGCCGGTGATGGGGCGATCGGTTTTTCGAGAGAGACCGATGAGCGCGGGAGCCGCGGCGAGGAATTCTCTCCGTGGGACAAGCCTCCGGCTTGTCCTGGGCAAGCCGGAGGCTTGCCCCACTAGCGGGCGATGTCTTTCCATTCGCGCTCGTAGTAACGGACCAGAATCTGGTTGTTCAGATAATTCACTTCTGCAGGGACCGGCTGCATATCGTTGGGGAAGTCGAACATCTCGCGAACATTCGCCAGATACCTGAGACCGGATGGAAGTTGCTGGGGCATTTCGTACGGGCTCTGGCTGCCGATCACAAAACCCCATTCGCCGAAGGATGGCACGTAGAGATGATAAGGGTATGTGCGGAGACCGGCCTGCTTCACTGTTTCAACGATGCACCAATAGGATTGGCGAGCGAAGAGCGGCGAGGTGCTTTGGACCACCAGGAGTCCGCCGACGCTGAGGTGCTTGGCGGCCAGGCGGTAAAAAGTGGTGGTGAAGAGTTTGCCGAGCGAGTAACTGGTGGGGTCGGGAAAATCGGCGACGATGAAGTCGAAGCGATCGGGATTAGCGTCGAGCCAACGGAAGGCGTCGGCGTTGATGACGTGGACGCGCGGCGCGGTGAGCGAATGCTGATTCAATCCAGAGAGTACTGGGTGCGTGGAGAACAGGTGGGTCATTTCGGGATCGAGATCCACTAGCGTGACGTTCTCAACGGATGGGTATTTCAGGATTTCGCGCACCGCCAAGCCGTCACCACCGCCCAGCACCAGCACACGGCGGGCGCCCGGGAGGGCCGCGAGGCCCGGATGTACTAAGGCCTCGTGATAGCGATATTCATCGCGGGAGCTGAACTGGAGGTGGGAGTTGAGGAACAGCCGCAGATCGTCCTTCCAGCGCGTGAGTACGATGCGCTGGTAACGTGTGTTGCGGCTGAAGATTACTTCGTCGGCGTAGAGGCTGTTGTCGGCGGCGGATGAGATGCGGTCCGCGAAAACGGTTCCGGCGCCGAGCAGGGCCAGCACCGCAAGGCATCCGGCGCGCAGGCCGTAGCCGCTGCCGAGTTGTTCGCGAAAAAGATAAGTGGACCACAGCGCGACACCGGCGTTCAAGATCCCGAACACTAACGCGGAGCGGACCAAGCCGAGCTTGGGCACGAGGATGATTGGAAACAGCAGCGAAGCGCCGAGCGCTCCCAGATAGTCGAACGTGAGGACCTGAGAGACCAGCTCGCGGAACTGAAAGCGTTCTTTCAAGATACGCATCAGCAGGGGAATTTCAAGGCCAACTAACGTGCCGACCAGGATGACCACGATGTACAGCACCAAGCGGAACGCGTCGGTGTAGGCGAAGGCTAGGAAGAGCAGTGAGGAG
Source organism: Bryobacterales bacterium (assembly GCA_003166875.1). Taxonomy (GTDB): domain Bacteria; phylum Acidobacteriota; class Terriglobia; order Bryobacterales; family Bryobacteraceae; genus Palsa-89. Next base: position 37,643 of record PMUN01000105.1, on the reverse strand, counting down.
GAGAATCCGCCGATCAGGCCGACCATCAGCTCAATGGATACGAAGCGGGCAACGAGTCCGCGGTGGAGGAAGCGCGAAAGGTAGCTGCCGATTCCCATGGCGAAGAGGTAGCAGCCGATGATGGTGGAAAACTGGAAGACGCTATCGCCGAGCAGGTAGCTGGCTAGCGTCCCGGCGATCAGCTCATAGATGAGGCCGCAGGCGGCGATCAGGAAGACGGAGAGAAAGAGGGCGAAGGTCATCTAGCCGAGGGGCGGACCCATGGTCCACAGCCGACGCCCTCGTCGGCCTGCTCGGGAGCGAACGGCGGGTCCTGGGGGACCCGCGCGGACCNNGGACCTGGGGGTCCGCCCCACTGTGGCCAAGGTAGGTGGCATTATGTGCTGCCGTTAGTGGACGGCGGCGGCTATGATTATGCACATGCCGATGGACATAGCGCCTACCAGGACGGCCAGGGCGATGTTTTTGTCTTCGACGATCTCTTTCCAGAGATGGTAGGGCGTTACCTTGTCAATGATGACGAAGGCGGCCGCGAAAATCAGGATGCCGAGCGCCGCGTAGACGATGGCGTTCAATAAAGCGCCGGGATGGAATTCGGTCATGGATCATTTACCTCCGATGTATCGAGAATAGCCGCCGTACATGGAACGATAGGCGCCAGGGTTATCGCGAATGCTCTTCGGCAGGACCTTTTGCTCATTGATGCGAGTGAGGCTCCAACCGCTGTAGTGGGCGTAAGTGGAACCGCCGAGCAACATGACGCCGTAAAGCAGGAACAGTGGGAATTTCAATCGTCATCTCCTCCGCCGCCGGATCTAGTGGCAGGCGCGTAATCGCTCTCGCGCCAGCGTGCGGATTCGAAGCCGGCGGCGCGAACGGTTGTAAATATTGGCGGGATCAGCAGCAGAAGGGCCGCTATCCAAAAGAAGGTGTTATTCGGCACGTCACGGTGAATGCTGAGTTCGTAGCGAACGGACTGAAACATTCTGGATTCCATTTCGGGCTCGACCCTAAGATAATACTTCCCGGGAGGAACGCGGGGAACGATCACAGAGTCGTTGGGCTTGCCCTCGGAACCTTCGCTGTCGCGATAGTAGCTCACTTCGCGACCGAAGTCGAAATCCTGGCCAGTGTCCTCATTGATGAGAGCGAAGTTGAAATAGGCCCAGTTATTGTTTAGGTCGGTGCGGACGGCGATCTCGACGTTCGAGGTGCGGCCAGTGAGCTCGAATGTGGGGGTGACGAACGCGGCTTCGGTTTTCATTGCGGGCGTGAACACGTAGGAGTCGTGGAAGACCTCGCGGTTGGAGGACGCCATGCTGAAAAACAGCGCGATGGCGACCAGCGCGATGTTCAACCAGAGCCAGGTGCGCCATGCCGATCCGGGCTTGCCCTCGTACGGGGAAGGTTGGTTCGCAAAAACTCCGGAAGCCGGGGGCGGAGATCCGGGTAGTTGGAACGCTGCCCAGATCTGTTTGCCGGGAGTGTATTCGGCGAACGACCAGGTGACCTCGTCGGGAGTTGATTCGGCGGAGAGCATGTAGGGCGGCGAAACAAAGTCCCGGTCGCCGATGGAATCACCAACACGCACCTGCCACGGAAATTCGCCCAAGACGAATCCGGTCCTGGCTGACAGGCTGTCGAAATGGCGATAGCGGCGGCCCTGGAACTCGACGGCCGGCTTTCCGACGGACTTGATCTCCACAGGCAGTGCGCTGAGCACGCGCACGACGTTCCAGTGACCCTGGTACTCGGTGAGATAACGGAATCCATAGTAGGGATTGAACAGCAGATATTCATCCCAACTGAAAAAGCCTCCGGCGGAGTCTACATCGCGCACCTGAAAGCCGATCACCTGAAACGCCTTGCCATCCAGCTTGCCGCGCGTGCCGAGAGGGATCTTGGGTTGGATGCGCTCCTTACCTTGAAACTCCTGGAGGATCTTGAACTCGGGTGTGGAGGCATCCAGAACACTGAGGCAGTTCGGGCAAACGACGTTCAGCGTGTGGGCGAAACCGCGTAGCTCAACAGGCGCGCCGCAACTTGGACAGTTCAGCGACTTCGGTTTCACCACCTGCGGGGTGACGGTTGGCGTAGTCATCCGGACCATCCCTCGAACAGGCGCAGGTTTTTGAAATGCAGATCGTCGAATTCGACGGCGCGGCCTTCAAAGAGCAGCGGAGGATCCTCGCTGTAGTCGATGGTGGCGAAGTCGCCATTGGGCGTGCGCAGGTCGGCGAAGAGCACGATGGTTTTATCAAAATATTGGAAGGGCAGCTCGCCTTGGACGCCTTTGTAACGGGCTCTGGTCAGCGACGTCGCGAGATAGGTCTTGCCGTTAAGTTGGAACGGATTGCCGCGCTGGATTTCGTTGGGCGGCGGTAATCGGGGTGGAGCTTTGGTTTGAGCGGAGAGGTCGTATTCCAGTTGAGCGTCGGAGAGCCAACCGTTAGTGCTGTCGTTATAAACTACGTGCCATTCGTTCCACGATCCTTGTTCGTATTCATAAATGATGCGGCCGATTACCACGAAAGCTTTGCTTTGATAAATGCCTTCGGTTCCGATTTGGATTGGTGACGCGTCCGGAGGCAAGTCGGAGACTTGCCCTACGCGTTCCAGATTTACGTCGGTGCGGACCAGGATGGAGTGGCAAAACTCACAGGTAGTCTGCACGGCGCTGGACCAGCGAAACGTCACCGGAGCGCCGCAATTGGGACAGTTCGCAGCCGGGGCGCTCATGACTGGTAGGGACGATCGACTTTTCGGACCGATACATGCGCCGCACCTAGATACTGCTTGAGAAGCGATTCGAAATCGGCGTCCGCGCGGGGGCGGCAGCAGAAAATGTTCAGGCAGAGCGAAGCGTATTCGGGAAAAGTGTGGCAGGCGATGTGCGATTCCGATAGCAGACTCACTCCCGTGATGCCGCCGGTGTGCGGGAATTGATGCCACTTGGTTTTGCCGAGCGGATGCAGATCGAGTTGGCTGATGAGCGCAGTGAAGAGGGCTTCCAACGAGCGCTGGTCGGTGAGCGCGGTTGGATTGCAGCCGTGTGCTTCAACGATCCATTCGAGACCGCTCATGTTTGTTGAACGTTAACACAGGCGCGAATGCCAGTGCCACTTATTATTGGGCGCCACCGCACTCGGGGCAGAATTTCGCGGATTTCGGAACCGGTTTGCCACAGTTGATGCAGAACTTGGTTCCAGCAGATGGCGCTGCCGGGGCGACCGGAGCACCTCCGGACGGCTGCGATGCTTGAGGAGCGCCTGGCTCCGGCGGCCGCATCGCATTCATCATGGTTTGACCCATGGCGAGGCCTGCTCCTAATCCAACACCGACTCCCGCAGCTCCTCCGCCTTCGTTGGCCGCAGCCACTGGGAGCGATTGCGCCACCTGGAACTGTGTGTACTTGCCCATGTCGCCGATCATGTTCATGCTGATGCGCTGGTCGAGCATCTTTTGCAGCTCGTCGGGCAGCGAGATATTTTCCATCACGAAACTTTCGAGCGACAGGCCGAAGTCCGCAAAAGAGGGCTTGAGGTTTGCGGCGATCTTATCGCCGAGCTCTTGCTGATTCGCAGCCATGTCCAGGAACGGGACCGTGCTTTGTGCGAAAGTATCGGTCATTCGGGCGACGATTGTGTTGCGAAGTTGTCCTTCCAGATCCGGGACGCGATAGATGTCGCGGGTGCCGCTGATTTTCTGATGGAAGACCTTGGGGTCCGCGATCTTGTAGGCATAGATGCCGTAGCCGCGCATGCGCACTGCGCCGAATTCTTTATCGCGAATGGTGATGGGGGTCGCGGTGCCCCAACGCTGGTCGGTTTCCACGCGCATCGAGAAATAATAAACGTCGGACTTGAAAGGGGACTTGAAGGCCTTATCCCAATTCATGAGGTAAGTCAAGATGGGCAGAGTCTGAGTGTTCAGCGTATAAAGGCCGGGGCCGAAGACGTCGGCGATCTTGCCCTCGTTGACGAAGATGGCCATCTGGGATTCGCGAACGGTGAGCTTGCCGCCGTTCTGGATTTCCATGTCCTCCATGGGATAGCGGTAAGCCAGTATGCCGTCTTCCGGTTCGGTCCACTGGATGACATCAATGAATTGCTTGGAAAGGAAACTCATAGGATTTGTCCGGCTCCTTGAAGTATAACGCCGGAAGGTGTGGGTTTGTTCCGGAATCCGGTTAGCTGGCGTGCAAGCTGATGGATCGAGAAGAGTTACAGAAGCTCCAGAATGCTGCCAGGGTAAAATCAGGTGAAAAATTCGGGTAGTGGGACAGTTTCAGAAATGTGGGGCAGTTTGGTAACCTGCGCGCCGATTGCCAATCGGCGCAAACTGCGGGTTAGCAACCCGCTGCAGGATGCCATCCTGCCCCACAAGCTGGCAAGACAAATCCGCTGGCAGTTTCGACATTATTTTGGAGACGGAACTTCGACGAACTCACCACCCGCAGCAATGCAGTCCTCGATATAGAGCTGGATGGCTTCGCGGATGTTCGTCATGACTTGCTCGCGGGTGTCCCCCTGAGAAACGCAGCCGGGCAGAGCAGGAACGAGCGCGACGAATCCGTTGTCTGGTTCTTGTTCGAGAATGACGGTGTAGCTCATCTATTTATTACGATACACGCGTTGACAACTCGATGGCCGGCCGCGTGTCATAATGATCTGCTATGAGACTAACCTTCACGGCATTGCTTCTAGCAGTGGCAGCGTTCGCACAACATCCGGCGCCTAAGAATTTGAAGTTGCTACCCGCGGACGAGAATCTGATTCCGACCATGCGATCGTTCACGGTTGCGTTGGGGCAAAAGTGCGACTTCTGTCACGTGCAGGGCGACTTTGCGAGCGACGAAAAGCATACCAAGGAGATCGCGCGGCATATGATTTCCATGGCGAAGGACATCAATGCCAAGTTCCCGGATGGGAAGACGCATGTGACTTGCTACACCTGCCATCGGGGAGCTACGGAACCGGCTACCGCCCCCGCGGAAGCGCCGAAGTAGGGTAGTTGCTACTCGTAGCGCAGGGCGTTTAGCGGGTCCACTTTCGTGGCGCGTAGGCCCGGGATCACGGTTGCAAACAGCGCGACTGAAATTAGAGTGACTGCGACAGCGGTGTAGGCTACCGGATCGTTCACTTTGATCCCGAACAAGACCTTCGCCAGAAGCCGCGAGAGCGCGTATGCCGAGCCCAGGCCGATGGCCAATCCTATGCCGGCCAGCAGCATGCCTTGACGGACGATCATGCCCAGCATGTCGCGAGTGGCGGCGCCGAGGGCCAGGCGAATACCGAATTCCTGCATGCGTTGCTCCACAGTGTACGACATCAGGCCATAAATACCGATGGCCGCGAGCAACAATGCCAGGCCGGCGAAGATGGTCAGTAAGAGCGTATTGAAATTTTGCCTGGCTGATGATTCCGCGATCACTTGTTGCATGGGGCGGATCTTGGCGACGGGCAGCTGGCCGTCCACCGCGAGGAACTCGTGCTGAATGGCGGCACTTAATGATGAAGGATCGGTGGCAGTGCGGATGGCCCAGCTCAACGGGATTACGCTGTTGGCCAACTTGGTTAAGCCATCGGTGATTTGACCTTGAGGCACGTACATGACCGGCTGGTCGGCGCCACTGAATCCGTTCTCACGGACATTGCCGACGATTCCGACGATCTGGCGCGTGGGTTCCTCGAAGTCAGCGCCGAGCCCCTTACCGACGCTCATGGTTTTGCCGAGAGGATCGTCGTTGGGCCAATATTTCTTGGCGAAGGCCTGGTTGATAATAACTACGCGCTCGGACTTCCCTGTGTCGCGCTCGTCGAAGGAGCGGCCGCGCAGCAGGGGAATGCTGAAGGCCTTGAAATAATGCGACGTTACGAAGCGCCATTGTTCGTCGCCGTGGAACGGGTTGCCCTTATCCAGCGGCCGGCCGTCAATGATGAAGGGAAGGTCGATTCCGCCCTCGAGGGGCAGGCTGACAGCGGCGGCGGCGGACTGTACTCCGGGAAGCGCTTCGATACGTTGCACCACTTGACGGATCATGTTCTCGCCCTTGGCCGTGGTATCGTACTTGCCACCGGTCAGCGAGGTCTGCATGGTGATAACGTTGTGCGCGTCGAATCCGGGTTGCGCGGAACGCAATCCGAGGAAGGTGCGGATCATAAACGCCGCGCAAGTGAGCAGGATAACGGCCAGCGCCATTTCTGTGATCACCAGCAAGTTGCGGACGCGATTCTGACGGAGACCGGTGCCGGAGCGTCCGCTGGTTTCCTTCAAAGCGGAGTTTACGTCCATGCGGGAGACATGCACGGCGGGAAACAGGCCGAACAGGATTCCAGTTAGTAGGGAGACTCCGATGGTGAAAGCCAGGACTCGCCAATCGAGTGCTGTGACCATGGACGCGGCATGCTCTGCATCGTTGATGCGCGGCAGATTTCCAGGACTCAGCGCAAGAAGCACGCGGACACCCCAGGCTCCCAGAACAAAGCCGGCCAAGCCGCTCAGAAGGCCGAGCATCAGGCTCTCGGTGAGGAGCTGGCGAACCAGACGTCCGCGGCTGGCGCCGACAGCGGTGCGGATGGCGATTTCCCTTTGACGGGCCGCCGCGCGGGCGAGCAGCAAGTTCGCGACATTGGCGCACGCGATCAACAAAACGAAGCTGACTGCAGCCACCAGAATCAGCAGCGGCATCCGGACGTCGCCTACCAAGGCGTCCCGTAGCGGCATCACGCCGGCGCTTTCATCCGGGCCGATCAACGCCTGGTTGGTGGTGCGGTATCGATCCGCGGCAACTTTCATGTTGGCGTTGGCGGCCTGCATGGTAACGCCAGGCTTGAGTCGCCCGGCCGCCAGCAGATAATGACCCTGATTGGTGCTGTTGGGGTCAGCCTGCAAGGGAATGAAGACGTCGGCGGGCGGGTCGGGACGGAAATTGGAGGGAAGAATGCCGATTACTGTGTAAGGATCGCCACCGAGGATGATCGGTTTTCCGACCAGTGAGGGGTCGCTTCCGAATCGGTTTTGCCAGAGAGCGTAGCTGATCAGGGCGGCTTTGGGGCCACCGGGGCGATCTTCCTGGGTAAGGAAGGTGCGGCCTTGGGCGGGCATGACGCCGAAAACGCGGAAATATTCCTGGGAAACGTGGATACCCTTTACCTGTTGGGGGTGGTCTCCGGAGCCCAGATTCAGGCCGGGGCCCGCGAAGTCATAGATGGCGATGGAGTCGAAGGTCTGGTTGTTGTTCTTCCACGCCATGAATTTGGGAATGGAGGTGGACGGTGATATATCGCCGGACTTGTAAACGCGCTGAATGCGCATTATGCGGTCGGGCTCGGGGTAGGGGAGGGGCTGGAGCAGAACCGTGTTCACCACCGAGAAGATAGCCGTGTTGGCGCCGATGCCAAGGGCCAGAGCGGCGATGGCGATGACGCTGAATCCAGGGGTCTTGATCAGCAGGCGAATGGAATGGCGGAGATCGGAAACGAAGCTGCCCATGTGAAATGTTACGCACGAGGCGATCGAAAGTTCGCAGCAATTAAGGGAACTTCGCTGTTTTGCCGATAGATGAGGAGCAATATGGTGAAGACGCAGGCGCAACAGAGTATCTGGCCGGTTTCGGTGTTCGGGCTGGGTTTCATGCTGCTGATCATGGGGCTGTCGGGGGTGGCCAGCATCCAGGAGACGCGGCGCATCCATCAGCAGATCCTGTCGGTGGAAGACAGTTATCGTCACATCGAGAATCTGGTGGAAGGGATTCGCGCGGACACATCCGGTGCGGACATTCTGCGGCGGGACCGGCTGCTGGATTCGAGCGGCGTTGGCGAGGACTACGCGCGCCAACTGAAGGGATTGCGTGCGAAGACCGGTGGGGATCTGGAAAAGTTGCGCGGCATGCGCCCGCAACAGGAAAGTAAAGTTCTGGACCGGCTGGAAACCGCGTTACGGGACTATTGGGACGCGGCCGCCGCCGAATTTCAGGAAAGCCCGCTGAAGAACAAGACGGCCTCGGTCCGGGATCAGTTCGCATCCCAGAGCAAGAAGATATTCGCCGTAACTGAGGAGCTGGGTAAGCTGAACGAAGAAAATTTCGAAGCGCGGCGACGTGAGCTGAGCCACGCTGTGGAGAATTTGCAAAACGATATTTGGGAAACGATGTTGACCGCGCTGTGCCTGGGCGCAATCATCGCGGGAGCGAGTGTTTTCCGGATTTCATCCCTCGAGAAGGAATCCGCGGAATATCAGAACGCAACCAAACAGGCGGAACAACGGCTGCGGCAACTCTCGCAGCAACTGGTTTCGTCGCAGGAACAGGAACGAAAAGCGCTATCGCGAGAGCTGCACGACGAGATTGGGCAACTGCTAACGGCGTTGCGGATGGAGCTGGGGAATGTGGAGCGGTCGCACGCGGCGGCGGGCGGAGAAGCGGATACGCATCTTGATCAGGCAAAGAAGCTGGCCGAGACTACCTTGAAGACCACGCGCGACATCGCTATGGGCCTGCGGCCGGCCATGCTCGACCTGTTGGGCTTGGGACCGGCGCTCGAGTGGCAGACGCGCGAGTATTCGCGGCGGTACAAAACTCCGATTCAGCTCGACGTGGCCGGGGATTTGCGGGACCTGCCAGATCCGCATCGGACCTACTTATATCGAATCGTGCAGGAGGGTCTCACCAACTGCGCGCGCCATGCACATGCCAAAAATATACGTGTGAGCCTGAAGGATGCCAACGGTCAACTGGCCGTGACGGTGGAGGATGACGGCGTGGGTTTCGATCAGCACGGCGGCGTCTCGTACGGACTGGGCCTATTGGGGATCACCGAGCGCGTGCGGGAGCTGTGCGGCAACATCGCCATACACTCCGAGCCAGGGAAGGGAACGCGGTTGGAAGTGGTGCTACCGCGGGAAACTACTTAAAACCCGTTTCTCGTTTCTCGTTCGGCAGGCTGAAGCCACCGGTGCCTTTCGCGCCGCGAGTATTCGTGGATCGGAACGGCTTTCCACTCCGTCGATCTCCTCCGACCGGACTTCAAAACGAAGACCATAGAAAGCCAAGCAGGCATGTGCGCTCATGCAGCGATGACCCCACGAACAAAACAACAATTGGTAAGCTGGCATGGCTCAGATCGAACCTGCTTCCGCGTGAGACGGGGACGTAGATTAAGTTCCACCGCGAAAAAATGACCCGTGCACCGATTCCCTCAGAAGCCGTGAACAATCGCGATTCACCGACTCCCTCACGGTCGCGGCTCGGTAACACACTCGAAACATCAAGCATCTACACTCAATGGGATACCTGGGTTATTCTGTGTTCATTCTCCCTATGAAACAGGAATCCTTCGATCCAGGCTTGACTACACAGTTCAGCGGTGCACTGCGCCGAGCCATCAACAAAGACGGCAGCTTCAATGTGCATCGCAAAGGGATGCGCTGGCGCGACGCCAACGTCTATCTGAAGCTGATTGACACCACGTGGCCGCGCTTTCTTATAGCTGTCGCCGGGGGCTTTCTGTTAGTCAATATGGTGTTTGCGGCGACCTACATGCTGCTCGGAGTCGAACACTTGCAGGGTCTCGAACCGGAAATGAGCCGGTTCATGAACGCCTTTTTTTTCAGCATCCACACTTTGACCACGGTTGGATATGGGAATGTCTATCCGCGAGGCATGGGGGCAAACCTGGTCGCCGCCATTGAGGCAGCCACTGGCTTGATGGTGTTTGCGATCGCCACGGGGCTTCTCTACGGGCGCTTCTCGCGGCCGTCGGCGCGCATTTTGTTCAGCGATCATTTGCTGGTTGCACCTTACCAGGACGGGACCAGCCTGCAGTTCCGAATCACTAACGCGCGGAGTAACGTGCTGATGGACCTGGAGGCACGGGTGCTGCTGATGACGGTGGATCCGGTGGACGGGCAGCTCAAACGGGATTTCGTCGACCTTCCGCTGGAACGCCGGCACGTCTACTTTTTCCCTCTGACCTGGACGATTGTGCATCCGATAGACGCCGCGAGTCCGTTATTCGGAAAGACGGCTCAGGACCTGGCCAGAACCAGCACCGAAATCCTGATTCTCATCCAAGGATTCGACGACACTTTCAGCCAGACGGTGCACGCACAGTACTCCTACAGGCACGATGAATTTGTGTGGGGAGCGAAATTCGTACCGGCGTTCAACATCGATCAAGGCGGTGACCTGGTGCTGGATGTGAACCGGATTGATGAGCTGAAAATGTTGAGTTAGACTAACAGCCATGAGCCTTACCTCAGTCCTCGGGCTCGCGTTTGCAATCGGCATAGTGGCCGGTCTGCGATCTTTCACGGCGCCGGCGGCGGTTTGCTGGGCCGCGCACCTGGGGTGGCTGCATCTGGAAGGGTCCAAGCTGGCGTTCCTTGGAACAACGACGGCCGTCTATATTTCCTCAGCGCTCGCCCTGGTGGAACTGGTGCTGGACAAGCAATCCTGGATGGCCGCGCGAACCAAGCCGGGTCCGTTGATCGATCGCATCATCATGGGCGGATTGTCGGGCGCGGCGTTTTGCATTTCGGCGGGGCAATCCATCACAGCGGGCGCGATTTCCGGCGGCGTCGGCGCGCTGGTTGGCACTTACGGAGGGTATCAGGCGCGGCATCGGATTGTGTCGAATCTGAAAGTGCCGGATCTCGCGGTGGCGCTGGTGGAGGATGCGTTGGCGTTGGGCGGGGCCTTGCTAATTGTGTCGCGATTCTAGCTCGATTCTCACCACATCCCACACTTTGGCCGCGATCTCTTCTTCTGACCCGCTGCCATCAATCAGCCGGACGCGACCCGGCTCGCTCCTGGCCAGTTCGTGATACGCATCGCGGACTTTGTGGTGGAACTCGACGGCTTGCTGATCGATGCGTGCTTCGTGGCTGCCAGAGTCACGATTCCGTGAGCGCGCACGGGAGAGTCCCGTTTCGGTATCGATATCGATGCACAGCGTGAGGTCCGGGACTAAGCCTTGACAGGCGATGCGGTCCACTTGGAGGACCGTGTCCCAACCCAGGCCGCGCGCGGCGCCTTGATAGGCTATCGAGGAATCGGTAAAGCGATCCGAGACGACGATTTTGCCTTCGGCGAGCGCTGGCAGAATAGACTGCTCGACGTTTTGGGCTCGCGCGGCGAACATCAGCAGGAGCTCCGGGACCGCGCGCAGTTCCTGGTTGGCGGGGTCGAGCAGGATGCGCCGGATTTGTTGGCCGATGGGCGTTCCACCGGGTTCCACGGTTTCGAGCACCGGGTGGCCTTCGCGGCGGAAGCGTTCGGCTAGAAGGCGCGCTTGGGTGCTTTTGCCGCTTCCGTCGGGTCCTTCGAAGGTGATGAAGAGGGCGGGCACGGAATTTATTGGTGGCCCTTCGGGCTCTTGGCAAGTCGGAGACTTGCCCTACGGCGACTAGTCGTAGACATAGTGCAGGACTTTCTTGAGATCGTCCCAGGCTTCTTTCTTCGCGTTCTGATTGTATGGCCTTAGCAGATAGGAAGGATGGTAGGTGACGATTACGGGGATATCGCGCCACTCGAGCCATCTTCCCCGTAGCCGCATGACACCTTCTTTGGTGCCGAGGATCGCTTTGGCGGCGGTGGAACCCAAGGCGCAGATCGCCTTGGGCCGGATGGCTTGGAGCTGGCGGAAAAGGAACTGCCCGCAGATCTCCATCTCGTCCGGTTGAGGTGTGCGGTTCTCCGGAGGGCGGCACTTCACTACGTTGCAGATGTAGACGTCCTGGCGTTTGAGCGGGATGCCCTCTTTGTGGGCCGTCCCTTCGATCATCTGGGTGAGCAGTTGTCCGGCCCGGCCGACGAACGGCAATCCCTGCTCGTCCTCGTCGGCCCCAGGGCCTTCACCTACAAACACAAGCCTCGCTTGTTCATTGCCGGAACCAAACACGATCCGATTCCTGCCCTCATGCAAGCGACAGCGTTTGCAGTCACCAATATCTTCGCTTATTTTGGATAAATTGTCATGAACCGGAGCGAGGGGAAGTACTAGCTCGGCGATAGCCGAGCGGGGTTGGGGACTAGGGACTGGGGACTGCGAGCGAGGGACTGGGGGCTGGGGGCTGGGGACTGGTGAGGCCGTCAAAGTCGCTTCGCGGCGATATATCGTCTTAATGCCTAGGTCCTGGTAGAAGAGGAGGCGATTCCGGACTTCGTCCTTTGTCATTGGGCCGCGTGGAGCGCTAGGCGGAGCTTCATCACCTGGTCGAAAATGCGGTCTGCGATCTCCCGTTTGGGAGCTCGCGGAAGGGGGATGGTTTCGCCTGTGCTCAGAACCAGCACCGCTTCGTTTTCATCGGATTCGAAGCCGGTGCCGTCCTGACCAACCAGATTGGCCACCACCATATCGCAGTTCTTCGATTCGAGTTTGCTGCGTGCGCCTGCGGTGAGGTTTTCAGTCTCGGCTGCAAATCCGATCAGCAGGCGGTCACCCTTTTTCTGGCCAAGCTCGGCGAGGATATCCGGCGTGGGGTCCAACTCGAGCGACATTCGCGTAGCAGTCTTCTTCACTTTGTGCTGCGGAACACGGGACAGGTGATAATCGGCGACGGCGGCGGACTTGACGATGATGGTTGCTTCCGCCAGATGCTCGAAGACCGCATTTCGCATTTCAATGGCAGTGTGGACGCGAATGAGTGTGACGCCCTGTGGCGCGGGAAGATGCACGGGGCCGGAAATCAGAACCACCCGCGCGCCGCGTTCGCCCGCGACTTCGGCCAGCGCGTAACCCATCTTGCCGCTGGACCGGTTGGAGATGAAGCGCACCGGATCAAGCGGCTCCTGCGTGGGCCCGGCGGTAATGAGAACGGTTTCGCCATCGAGATCCTTGGAGCCTAAACCGAGGCTCGCGACCACATCGGCCAAACGATCGGGTTCGGCAAGTCTTCCTGGGCCGGTCATGCCGCAGGCCAGGAGACCATCCTCCGGTTCGACGATGACGTGCCCGCGCTTTCTCAGGATATTGAGATTTTCCTGAGTAGCCGGATGCGCCCACATGTTGCTGTTCATGGCGGGGGCCAGCACCACGGGACCGGTAAAAGCCAAGTAGGTAGTTGTAAGGAAGTCGTCCGCATGCCCGTAAGCAAGACGCGCCAGCAAGTCCGCTGTCGCAGGCGCCACCACCATTACGTCATTATCCTGAGCCACGGAGATGTGTTCGATGGCACTGGATAGCGTTTCTTCGGAGCTTGCGGTGGCGAACAGATTCGTGATGACCTTGCGGCCGGTGAGCGCGGCGAAGGTGAGGGGTGTGATGAACCGTTGGGCTGCGTCGGTAAGCACAACCTGAACGCGCAGCCCGCGTTCCATAAGAGCGCGCGCCAACTCCGCGGATTTATAGGCGGCTATGCCACCGCCCACGCCCAGCAAAACGTTCATGGCGTCAGGCGTCCCTCACGTCAGTCAGAAACCTCTCAAGCACCGACTCCCTTACGGTCGCGGTTCGGTAACACGTAAGCGACCGGTGGCGCACTCCCATCACTCGGTCGGCGCGAATTCCTGGGGTTGCCCTTTGACCGTGTCCGTGTACTTCACCAGGCCTCGCCGGACTTCTTCCATGGAAGTGACGGTGGGCTTCTTGGATGTGGTTGGGAGGAACGGACGAGCGCCATTCTGCAACTGCCGCGCGCGCTTGGCCGCGACGATGATGAAGCGGTAGGTGCTTTGTTCGATGTCATCGGGAATGGCGTACATCGCGTTGTTTCTCAATCTCTCAGCCATCTATCTACCTCAGTTCTTTCAAAACTCAAAACTTTCCAGGATCGGCCGGACCTCTTCTTCCATCCGGGCCTTGCGCAGCCGCTCCGCCTTCACGATGGACGCCAGACGGGCGGCCGACTCATCGATTTCCCGGTTGATCAGCACATAATCATATTGCGTGTAGTTCCGAACTTCCTCCGCCGCACCCTTCAAGCGCCGCTGGATCACTTCCTCGCTATCCTGCGACCGCGCGCGGAGCCTTTGCTCGAGAACTTCCCGGGACGGTGGAAGCACAAAGATACTGATTGCTTCCGGAATCGCTACTTTTAATTGTCTCGCACCTTGGACATCGATGTCGAGTACCAGATCGCGGCCCTGATGGGTGGCCTGTTCGAAGGTGCTGCGGTGAGTGCCGTAGTAATTTTCAAAAACCTGCGCGTATTCCAGGAATTCCGCCTTGGCCAGGCGTTCCTCAAACTCCTCACGGGAGATGAAGATATAGTCCACACCGTTGGTTTCCACCGGGCGCGGGGCGCGGGTGGTGTAGGAAATAGAGAAAGTTAGCTGGGGAACCGATGTCATAAGACGGTGGACCAGCGTGGACTTTCCGGAGCCTGAGGGGGCGGAGATGATGAAGACGGAAATCATGGTGGGGCGGACCCCCTGGTCCCGGCCCAGAGGGCACCCCGACCGCCCTGGTCGGCCGGGTTGCGTCCGCAAGAGGCTGATACCGTTGAAGCGGCAGCGGGACTAGGGCGTCCCGGCGCGCCCCAGAGTAGCTGCGAAAGAATCGCCCGCAAGCGGGCGAGGCAGGCGGCACCGCCTGCCCCNNAGCGCCTGTTCGCGGATTTTTTCGATACCGGCCTTGGCGGCCAGAGCCAAATCGGTGATCCGCAAGCCCAGCTCGCCGATGCCGTTGGTCTTGGACAAAACAGTATTGGTTTCGCGATTCATCTCCTGCAGAAGAAAATCCAATTTCTTGCCCACCTCGCCGCCCGCGTCCAGAATCTCGTCCAATTGCCGGGAGTGGATCTGGAGGCGGGAAATCTCCTCGCCGATATCGCTGCGATCGGCCAGAAGAGCGGCTTCCTGCGCGATTCGTTGCGGATCCAGCACTAAATTGGCGAGCAGTTCGTTCAGTCTCTCGGCCAGGCGGTTCTGAAAGGCTGGGATGGCGCGCGATCGGATGTCGGCCATCTCGCCGGCGCCTGTGGCAATCGCCCGGTTGTGATCCCGGATAAGAGCGGCCAGCTCGGCGCCTTCGCGCGAGCGGAACACGTTCAAAACCTCGAGCGCTTCTTCGAACACCGCCAGAAGCGGCCGTTCCACGCCAGGGTCGGCCGCCGGTTCCACGCCCGCGCCAAACATACCCGGAAGCCGCATGAGCTGGTTTAAATCGGGCTGGGTACTAGGGAGACCTTCTTCTCGAGCTGTCTTACGGAAGGCCGCCAGGCAGGCGCGCAGGAGCGGCGCATTCAACCCTCCCGCCGCGGAGTCGCCGGAGCGAACCACCGAGCAGCGGACGTCCACGTGGCCGCGCAGGACGGCTTTCTTCAACATGGCGCGCATGGCGCCCTCGAAAGCCTCCAGATCCGCTTCGAGATGAAAGTGCGGGTCTAGTCCTTTGTGATTGACACTCTTGAGACTGACGGAGATTTCGCCGTGGGGGGTGGAGCGGAGGACGCGGGCAAAGCCGGTCATGCTTCGAATGGGCGCGCTCATGGATTCACAAGCGGATCCGGTTCCAGATACTGCAGCTCGTGCAGCCGCTGGTAGATGCCGCCGTGGCTGACCAGCTCTTCGTGCGTTCCGAATTCCGAGATGCGTCCTTGATCGAGGACCACGATCTTGTCGGCGCGCCGGATTGTCGACAGGCGGTGCGCGATTACGATTACGGTGCGATTGCTGATCAAGGTTTGAAGCGCGCGCTGCACCAGGACTTCCGATTCGCTATCCAGATGCGACGTAGCTTCGTCCAGAATCAGGATTGGGGCATTCTTGAGCAAAGCCCGCGCGATGGCCAGCCGCTGCCGTTGCCCGCCGCTTAGCTTTACGCCGCGTTCGCCGATCATGGTGTCGTAACCCTGGGACATTCGTTCAATGAACTCCTCGGCCATCGCGTTGCGCGCCGCGGCGCGGATCTCCTCATCCTTGGCCTTGGGCTTGCCGTAGCGGATATTGTTCGCCACCGTGTCGTTAAAAAGAAAAGTCTCCTGCGCCACCATTCCGATTTTTTCGCGCAGCGACGCGAGCTGCAAATCGCGCACGTCTTTGCCGTCGATGCGCACGGCGCCGGCGCTGACATCGTAGAAACGCGGCACCAGGTTGGCCAGCGTGGTTTTTCCAGCGCCACTCGGGCCCACCAAAGCCACTACCTCACCCGCGCGCACCTCCAGCTTGACGCCTTGCAACCGGAATCCGTTGGGCGCGTTGGAATAACGGAAACTGATATCGTCCAGCACAATGGCTTGCTGGAACTTGCCGAGTTTCGCGGCGCCGGGCCTCTCGACAATCTGTTGATCGCGGTCCAGGTACTCGAAGACTTTTTGAGACGCGCCCAGCGCTTGCTGGAAAATATTGTGGATTCCGGTGAGCCTCTTAACGGGTTCGTACAGCATGAGCAGGGCAATGACGAAGCTGGTGAATTCTCCGGGCGTGAGTGTGTGATTCTTGATCTGGATGCGCGCGTAGGTCAACAATATCACGATGGTGATCGCGGCAAAGAATTCGATCAACGGGCTGGATAGCGCCTGTAACGCAACGTAGCGGAGGTTGCTGGCTTTGAGCCGATTCGCTGCCACCAGGAATCGATTGGATTCGAGGTCCTCGGTGCCAAACGATTTGACGACTTGGTGGCCGCTGATGGTTTCCTGCAGGATCTGGCTGAGCTCGCCGGCTTGGTCCTGAGCGCGTCTTGTGGTCCTGCGAATCCTCCGTCCGATACGCAGCGTGGGAACCAGCACGAAGGGCAACACGGTGAGGCTGGCGAGGGCGAGCTTCCAATCTTTCTGAAGCACCACACACAACAGGAATACTACCGAGAAGGACTGCCGCAGCCAATCCGCCAGCATGTGCGAAGTGGCCACCTGGATCTTCTCGAGGTCGTTCATGATGGACGACATTACCCGGCCCGTGGAGTTGGATTCGAAGAAATGCGCATCCTGGCGCAACACGCGGTCGAAGACTTTCTGCCTAAGATCGGTGACCGCGGAAAGGCCGACGTAGTTGACAAAATAATTGCCGAAGTAATCGCACAGCCCTTTGACCAGGAACACGCCCAGGATGGCGATGGCAACCATAACCCAGATGTTGTGGACAGAGGCGGGGACGAATTGCTGCAGATAGATGGTGTGATTGAAACCGGGAATGGTGAACAACGGCACCGGCGAATCCGGCGTTTCGGGCCGCAGAACGCGGTCGAAGATGGGAACAATCAGCAGGGCCATCAATCCCTGCGCCGCGCCGACTGCGGCCATCAGGAACACCGACAGCAGGAGTGGCGCGAGATAGGGGCGCACAAATCGGAGCAGGCGCGTCATTGGGAGACCAGCACCTTCCCGGCAGCTTCAGCCACTTCGGCCACTCGGATCGATTGGATACCGGCTGGGTTGGTAAGCACGGAGGAATCGGTCTGCCACGGGCGCCAGATATCCGGGTCCGACGATCCGAACATGACTACTACGGGAATGCCGAACGCCGCAGCCATGTGGGCTGGTCCACTGTCGTTGCCAATGAAGAGGGCGGCGCCCGCCAGCAGAGATTTTATTTCTTCCAGTGACGCGCCTTCGATCGAGGTGTAGCGATTAAACGCGGCCAGGCTTTCACCGCGGCCTGCGATGAAGACAGGCTCGAGCCCGAGATGGTTCTCGAGGTGATCCGCAATGGCGAGGAAGTTTGAGTGCGGCCAGATCTTTTGAGGCGCGGACGCCATGGGATGCAGCACGACATATGGACCGGGGCGGGGACGCGGCCGGGCCGCAAGTTTCGCGAACAGGCGGGCGCGCGGGATCTCGCCCACCGGCGCACCTAGAAAGAACATCGCCGAGGCCATGTGCTCCGCTGTGTGGACTTTTCGGTCAACCTGGAGGATCTGCTGAGCGCGCGGGATGCGGATGTTGTAGATCGGCCTGAAACGGAAGTGGCTGAAGCCGGCGCGGAAGGAAGCCCGCGACGCGAGCGTCAGCCGGACACTGGTTGCGCCTCCGTGAAAATTGAGCGCCAGGTGCGGACGCCAGCGCGAGATTTCGGACGCGTTCGGGCGAAGAATGCAATCGACATCGGGATTGCCCGCGAAGACAGGAGCGAAGGCGTCTTCCACCACCACGCCAATTCGCAAATCCGGCCGGGCTTGCTTCAGCAAGGAGAGCGCGGGGGTGGTTAGAACAGAATCGCCCAGCGATCGCAACCGGATGACTGCAACTCGCGCTTCTGGGGCGAGACGCTCGAACACGGTGCTCATCTTGATAGTCGTGCGCTTATTCTTCGATTTTCGCTTCGTCGATCAGCATCACGGGGATGTCGTCGCGAATGGGGTACACGCGCTTGCATTGTACGCACTTCAAACCACTCTGATCCGGTTTCAGCTCGACCGTCGCTTTGCACAAAGGACAGACCAGGATGTCCAGCAAATCCTTGCTAATCGGCATGGTTCGATTAATCTTAGCAGGGTTCGCAGGCGGAAGCTCCCAATGTCACTTCGTTTTGCCAAGATTGCTCAATTCGCATTCTTAGTGGGGCGGCCCCCCTGGACCGNNACCTGGGGGTCTGCCCCACTATCACCACCCGTTCTAGAACTGGAATCGCGCCTGCAATTCCAGGCGACGGTTATTCCCGCTCTGGGAGAAGGCTCCGAAGCCGCCCGCTAAGGAGTTCGATTCGCCAAAAAGAGGTGAAGTGACGATGCCGTTGATGGGACCGGGGTTGACGTGATTCAACAAGTTGCGAGCCTGTATCGAGAAGGTCAGGTTGTAGCGCTTGTTGGTGGTGGGGTTGCCGAACATCCCGCCCATGGGGCCCCCGCCCATCATGCCTCCGGGTGGCCCGCCACGTCCACCACCGTGATCACCGCCTCCGCCGCCGCCCTGTGGTCTATTGCTTGAGCCTTCGCGGGACGGGCCAAATCCGAAGGTCTTTGCCACGCGGAGGTTTACACTGACCGATCCGGGACTGCGGCCATAATTTCTAGGCAGAATCACTTCACCCGGTGCGTCGGGCTTCGGGTTGGGATCCAACAGGCCATACGCCGTCTGAATTAGCGTGGTTCCCGCCGGCACCAGAGTGGGATCTGTTACAAGCCCAGGGCGCGCCGTATAAAACGTGGTGCCATACGGGTCAGACCCGGCAAGGATGTTAAAGGGCGCCCCGGAATTAATCACGACGAACGGAGACAGCCGGAAGTCCCACTTTGTGGCGATGTTCCCGCCCAGAAAGGCCCGATGATGCACATCGAGCGAAGACGGGCCATATTCTCCCGCCATACTGTAAGGATTGGCTTGGAGGGTACCGATGCCGTCAGTGTTACTTTCGGCGTGCCCGTACATGTAAAACCCGTTCAGCGATATTTTGCTGGTGGGCTGGGTCCGTACGTTGGTGATCAACTGGTTCTGGTTAAATATCCCGTCGGATTCCATGAGCAAAATCGGGCCGGTGGCGCCGTACGGATAGATTCCCGTACCGGGGCCCGTGTACGTTCCGGGCAGCGGGGCGTTGATATCCTGCTCGCGCAGCTCATGCAGGCCGCGCGAGTGCAGATAGGATTCTGAGATCGTGGTGTTCTTGGGCAACTGCCGCTCCACGGTAATGGCGGATTGCAGGATGTATGGCGCGCGGAGATTCTTGTCAATTTCGTAAGTGGTCTGGACCGCTTGACTGAGCTGGGAGATGGGTGGAATGTTCGGGTAGAAATTCGGATTGGTGATGGTGTATTGCTGCTCGAGCAGGCCGTTGTACCGTTCCGCGGTCTCTACGTTTTGTTCACTGAAGCGGTCATAAAAGATGCCGAAACCGCCGCGGAAAACGGTTTTGGGACGCGGGTTGGTCTTGCTCTGTCCGGGTGCCCAGGCAAATCCGAAGCGAGGCGCCCAATCACGCCGGTCACTGACATTGGTTTGGATTTCGTAGCGCAAACCCAGGCTCAGAGTCAGGTTGGGCTTGACGCGCCAATCGTCTCCGACGAAAAGTCCCGCGTCCACCTGGTTGACGTTTACCAGCGGTATTCCACCGGCGATGCTGAATTGCGATGCGCCGCCGCCCAGCAGGCTGATCATTGCCGGGGAGAGTCCCATCTGTTGGAAAAGTAAGGTGCGCTGGTAGCGTTGGATGGAAGTGATGGTTTCGCAAGCGGCGGAGTTCGGGCTGGCTGGATTGCACGTTACTCCCGGATCTACCGGCTGATTGTCTTCATTCAGAATAGGCGCATAGCCGCCCGCGAAAGTAAACGAGCCGCCGAAATTGGTAGGAGAGATATTGTCGATTGTGACGGCACGCACGCGCATGCCAAACTTCCAACTGTGCACCCCACTGGCGATGGAGGTGTAATTCTGAAGTTCGTAGTGGTTTTCAGCATCGACCGTCTTCCCAACCTGGGCGCCGCCACCGCTAAAGGCTCCCTGCACAGTCAGGCCAGGCACCATGCTGTTCGCGGTTTCGACGCTATCGGTGTGATAGAGCTGGAACCTGGTCTCATTGATGACCTTGGTGCTGAGAACTGCGGTCTCGACGATCTGAACGGTGTGGTCGGTTGACAGGCTTTGAAAACCTCGCGTAACCAGGGCGGTGGTCCCGATGCCTTGATCCTGGGCGTCATTCCGGGTGTAACCATAACGGATGGTCAAGGTATTGTTCTGGCTTAGCTGATAGTCGACGCGGGGGCTGATGCGCAGGCGGTTCTGAGGCGCTTTGAACACCGAATTGTACGGCGTGATAGCCAGATCGCTGGGGGAAATGGTGCCGGGGCTGATGGCGATCGGGTTGATGAATTGGGCGCCTCCCAACGTGATGGCGTTGAAGACCGTTCCGCTATTTATGTCGCGATCAGACACATCCAGGAAGAAGGATGCCCTCTTGTTGATCGGGCCGCTGATGGTCCCTGAGAAATCTTTTAGCAACAGCGGAGCCTTTTCGGCAGCGTAGGGATTGCGGGAATTCAAGGCATCATCACCAAAATTAAAGTTCACGTTGCCATGGAACTTGTCCGAGCCAGGCTTAGTCAAGATTTCGATGCGGCCGTAGCCCAGCTTGTCGAATTCAGGCGAGAAGGGGTTTTGGTTGATGCGGATCTCGCGAATGGAATCCTTGGAGGGGAGCGTCCCGCCCGTAAAGCCGTCTATGTATATCTGGCCGCCACTCGGTCCGGCGGACGGGCCGGCCAGCGCTTCCAGATCTGACTGCAGATCGTCGGGATCGTCGGAGAGCGCATCCAGGTCCGCGCCGCGGAGCACCAGGGCGCCCGCGTTTTGGGACGGATCGGTGCTTACCATCGGTCCCACGTTTTCCTGAACCGTGACTTCCTGTTTTTCCGCGGCCACGCGCAGTTTGAGATCCAAGGTGGCTGTTCCGCCAGTTGCGATGTCCACCGTAGCAGGCTGGAACTGTACTAATCCCGGAGAGGATGCTTGGACCGTATACTTGCCGGATGCAAGACCGGCAATGGAATAACTACCGTCATCGCCGGAGGTAGCGGATTTTACCGGTCCCGCGGCGTTCGAAACGGTGACCTTGGCTCCGGGAACCAACGCTCCGGATTCATCCATCACAGTGCCGTGCAAAATTCCAAGTTGCTGCGCGTGCAGCGCCAATGAAGAGGTAAGAAACAGCAAGAGTGCAAATAGTTTTTTCGACATTCAATTCCTGTATTTTTCTAAAGATGCATGCCGTTTCTATTGCTCCGGCATACCGGCGCCGATGTTCCACGAACCCAGATCCACCTGACCGGCGGTGCGTGGAGCCGCCGCGAGAAATGGCTCGACGCCAGCCACCAAAGAAAAAGCCGTCATGGAAGAGCCGTCGGCGCCCTTCGAGCTCGAAATGATAAGAGCGTCACCTTTCTTGAGATCCGCCAAAGATAGCTGGGGCGAGCGCTCGAGCAATTGTTGGAGATCGCCATTGGCGGCGCCTGGCCGCGGGCCTCCGGCGCCAACAGATGGGCGGCCGCTATCGGCGGCGCCGGACGCGCCGGGTGCTCCAGACTGGGCCTGCGGGGGACCCGCGCCAGCGCCAGGGGGACCACCGCCCGCCGCGGCATCCGGATGCATACGAAGCGCCAAAAACCTGGCCACCCGCTCGTCCAGCTTCCGCAGCATCGTGTTCTGATTGGTTTGGATTGTCACAGGCTTCTTGGTCTTGAGATCCGTCACCACCACCTCACCGGTAGCGGCATTCACTGAGACCACAGTTGCCGCGATGCTCAGGAACGATCCGAAAATCAACTCTTCCGCCTTGAAGCGGGTTCCGTCTTCGTTTTTATCGCCAAGTACACGAACCGTGTCGCCAACCTGCAGTTCCGCGAACGTACTGGGCTTGGCGTCGGCGAAGCGGACCGAATCGGGAGCGTAACGCCGGAATCCCGCCAAGGACGTTTCGATCACTACCGTCTTGGCATCGCGGCCGTGGGGATTTATCGTGATTTCTTTGGTGTCCGCGTTCACGGCAGTCACCGTACCGGCAACCCCGCGTGTTTGCCACGCCGCCCGATCCCGTTCCTGCTTCTTCGCCAGATCGGCTTTGGTCATCACCACGATGGTTTTGGCGGCGATGGATTTGGTTTCCTCCGTGAGTGCCCCCCGGGCCAGCAGCCTGTCTCCCACCGCGACATCCGAGGCGGCGATCTTGGTGGCCTTCTTCAGGTCCTTCTCTCCGGGCGGAACGTGGTAGTAGGAGGTGCTATCCGCCAGGTCGATGGTGTATACGGCGCCGTCATCCGCCTTCACTTTGATCTGTTTGGCGGCGGCATCGAGCGAAGTCACCTCGCCAATTACGGATTTCAAAGGCGGAGTAGCCGTTTGCGCGCCAGCCAGCGCCAGTGACAGAAAGATCGTCCACAGTTTCACTAATTTACTTGGCGCTGAAGAAGTTACGAGGGTTACTGACGATCTGTCAAGAAACGTAAACCACTGCTAAGTGGGGTTCCCTAGGGTAGTAGGCAAAAACCACTCCGTTGAAGACGTGGTCCAAATTATTGTTTCTACCGGACACGCCCGTAGCGCACGCACATTTGCGTGCCGTGTTCGCACTCTTGCGAACATCCTGGCGACCGAACCCAAGCGTTCACAGGAGTGTGAACGCGGCNNCGCAAATGTGCGTGCGCTACGGCGTCTTCATGACCTTTGGTGGCCAGCAGGCCCATGGGAACTCCCTCACGGTCGTGGCTCGGTAACGTGCGTAGGCAATCCAGCGGACTGATCACCAGTTCGTTGACGACGCTGGTGACGCCCTTCACCTTCTTCGTCACCTTCTCGGCCTTGACCTTTTGCTTGTCGTTACGAACTTTGCCCTTGAGCGTGACAGCTCCCTGATGAACCGTGATGTCGAATTTTATACCACCCAGGTCCGCGTCGCTCGCGAGCTTCACCAAAACCTGGTCGGTTATTTCGTCGTCGGTAGGATTCTTTTGCGCGACCAAAGGCGTCACGAGAAGAGCCAGCACAACTGTGAGCGATAGGAGTCGCATAGTCAATCTGATTCTCGCCCCCGCATGGCTCGCCAGTCAATGGCATTTAGAAATTCGGGGCTCTCGCGCCAGTCTTTACGAACTTTGACGAAGAGTTCCAAAAATATCTTGCGCGAGAACATGGTCTCCATTTCCTGGCGGGCCAGCGTTCCGATCTTCTTGAGCGTTGCGCCTTTGGCGCCGATGACGATAGCCTTCTGACCAGTCCGCTCGACGTAGATGGTCGCCGAGATTCTGAGCAGCTTCGGTTGATCTTTCCATTCATCCACAACCACGGCCACGGCGTGGGGCACCTCCTGCCGCGTCTCACGCAGGATTCTTTCACGAATTAATTCGGCCCCAAGGAATCGCTCGGGTTGATCGGTGAGATAGTCCGGCGGGAAATAAGCGGGACCTTCGGGAAGGGTTGCTACGATGGCTTCGCGGAGCCGGTCCAATCCTTCACCCGAGACCGCGGATATTGGAATATACTCGGCGAACTCGCGCACCGCCTTGATTTGTTCAATACGCGGAAGCAGCAATCTTTTGTCGCCCAGCCGGTCGATCTTGGTCAGCAACAGGAAGGCCCGGGTGGACACGTCGCGAAGCAAGTCGAGCGCATGCACATCCTCTTCGCCGAAGCGCGCGGTGGAATCGCAAAGGTAGAGCAGCAGGTCGCGATCGGCCAAGGACGACCGGACAGTATCCATCATGCGCCGGTTCAGAAGCGAACCGGAAGTGTGAATGCCGGGCGTATCGAGGAAAACCACCTGGGCGCCTTTCACGTTGAGGACGCCTTCGATGGCGGTTCGGGTGGTCTGCGGTTTCTCGGAAACAATCGCCAGCTTGCCGCCCACCAGCGCGTTCAGCAGAGTGGATTTGCCGGCGTTGGGCCGTCCTAGGATGGAAACAAAACCGGAGTGGAGCCCAGCGCCTTGAGCCTCGGTCATGCGGGGCTCTGGGAGACCGTTTCGGGCTCGGCTTTCGAAACCCGCACGCGTTCCACTTTCAGCTCGTCTCCGGCCAGTACGTCGATCCGAATGCCCTCCCGCTCCAGAGTTTCGCCGACATGGGGAACGCGGCCCAGCCACTCGGTTACGAGACCTCCAATAGTGGTGGATTCGGTTTCTTCCCTGGGGCGGAATCCGAGCAAATCGTGCAAACGGTCGAGATCCAGGCTCCCCGACACCACGAAACTTCCTTCCGTTTCCTTTTGGACGTCGCGCTCTGGTTCGTGCTCATCGTGGATTTCGCCCACGATCTCCTCCACCATATCCTCCATGGTGGCAAGGCCGGCGGTGTTACCGTACTCGTCGATCACGATGGCCATGTGCACGCCGTCGGTTTGCATTTCGCGCAACAAAAGATTGACCGGCTTGGTTTCCGGAACGAAGCGAATGGGCCGGGCCAATTCCTTCACCAGGCGTCCGAGGCGTTCGGCGGGGTCCAGCTCAAACATATCGCGCACGTGCACGAAGCCGATGATGTTGTCGATGGTCTGTTCGTAGACCGGGACGCGGGAATACTGCTCGTGAATCACCAGTTGGCGCAAATCCTCGAGCGAGCGATCGGCTTCGATGGCCACGATCTTAGGGCGCGGAGTCATGACTTCGCGAACTGTTTTGTCGCCGAACGCGACCACGCTTTCGATGAGCCTGCGGTCCTGCTCCTCGATGATTCCTTCTTCCTGGCCGGCCGAGATGAGGGCTTCGATATCGTTGGTTGGGCCGGGGGCCTCTACCTGAACTTTTTCCGCCTCCGCCAGCTCCACCAGGGATTGGAAGAATCCGAGGACGGCCGTCAGCGGACGCACCAGCAGCGCGCACATCCGCAGCACAGGGGCCAGCGGCAACAGCCAGCGGCCGGCGGTTTTGCGATACAGCAACGGCGCGAGAACATACGTCGAGAGCAACATGGTGAGCCAGCCAAACAGCGCCGCCTCCGCCAGCGTCTCCCATCCGAGCGGGGCGCCCAAAGCAGTGGCGACGCACAGGATACCCAGCAGCAACAGCAGGGTATGTTTGATCATCGAGATCACTAGCACGCCGTGGCGGGTCTCCAGGCCAATGCGGTCTTCGAGCGTTTCCTTGAAGAAGTCGAGCGCCGGAAGAGCGGGCCCGCGCAGCCGCAAGGAATCCGTGTACATGGTTTGAAATACAGTGAGCACACAAAGCACAGCCGAGACAATCAGGATGCAGGCGAACACCAGGCCGATCATGCGCTCGCCCTCTCAATGAGGCCGGCGGGCAGGCCCAGGCGCACTCGCCATTTCCGTTCGACGCTCAACATGCGGCCCTGATCGGTTTCGTGATCCAGGCCGAGCAGGTGGAGCACGCCGTGCAGCATCAGGATCTCGATTTCCTGCTGCACCTTGTGGCCATGCTCGACCGACTGCCGGCGGGCGGCATCATACGAGATCGCAATTTCCCCGGCCCCGTCCGCGTAGGGCAAGCCTCCGGCTTGTCCTACGGGGACAGACAACGACCAAGTCGATGGACGGGATGGACGAGATGATATAGGGAATGACAGAACATCCGTCGGATAGTCGCGCTTGCGGAATTCTCTGTTCAGGCGCTGCAGCTCCGCGTCTCCTGCGATCAAGCAACAGAAAGCGCGTCCGCCCGCGACTTCCGTTTCCAGGCGTTTCACGAACGCGCGCAGGTCACGGCGAGAGACACCGGGCGTGGCCACCTGAAAAAGCAGAGCGCTCTGCTGGGATGGCATGGGAACCTCAGTTCAGCGGAATTTCGGGACCCTGCGCTTCGGCGAGCGAAGGGGGGTCCGAGGCCGAAGTGGCCGCCTCAACGGGTGGCTCCGCCAGCCGGAGCGCGAGTTGCCGGCCGGTGCCGGTAAGATCCTGGTATCGCTCGTAGGCTTTCACAATTCTTTGCACCAGGCTATGCCGAACGACGTCGCGTTCGTCGAAATAGACAAAACTCATGCCTTCCACGCCGCGCAGGACCTCAACAGCATCGATCAGACCGCTGCGCTTGCCCGACGGCAAGTCGATCTGCGTGAGGTCGCCGGTAACCACCATCTTGGAGTTGAATCCCTGCCGCGTGAGCACCATCTTCATCTGCTCAGCGGTGCTGTTCTGCGCTTCATCCAGAATAATGAAACTGTCGTTCAAGGTGCGGCCGCGCATGAACGCGATGGGCGCCACTTCAATCACCGAGCGCTCCAGCAGTTTCTCCACTTTATCCGCTTCCAGCATGTCGTACAAGGCGTCGTACAGCGGGCGGAGATAGGGATCGACTTTTTCCTGCAGGTTGCCGGGCAGAAAACCGAGCCGTTCGCCGGCTTCCACTGCTGGACGAGTCAGCACGATCCGGCTCACGCGCTTGTTCAAAAGGGCTGAGACCGCCATGGCGACGGCGAGGTACGTTTTTCCGGTACCGGCGGGACCGACGCCGAAAACCAGATCGTGCCGCTCGATGGCTTCCACGTAGCGCCGCTGATTCACGGTTTTGGGCGCCAGCGTTTTCTTGCCGAAATTCCTTTGACGCCCGCTGTGCACCAGGCTGCGCAAAGTCACTTCCGCGTCTTCAGTGACCACGCGCAGATAACTGTTCAGGTCACCGTTGGCGAAGCTTTGGCCTTCCTTGACCAGCGCGACGTAATCCTCCAGAATGCTGGCGGCCCGAATGACGTTCGGTTCCTCGCCTTCGATCTCGAGCGAATCGTTCCTGAGGCTGGTGGTGACGTTTAGACCCTTTTCCAAAACACGGATGTTCTCATCTCGGGTTCCAAAGAGGGACTCGATGCCGCGGGTGATCTGAACGCTGAGTTTCATTCAAAAATTGAGATTAAATGCATTGCGGAACAGCAGGGCAGGCTGGCGTTCCAGGCGAGCAGCTAGTAGCGGGAGTGAAGACCTTCATCCGCGAGCGCGGACAGAAAGCAAACATCTGGAATTATTATACCAGGGTTACGGACCCGCTGTTGCTGTTGCGTAAGGTGGATGGGTGCGCGATGCTGAGCTAATGAAAAAGCGCGCCAAAGTAGCGGCCGGGTCCCCCGCGGCCGTCGCCCCCAGGGCCGCTCCCGAGAAGGCCATTGCCGCCGGGTATTGGACGCGATTCGAATCGCTTCTGGCGCGGCGTGCGACGTGGCTGGCGATTGGATTGGTGGTGCTGGGGACCGCGCGGATCGTTTCCACCTACACGATTTTCAGTCACACCTTTGATGAACCGGCGCACATCGCTTGCGGCATGGAGTGGCTCGAGAAGCATACCTACACCTATGAACCACAGCACCCTCCTTTGACGCGAGTGATGACCGCGGTGCTGCCCAAGATTTTTGGCGCGCACGGCTGGAATAAGAAATCGATGTGGGACGACGGATTGGCGATTCTGTTCAGCCGGGGCACTGAGGATTTTTATCTCGCACTGGCACGGCTGGGAATCCTCCCGTTTTTTTGGATCACCTGCTGGATTGCCTATTCGTGCACGCGCTGGATCTCGGGAAGCGCGCCCGCCGCCGTGCTGGCCGTGTTCCTGGTCACGATGACACCGACGGTTTTGGCGCACGCGGGGCTTGCGACCACCGATATGGGGTTGACGGCAATGTTGCTGCTGGCAATCTACAGCGGCTGGCATTGGCTGGAAGAACCGGTTTGGTGGCGCGCCGCGGCTTTTGGCGCATCCACGGGATTGGCGGTGTTGTCCAAGTTTTCGACATTGGCTTTCTTTCCATCGATAGCAGTCGTCGCGCTCTTACTTTGGTTGGGTTTCGAACGCCCGAGCGTAAAGCGGCTGGCAGGACTGGCGCTCGAGCGCTTACCGCAAGGGCTGCTTGCGGCGGCCATCGCTGCGATCCTGATTTGGGCGGGTTATCTTTTTTCATTTGGAAAGACCGCCGACTTTTCGTTTCCGGTACCCGCGCCTGCTCTTTTCAACGGCATTGACGAAGTAAATAAACATAATTCCACGGGCCACACAACCTATTTGATGGGCGCGGTGAACAACACCGGTTGGCCACAGTTCTACCTGGTGGCGTTGGCGGTAAAAACCCCGCTTCCTATGCTCGCGCTGGGCGGTCTCGGGCTGGGCTTGCTGTTCTCGCGCAAGCGGTACGGAACAAGAGGTTGGCTTGCGCCGAGTGTTGTCCTGGGAATTTTGATCTTCTCATCGTTCTTCTCGCAGATCCGAATAGGCAGCCGGCACGTGCTGCCCGTGTTTGTGGCGTTTGGCATCGCGGGTGGCTGCGCGGCCATCTGGCTGGCGCACCTTCCAAAGCGGCGTGGGCTCGCACAAGGTGGAGTGGCGCTCACTCTGGTGTTGGTTGCTGCATGCTCCCTTGCCGCGCATCCAAATTACCTGGCGTATTTCAACGTAATTGCGACCGGGAAACCGGAGGCCTTCCTGGTAGACTCGGACCTGGATTGGGGCCAGGATACGAAGAGACTCGCGAAGAGGTTGAAGGAACTGGGCGCAACGGAGATCTATTTCAACCAGTTCGCATCCGGCGACCTCGATAAACTCTACGGACTCCCGCCCATCCATCCCTTGGATGTCAACGGACCCCGGCCGGGTTGGAATGTAGTGGGCCTCACTGCTCTGAAATTGGGAATATTCGGCGGAACGCGGTACGCCTACGATCCTGGGTTCCAATTTTGGCCGGAAACAATCCAGCCGACTGAGCGGGTGGGCAATAGCTACTGGCTGTTCTATAGCAATGCGGGCGCGAAGTGAAAGTGGGGCGGTCCCCCTGGATCGCAGCCGACGCCCACGTCGGCTGCTTTTCTGGTGTGAAGGCGGAGCCGGACCAGGGGGGTCCGGCGCGGACGGGGGCGTCCGCCCCACAGCGAGCTACACGGCAATCACTTCGGCATGGGTGGATATTTTTCGAAAGCCTTTTTGACCATGCTGTCCAGTTTGGTAGCGATCTTGGTGGGATCGCTTTTTTCCTCACTCGCGATGGCGCGCCACACCAGTGCATGAACGCTCGCGTCGCGCAGATCGATGACGAGCGTGCCTTCTGTGTACGGCACGCGCACCACCTGTGTACCCAAGTCGCGCCAGCCCGCGGGATATTGCTCGATCTCCACTTTGCGGGCTGATCCAAACCGGTATCGGACATTTAAATCGGATCGTCCGGCCACCATCTCGAGACCCCGAGCCGTAAGATCGCGCTCGATATCGGCATTGATCTGCTTTTTCACGAGCTCGCTGTTCAGCGCGGGATTCTTGCTGTTCAATTGGCCATCCCGGATGGCGAAAGTCTTGTACTTGCTGAAGTCCACAGTCTGATCGAATTCGATGGTGACCTTTTGCGCAAACGCGCCAGCGGCGGCGAAGAAAATCAGCAAGAAGGCGCGCATGATTTGGGACTCTATCACAAAGCGGCCTGCGCTACCATAAGAGGTCCCATGCCAATCGATTGGTTCCCGCTGTGGCTAAGCCTGCGCGTGGCCGCGATTTCAACGGCGCTGGCATTAGGCGTCGGGCTGTGGCTGGCATGGATATTGGCGAACCGGCAATTTCGAGGCAAGGAAGTGCTGGATGCCGCGGTAACGCTGCCGCTGGTGCTGCCTCCGACCGTGCTGGGTTACTACCTGTTGGTTGTGCTGGGCCGCAACAGTCCGGTGGGAAAAATCTATGAGTGGCTCTTCGGCGAGCCGCTGGTATTCTCCTGGCAAGCGGCAGTGGTTGCGGCGCTATTTCATTCCACGCCGCTGCTGGTGAAGTCGGCGCGGGCCGCGTTTGAGAGCGTGGATCGATCCTATGAACGCGCGGCGCGAAATTTGGGCGCTTCCGAGCTGCGGCTGTTCTGGCGCGTGACGCTGCCGCTGGCGCGCCGGTCCATACTTGCGGCCGCGGCGCTGGCATTCGCGCGCTCACTGGGCGATTTCGGCGTCACGCTGATGATTGCGGGCAACATTCCAGGACGGACGCAAACCGTGGCGCTCGCGATATACGACGCCGTGGAGGGCGGCAACGGCAAGACGGCCCGCGTGCTGGTGCTGATTATTTCGGGCTTCGCGCTGATCGTGTTGAGCGTCGCCAACCGGCTCACCTCCAGCCCCTACGGTCCGCGCCAAACCGCGCTATGATCCAGGCGCGCATCCGCAAGCAATTTGCGCCAGGCGAGGAATCCGCCGCTTTTTCGCTCGACGTGGATTTCAAGGCGGAGGCGGGAATCACGGTGCTTTTTGGGCCGAGCGGCGCGGGCAAAACGTTGACGCTGGATTCGATCGCTGGGTTTGTGCGTCCGGACGAAGGACGCATCCTGTTGGACGACGAAATTCTTTTTGACGGCGCCTCAGGTGTACACCTTCCGGCACGTGCCCGGCGCTGCGGATACGTTTTTCAAAACTACGCGCTGTTTCCGCACATGACTCTGCGGGGAAACCTGGAGTTCGCCGTGGAACGGATTCCGCGGCTGGAACGGCATCGCAAAGTGAATGAGATGCTGGAGAAATTTCACCTTGCCGAAGTTTCCGGGCGCCGTCCTTATGAGCTATCGGGCGGCCAAAAACAACGCTGTTCCATTGCGCGAGCGCTGATCGGTTCGCCCCGTTTGCTTTTGTTGGACGAGCCCGCGCGAGGTTTGGAAGCGCCGCTCCGGGCCGAACTATATGCCGTCCTTCGCCAGGTGCGTGAGGAATTCCAGATACCGGCGCTTCTGGTCACGCACGATTTTGAGGAGTGTCTCGAACTGGGAGACGAAATGCTAGTCCTGCGGGAGGGCCGCGTGGTGCAGAGCGGAACTCCGCGCAAGGTTTTCGAATACCCGGCCAATGTCGACGTAGCCCGGCTGTTGGGTGTCTATAACCTGCTGCCGGTTGAAATCCGGGGACTGGATCCAGGGCGCAATGTGAGCCGCTTGCGGTATCAGGATTTCGAGTTGACCGGCCCGTATTTCCCGGGGCGGCTGATTGGCGATCGGGTGTGGTTGTGCATCCGCCCGGACGTGCTCACGGCGTCGCCCAAGGATGGCCGCCTCGGTACGAACCAGATGCCGGCTACTCTGGTGCGCGCGGTGGAGAAGGTGGAGCGCGTCCGCCTGGAATTCGCGGACGATATTGCCGTGGAAGTGCTTCGGCCGGCATTTGAGAAATATCAGAGCGTGAAGGATTGGGTGATTGAGTTTCCATCGAGCAGCTTGCGGGTTCTATGAAACGCTACTGCATCACCGATTCGCTGAACGTGGCCGCCCGCGCAGTCCGCGACGGCGTTGAGATGATTCAGATTCGGGCCAAGCAGCTTTCCGCGCGGGCTCTGATGGATCTGGCGCGGGGCGCGGTGGCGCTTGAAGGCGCGCAGGTCCTGGTGAACACGCGCACAGATGTCTCGCTCGCGTGCGGCGCGCACGGCGTCCATTTACCGGTCGGCTCCATCGCGCCCAGCACCATTCGCCGAATCGCGCCGCGTGGTTTTCTGATCGGCGTATCGTGCCACAGCATCGAAGAGCTGAGAGCGGCCGAGAACGAAGGCGCGGATTTCGCCGTCTTCGGTCCGGTTTTCGCGAGCATCACTAAGAGCGTCGTGCCGATCGGTCTCGAGGCGCTACGGCTGGCCACTTTGAGCGTCCCCCTACCGGTTTACGCTCTCGGTGGCGTTACGGCGGGCAACGCAGCGCTTTGCATCGAAGCCGGAGCGGCTGGTATCGCGGGAATCTCGCTATTCACGTTGAAAAACTGAGCCGCGACCGGAAGGGAGCGCTACTACGACTGTTCGGGCCCCGCAATGTCCATACGCTCCCTTCCGGTCGCGGCTCGGAACGGAACCCGTTAACATGAAGGATTGCTGCCCGCCACTCCCACTCAACAGAGCAAGAATCTGGGCGTGTTACTGCGGGTTGGCGTTTTCGCTTTAATCGCGATTCTCGGATATTACATTTTTCCCTGGGCTATGATTTGGGTCGGCTCGCCTTTTGTGATCGCGGCGCTCAGCACTTTCGCAGCGGCCGGGGTGGCGAACGCGATCGTCCTCAGAATTTACGAGCGGGGGCAGCTCGCCGACATCGGCCTCGGCTGGACCGCGGCTTCACGACGCAACCTTGCATTGGGCATTCTCGGCGGCTGTGGAGCGGGCATCGTGGTTCTGGTGGGGCCGATCCTGTTCCGCGCAGCCGATCTCGATCCCTCCACGGATTCACATTTTCATTGGCCCAGCCTGCTGCTGGTTTCCATCGTGCTGCTGTTCGGTTCGGTCGGAGAAGAAATGTTGTTTCGCGGATACGGTTTCCAGGTGCTAGTGAAGGCCATTGGACCTTTCGCGACCATACTGCCGATGGGCGTCCTGTTCGGCCTGGCGCATACTCAAAATCTGCATTTCACATGGTTGGCGCTGCTCAACACCGTCTTGTGGGGAATCGTGCTGGGCTATGCGTTTATCTTGAGCGGCGACCTTTGGCTGCCGGTCGGCCTGCATTTCGGGTGGAATTGGGTTTTGCCCCTCTTGGGCGCCAACCTGAGCGGGTTTACAATGGGAGTAACCGGGTACGTCCTGCATTGGAAGATTGGCGAACCCTGGAGCGGAGGCGAGTATGGCCCCGAAGGCGGTTGGCTCACGACTGTGGTTGTTGTGGCGCTCTTCTTCTATCTCTACAAAGCGCCGATCCAACATCAGGACGCGTTCCTGCTACGGGAGGCTCCATGAAAGCTAGGTTTTCCGCCGCCTGTCGCCTGCTGCCTGCCGCCTTCTGCTTCCTGGCTTCCGGATTCTGGATTCTTCCACCCGCCCGTGCCGACAAAAAACTCACCGAAGACGACCGCATCGAAATCCTGCGCGGCTTGCTGAGCGAATATGCCACCGTGAAAGCGGCTCTTCCGCGTTCGAAGGATCCGCTGCCGTTTGATAGCAACGGCACCTGGGACAAGCAGAAGTGGAACGAAGCGAACCAGAAAAACGGCCCGGCGGCGCGCGTGGGCGATCTGGTCCAAATCACGAAGTTGACCATCGAGGGCGACAAGATACTGTTCGAGATCAACGGCGGAATGAAGGGCAAAGGTAGCTGGAAGGATCACATCTCGCTCGGGATGGGAGGCACGACCAGTCCCATCTCGTCGGGGCAGAACTCGAATGCTCCCGGCGGTACCAACATCGCGCTGCGATTCAACCAGCCCATTCCACCACTGAAAGCAGCGGACATCAAGAAGATGCTGGCGCCGGTGCTGGATTTTGAAAAGGAAACCGCGACGGAAAACTACGTGGAGAAGCTGCCGGAGCCGATCCAGAATGCGATCAAGGCGAACAAAGCTATTGAGGGCATGGATCGCGAAATGGTGGTAATGGCCCTGGGAAAGCCGCGCCACAAGGAACGCAACACCGATAAGGACGGCACGGAAATCGAAGACTGGATTTACGGCGATCCTCCGGGCAAGATCACGTTCGTGACGTTCGCCAACAGCAAGGTGATTCGCATCAAGGAAGCCTACGCCGATATCGGTGGTTCCACGGCTCCGTCCTTGCCGGTGAAGTAGCCGGCATGCACTCGACGAGATTTACAGTCCCCACGATTCGCTTTAGTTGCGTGATGGCCTAAACCTTGCGCTACTTGCGCAACTATGGGATGTTGGTAGTTGTTGACACCGATTACGGATCGGGTCATGCAGGTGAGCCAAAGGTTTTGTGCGCCGGGCAGGAGCCCTATAGCCAGTTGTACGGAGACTGGTTCATGTCGAAAGGCTTACGCTGTTTTATTTTCGTAAGCCTGGAGCGCACGCCATGGATAAACACCTCGAATATCTGATCGAGTGGGCCAAGAAGCATCACATCAGCGAAGAAGAGAGTAAGGCGCAGGTTCGTAGCTTCGCGTACGGAAACACTCATTTCGAAAACGATCGGATCACCAAGAGCGACATCGATCGCGCAATGGAGAAGCTCGACAAGGAACGTGCTTCCAATCCCGTTTGTTCCTAAAGGTCCGTCATATTCGGACGAAGAAGACAAACTCCGAGCAGAAAGTCGGAATGGTATCATCCAAGCCCGGTATGTGCTGCACAGGGCTTCGGAATGGTTCGCCTCTGATCGAGTTACTCCTGAGCTTGTTCTAAAACTTCAAGAGCTGGCCATTACTCAAGTCTACCGATGCGCCGGTTATTTTCGAGACGGTCCCGTCCTGATAAATGAAGCTAGCCATCAACCTCCCGATCACACAGAGGTTGGCGGATTGGTCATACAGATGTGCGAATACCTAAACACCAAGTGGGACGCGCCCCCGATACATTTAGCGGCCTATACGATGTGGCGGGTTAACTGGATACATCCTTTCTTTGGCGGGAACGGAAGAACCGCTCGGGCACTGTCGTACCTGCTGCTATCAGCCAAGCTCGGTTTCGTCATACCGGGAACAAAGACCATACCGGAGCTAATCGTTGAGCAGAGGGATGCGTACTACGAGGCCTTACGGAAGGCCGATAACTCGTGGAGGCAGGGGACAATTGATGTGTCGGCTATGGAAGAGCTCATGGCCAGTTTGCTAGCCCAGCAATTGGTGCTTGTTCATCAACAAGCCATGGAAAAAGGATAGCGGCGCGTCCTAGGGCACTGAGACTCTTGCCTTTCAGGCGTTGCTAGAAACCAGAAACGAGAAACGACTAAACTAGAGTTGTATGCCCATAAAAGTAGGTATCAACGGATTCGGACGCATCGGCCGCAACGTGGTTCGCGCGGCCCTGGATAACCCGAACATTGAATTTGTCGCGGCCAACGATCTTACTGACACGAAGACGCTGGCGCATCTCTTAAAATACGACTCGACTCTTGGCACCCTCCACGGCGAGGTGAAAGCGGACGGCGATGCGATCGTCGTCAACGGGAAGCGCATCAAGATTTTTGCCACCAAGGATCCCGCCGAGCTGGACTGGAGCTCACTCGGCGCGCAGATCGTCATCGAGTCCACTGGTAAGTTCACCGAAAAGAAAGATGCCGAGAAGCATCTACGCGGAACCGTAAAGAAAGTCGTGATTTCGGCGCCCGCGAAAAACGAAGACATAACCATCGTGCTGGGCGTCAATGAAAAGATGTACGATGCGGCTAAGCACAACGTAATCTCGAACGCCAGCTGCACCACCAACTGTCTGGCGCCGGTGGTGAAGGTGCTGCATGAGAAGTTCGGCATCGAGAAAGGCTCGATGACAACCATTCATAGCTACACCAACGACCAGAACGTGCTCGATTTTCCGCACAAGGATTTGCGCCGAGCCCGCGCCGCTGCTTTGAACATGATCCCCACCACTACCGGAGCGGCGAAGGCCATGGGGCTAGTGATGCCCGAGATGAAGGGCAAGCTGGACGGCTACTCGATGCGTGTTCCGACGCCCGATGTTTCGGCGGTTGACCTGGTGGTGGTGCTTACCAAAAACGCGACAACCGAAGAGGTCAACAAGGCGCTGGAGGATGCCGCCAACGGGCCGATGAAGGGCATCCTGGCGTACACCGACGACCCGGTGGTGTCCACCGACATGCTCCACAATCCGGCGAGTTCCATCGTGGATTCGCTCATGACCAAGGTCCTGGCCGGAAACCTGGCCAAGGTGTTGGCCTGGTATGACAACGAGTGGGGATACTCGATGCGAGTGGTGGATCTGATCGAGTTTCTGGCCAAGAAGGGCTTGTAAGCAACCACCGGTCGCTTACGCTCGCGGTTCGGAAACAAGAGTGCGCTACCGAACCGCGACCGTGAGGGAGTCGGTGCCTGCTGAAAGATTTTCCGCCGCCGCGGCATTCGCTGGGTGAAGACCATTGGGCCGATCGCGCCCGAGGTCCAAAGGAGATTCATGCAACGAATGCTTACTCGCAGTGTGCTCGCGCTTGCCAGCACTGCAATTTGTTTCGCGCAAATTCAGCGCACCCCGGAGTACCGGCTCTCGGGACCCTTTACCCATGACAACCTTACGATATTTCTGATTCACGGCGCCGACAAATCCGCCAAGAACCTGCTCACGCTGGACGAAGCCATTGACCAGCGCAAAGTGGTGGTTTATGAAACCCGCAACGTCAACGAGCTGGCCGTCGAGAACGTCTCTAGTGAAGACGTGTTCATCGAATCCGGCGACATCGTCAAAGGTGGCGCGCAGGATCGCACGCTCAAAGACGATATTATCCTGCCGTCCAAATCCGGCAAGGTCAGTCTCAATTCGTTCTGCGTAGAGCACGGCCGCTGGACCCGGCGCGGTAGCGAAGATGTCGGCACGTTTGGCGAAGCGCATCAGGCGATCGCTTCCAAGGATCTCAAGATGGCCGTGAAGATGAAGCAAGACCAGCGCGAAGTGTGGGCGCGCGTGGCGGAGGCTCAGGCGCAGCTCAGCAGCAACCTTCGCACGGATGTGCGCGCGGCCCCCTCGCCCACCAGTTTCGCTATGACTCTGGAAGCACCTGCCGTCCAGCGGTCCATTGATGGTTTCCTGCAGGACTTGGCCGGAATTATCAACGGCAAGAACGATATCATCGGCTACGCGTTTGCGATCGACGGCAAGTTGAACAGCGCCGACGTATATGGTTCACACGATTTATTCGCCAAGCTTTGGATGAAGTTGCTGCGCGCCACTTCGGTAGAAGCGGTAACGGCATACCAGGCTGGTAAGAAGTTCGAACCAGTGACAGCGAGTGCGGTGAAAACCGCGCTGGCTGACGCCGAATCGGGAAAAGCTTCGGCGACAAACTTGACCACCCGCACGGAAGTGGTGGTGAAGGAAACGGCTCAGAACGTAATGTTTGAAACGCGCGACCGGGCGCAGCATGAGATTTGGATCCATCGGAATTATTTGACCAAGTGAGCCGGCGTACCGACGAACTGTTCGCCTGCCCCGATCCTGACCGGGAGGCGGTTCTGTTTCGGCGGGAGTGGGCAGGTGGCGTAGGGCGTGAATGCGCAGGGAGGATTGTAAGCCTTGTTGAAATCCAACACCACCTTGCCCTCTTTCGGAAGCTCAGCGTCAAGAAACCGGCCTGGGGGATAGGTTTGCTTACCGCTGGTTTCATCGTGAAAG
The DNA here is from genome assembly GCA_003166875.1 of Bryobacterales bacterium. Lineage (GTDB taxonomy): Bacteria > Acidobacteriota > Terriglobia > Bryobacterales > Bryobacteraceae > Palsa-89. The sequence goes on along the minus strand of PMUN01000105.1, from coordinate 350 downwards.
ATGAAGAAGAGGTGGTTTTCTTCCACCACCGGATCCAGACGCAATGACTGTCCGTCCAGAGTGAACTGAACATAGCCGGGACTCGGCATCTGGTTGGTCCCTCCCAGAACGTTCGGAATCGCTATCAGCTTCGGCTCATCGTATTTGACAAATTTTGCGATTACTCGATAGCTGGCCTTTACTGGAAACCAATGTAGCCCGCTGAACTGTTGACGGAATTTGCTGTCGACGTCCTTGAGCCGGATGGCGTAGCGATCACCCCGATGGATGACCAACATGGTGAGACCCTCCAGCTGCACTTGATCGGGGTTGCCCTCGGTATCCGGCTTCAACGTGGCAGTCGCACCGGC
>PMUN01000030.1 GCA_003166875.1 Bryobacterales bacterium | reverse complement strand
GGACAGATGCGGCCGTAGTGCGTGGGATGCACGTCGCGGACTTCGAATCCGGCTCTTTCACGCGAGAGCCCGCCTGGTCCAAGCGCCGAGAGTCGGCGTTTGTGAGTAATTTCGGACAGCGGATTAGTCTGATCCATGAACTGCGAAAGCTGGCTGGACCCGAAAAATTCGCGGATAGCCGCCATGACAGGCTTGGCGTTCACCAGGTCGTGCGGCATGGCCGTCGACATTTCCTGGTACACCGACATCTTTTCCTTGATAGCGCGCTCCATACGAACCAAACCGATGCGGAACTGGTTCTCGAGCAGTTCCCCGACCGCGCGCACGCGGCGATTGCCCAGGTGATCGATATCATCCACCGCGCCAATACCGCGGCGAAGTTTCAGCAGGTACTTGATGGTGTCGATGAAATCCCGCTGATCGAGCGTCCGCTTGTCGAGCGGTGATTCGTCGATCTTGTCGTACAACTTGATGTTGAACTTCATGCGGCCCACGCGCGAGAAATCATACTTGCGCGGGTCGAAGAACATGCCCTGGAATAGCTGCGTAGCCGTATCGAGTGTCGGCGGATCGCCAGGGCGCAGCTTGCGGTAGATCTCGAGCAGCGCGTCATTCTGGCTCTTCACCGGATCCTTTTTCAAGGTGACCGAAATGACGTTGCCGGCATCATCGCGTTCAGGGAAGAAAACTTCAAACGAAGTGATGCCGTTGTCCATCACCTTTTCGATATTGGTCAGTTCGTGGTTAGCTTCCACCAGAACTTCGCCGGTGGACATGTCGATAACATCGGCGGCGATGAAAGCGCCCTGCAAATCGGTGCGGTCCACTTCCACCTGTTCGATCTTGGCCTTGAGAACCGCCTCGTACAAGCTCTTGGTGATCTTGCGGCCTTGCGGGACGATGGTTTCGTTGCGAGTGCCGATAGCTTTCGAAAGCTTCAGGCCGAGCAAGCTGTCGGAGACCTTCCAGAACAGCTTCTTGTCCTTGATGTGAATCTCACTGACGTTATAGAACGCTTTGAGAATCTCGGAATCGGTCTTGAGGCCGAGCGCTCGTAGAAACACCGTGCCATAGAATTTCCGCTTGCGGTCAATGCGGACGTACAGCAGGCTCTTGTTGTCGTACTCGAACTCCACCCAACTTCCGCGATAGGGAATGATCTTGCCCAGGTAGTAGCCCTGCGCCGGAACGCGCTCAAAGAAGACTCCTGGAGATCGATGCAACTGTGAAACAATGACGCGCTCGGTGCCGTTGATGATGAAGGTTCCGTTCTCGGTCATCAGCGGAATTTCGCCGAAGAACACTTCCTGTTCCTTGATGTCGCGAACGGTTTTGACCCCGGTCTCGGGATCTTTGTCGAACACGGTCAGGCGGATGGTGACTTTGAGCGGGGCGGCGTAGGTCATGCCGCGCTCTTCGCACTCGGCCACGTCGTACTTCAACTGCAAGCCTACCGGGTCGCCGCAGCGGTTGCAGAAGGTAACGATGTTCTTGTTGAAGGTTCCGCAGCGGTGGCATAGCACATCGCCGACATGGAACGGATCGGTACGGATGGTAGCGCCGCAACTCGGATTGCGGCAGGTGGAACGCAGGTGATGCAGCCCCTTCAGGTTTCCGCACTTGCATTCCCAATTGCCGATGGCGTAATCGACGAACTCAAGCTGGCTCAATCCCCGGAAGTCGGAGATTGGAAATACTGAGTTGAAGACGCTCTGCAGTCCCGTATCTTCGCGCTCGCCGGGCAGCAGGTCCATTTGCAGAAATCGCTCGTAAGATTTCTTCTGAACCTCGATCAAGTTGGGGATGGGGATCGAGGTCTTGATTCGAGAGAAATCAACTCGTTCGCGCGTTGCTCCTCTTGCCAGATTTTCCATTTTCGCTCCTACCGCCGATGGGCTCCGAAATCAATCGCAGAATAAAACGCCGCTCGTTCCACTACCCTGTTTCAACTGGCGCACGCGCCGCCGAGTCCCGTGTTAGAGGCCAAAGGGAGGACGGAAATACGTAAGCAGCGGGATAACATGAAACGTCTAAGACCGGGAAGACCGTCGCCATGCACGCCGGGTGCGGCAAAAAAGTGAGCATGGCAAAGCCCTGTGCCCATTCTGACGAATGGCACACCATATGCGCAGGATGTGTGGTTCACAAGAGCAAGAATCCGGGTCGGTCTCCGGCCTGTATCTATTTCACTCTAGCAAATCAATTTGACTCCGTCAAATCGACCCGCAAAAGGAGATAGGGTGGGACGGCGAGCCCGGTGTCCGGAACCCTGCCCCCACCACTTAACTCCTTGCCGCCAGCCAGCGCAAAGCGCTGACTCTATTTCACTTCTACCGTTGCCCCTGCATCGGTGAACTTCTTCTTGATGGCCTCGGCTTCATCCTTATTGACGCCTTCTTTGATCGGCTTCGGAGCGCCATCCACCAGGTCCTTGGCTTCCTTGAGGCCCAAGTTGGTGACCTCGCGGACAGCCTTGATGACGTTGATCTTGTTGGCGCCCGCCGCTGTCAGGATCACGTTGAATTCGGTCTTCTCCTCGACCGCCGGTGCAGCCGCCGCCCCGCCGCCGGCCGGAGCAACCGCAACTGCTGCCGCCGCTGCCGACACGCCCAGCTTTTCCTCCAGCAGCTTCACGAGTTGGGCCGCCTCAAGCAGGGTCAGCCCTTGAATCTGTTCTGCAATTCCATTAATGTCCGCCATTGTCTTCTTCGACTCCCTTATTGTGAGAACTTGCCTTCCTTGACTCCCTGGTCAACTACCACCGCGAGGTTGCGGCCCACGCCGCTGAGGGCGGTGACCAATCGCTGCGCTGGCGCCTGAATCAGAAACAAAACTTTAGCCAATATCGCTTCGCGCGCCGGCAGCGCAGCTAGCTGCTGGATCGACTTCACGTCGATCACGCGGCCTTCCACCATACCCGCCTTAAACGTAAACGTCGGGTTGGCCTTGGCGTAACCCGTGAGCGCCTTGGCAAGCGCCACGGGATCTTTGACAGTGTAAGCCAGCGACGTCATACCGGCCAGGTCGCGCAGAATTTCTTCCGCCGGCGTACCTTCGGCTGCCTTCTCGGCCAGGTTGTTCTTGATGACCTTATAATTGCCGCCCGCGCCACGGATGGTCTTGCGCAGCTCGAAATCCTGCTGCACGGTGAGCTTCTCGAAACCGGTGACAAAAATGTTCCGCGCTTTCTCGAAGTCTTTCTTGAGCGCGTCCAGGTCTTTCTGCTTGTCGGATTTCTTTTTCATGATCGATTCTCCGTCACAGCTGCTTCGCGTTGAATGCCGTCACATCCAAGTGGACACCCGGCCCCATGGTGGAGCAGATTGTGACGCTCTTGACGTATTTCCCTTTCGCCGCCGCCGGTTTCGCTTTGATTACAGCCTGGATCAGGCTGGAGGCGTTTTCGATCAGTTTGGGCGTCTCGAAATTGACCTTGCCCACGGGAACGTGAATCACGCCGGTTTTGTCCACGCGAAACTCCACTTTGCCGGCCTTTACTTCCTTCACTGCATTAGCCACGTCCTGCGTCACCGTGCCTGTTTTCGGATTCGGCATCAAGCCACGCGGGCCCAGCACCTTGCCGAGCTTACCAACGGATCGCATCATGTCCGGAGTAGCAATCACGGCGTCGAAATCGGTCCAACCCTCGCCCTGAATCTTGGCCACCATGTCTTCGCCACCCACATAGTCAGCACCAGCCGCCTCAGCTTCCTTCAGCTTGTCGCCGGAAGCAATGACCAGCACCTTCTTGGATTTGCCGAGACCGTTCGGCAGAACCACAGTGCCGCGGACCATCTGGTCAGCGTGCTTGGGATCCACGCCCAGGCGCAAGTGCAATTCAACAGTTTCGTCGAACTTGGCGAACTTGATCTTCTGAACCAGCGGGACCGCGTCGTTCAGATTATAGGGCCGATGTTCTACCTGTTTGGCCGCAGCGAGAAACTTCTTACCTTGTTTTGGCATGTATCCTCATTGGTGCAGACGGCAGAAGCACACCTGAAGCAGCCCCTGCCTCCCACTGAGTTTTAAACTTTAGCGTTGAGCGCTTCTAATACTTTAGCAAACAGGGTCCAGGTTGTCCACCAGCGCGCAACGTTGTCCCCTTGCTTACGCGCGGGGCTATTCGACCGCTACGTCCACGCCCATGCTCCGTGCTGTGCCTTTGACGCACCGCACGGCCGCTTCAAGATCGAAGCAGTTGAGATCCGGCATCTTGATCTTGGCGATTTCTTCCACCTGCTTGGCCGTGATCTTGCCCACCTTATTCTTATTCGGCTCGGCCGACCCTTTCGCCAGATTCACGGCGCGCTTAATCAAAATGGGGACGGGCGGAGTCTTGGTGATAAACGTAAAGGAGCGATCACTGAAGATAGTAATCACAACCGGAATGATCAGCCCTTCTTGATCCTTCGCCGACGTCTTGGCGTTGAATGCCTTGCAAAACTCCATGATGTTCACGCCCTGGGGACCGAGTGCGGTACCAACCGGGGGCGCCGGCGTGGCCTTGCCAGCCGGAATTTGCAGCTTTACCTGCGCAGTAACTTTTTTTGCCATGTTTGAGAACCTTACATCTTTTCTACTTGCAGAAAATCCAATTCCACCGGGGTGGCTCGGCCGAAAATCGTCACCAGCACCCGCAGCGTGTTGCGATCACCGTTGATTTCATCAATCTTGCCCGAGAAGTTGGCGAATGGCCCATCGATGATCTTCACCGACTCGTTCTTTTCGAATGTCATCTTCGGGCGCGGCGTCTTGGCCGAAGTTTCCTGGCGATACAGAATGGAATTCACTTCGTCGGAACTCAACGGCACCGGACTGTTGCCGCCGCCCACGAATCCAGTGACGCGGGGCGTGTTCTTCACCTCGTGCCAAAGCTGATCGTTCATTTCCATCTGGACCAGCACGTATCCCGGATAGAGCATGCGTTTGCTGGTGACCTTCTTGCCACCTCGCAGCTCCACAACTTCTTCGGTCGGAATCAAAATCTGCCCGATTTTGTCGGAGAAGCCGAAAGCTTGCGCGCGGCCCTTCAACGAATCCGCAACCTTCTGTTCGAACCCGGAGTACGTGTGGATGATGTACCAGTTCTTGGTCTCGTCGACAACCGGGGGCGCTTCGGCGGCCGCTTCCGGTGCAACTTCCGACACGGATGCCGGCTCGACCGGGTGAACTTTAACCGGGGCTTCGGCGTGCGCTTCCTCAGGCACGAGGCTATCCGGCTGCTCGTCCGAGGCTTCTTGTATGGGAGTGATATCTTCCTCAGCCATTTTGTCTTTCACTTACCTGGAGAACGCGTTGAAGAGCTTATTGATGACGCTCGATACCACCTGATCCACCACCGCGAAGTAGGCGGCGAAGGCAAACACGGCGACGATAACAACCCCCGTGGTAGAGCGCACCTGCTTCCAGGACGGCCACGTGACCCGGCGCATTTCCATTTGCAGCTCTTCAAAATAGTTCTTCACCCGGATCGGCCAACTGGCGGCCCGTTGGAGGAAATTCCCTCCTGGTTCGCTTTCCATTATCTGTGTCGCCATCGTCTGCTTCCTTACTTTCCCTCTTTGGCAGGGGCAGAGGGATTCGAACCCCCAAAGGCGGTTTTGGAGACCGCTGGTTTACCGTTAGCCTATGCCCCTAAACAAACCGCCAACTTCAGTTTACTTTATTTCCTTGTGCGGCTGATGCTTGCGGCAAAACGCGCAGAATTTGTTGAGCTCCAACCGCTCGGTCATGGTTTTCTTGTTCTTGGTCTTGCTGTAGTTCTTTCGCTTGCACTCAGTGCATTGCAATGTAATAATTTCGCGCATTCTTGTTCGCTCCTTTTCAGTCGCGAGAAGTCAAGAATCCAAGGAAGCCAGAAGTCAAGGAAGGAGGAACGCGGCGCAACGCCCCCACCATCTTCCTTGACTTCGTGAATCCCTCGGCTTCTTGAATTCTCATTCCACTATTTCCGTTACCGTGCCTGCGCCAACGGTCCGTCCACCTTCTCGAA
>PMUN01000132.1 GCA_003166875.1 Bryobacterales bacterium | reverse complement strand
AGCCGCGACCGGCAGGGAGCGCTACCAGCACCTCTAGTGGCTTGCTACCCATTCACGCTCCCTTCCCGTCGCGGCTCAGTTTTGCGTACGTACTCACACGAATCTTGACAGCGCAACGTATTTGCCATACACTGTTAGACAAATGGCGAAGCCCGTGTCCATCGGCCAATTCGAGCAGTTAGTGCTCACCGCGGTTCTCAGCCTCAAAGAGGATGCCTACGGCGTCACGATCCACGAAAAGGTTGGAGAACTCGCGCAGCCGAAATCGATATCGCTCGGCGCGGTCTACGTCACGCTCGATCGATTGGAAGACAAAGGACTGGTTTCGTCGTGGCTCTCGGAACCCACGGCGGAGCGCGGCGGGCGAGCCAAGCGTTGCTATCGCATGGAGGCGCTGGGCGAGCGAGCGCTACAGGAATCCACTGCAACGGCGCAACGCATGTTCGACGCGTTGGTGAAGGCGCTAGGCAAAGAGGGCGCCAGGCAGTGGGGCAAGCGCTGGGGGAAAGAGGCGAGCGGATGAAGGCAGCTCCATCCAAAACCGCTGAGGCTGTACTCGGAATCTTGATCCCGCCGGCGTGCCGCGAACAGGTGCTAGGCGATTTGCATGAGCGATACACCGGCCCGGTCCGATATGTCGGCGACGCATTATCCGCGGTCCCGTGCGTGATCATCAGCCGGATTCGCAGAACCACGGATCCGCAAGTGCTCCTCATGGAAGCCTTCGCTCTGTACCTTTCGTTCGTTGGCGTCGCGTGGATCTCGGGACAAAGCGCGTTCCTTTTTGAGCCGTGGGGATTGCTGCGCCTCGCGATCCCCACGGCCGTCGTGTTGGTTGCGCTGGTTCTTGCGGACGCTTACGCGGATCCGGCCAAGCGTTCGCCAGTGAAGCCCATGCTCCAGACCGCGTTCTGCATCGGCTTTGCGTTCTTGTCGCAGGCAACATTCTGGGCAACCGATCCGGATTTAGCAGTGCCTCTACGCATTATGTTGTACGGCGCCGGGATCAGCCTGGTCCTGGTTTCAGCGCTGCGCGTATTTTTCCCCAAGGATGACAATCGGCCTCGCGGCGCGACGTAACCGTCAAGGTATCCTGGACCTATGTCATCGCACGCAGATATCGATAGCGCGCTCAAAGAGCAACGCGTCTTCGAACCCTCCGATGAGTTTCGGTCAAAAGCTCATGTCAAAAGCCTGGCCGAATACCAGCGCCTCTATAAAGAAGCGGAGGAACAGCCCGAGGAATTCTGGGCGAACATTGCCCGCGAGCTGCACTGGTTCAAGACCTGGGATCGAGTGCTGGATTGGAAGCTGCCATTTGCGCAATGGTTCGTCGGCGGGCAACTCAATATCTCGTACAACTGCCTCGACCGTCATGCGGCTACCTGGCGCAAAAACAAGGCCGCCATTCTGTGGGAAGGCGAGCCGGGCGATTCGCGAACGTTAACCTATCAGCAACTGCTGCATGAGGTGTCGAAATGCGCGAACGTGCTGAAGTCGCTGGGAGTGAAGAAGGGCGACCGTGTAGCCATCTATATGGGCATGGTCCCCGAACTTTCCATCGCGCTGCTGGCATGTGCCCGAATCGGCGCGCCACACACCGTAGTATTCGGCGGATTTTCGTCGCAGGCGTTGATCGATCGCATCAACGATTGCGGAGCGTCGGCCGTGATTACGCAGGATGCCAGTTACCGGCGCGGCGCGGAAGTGAAGCTGAAGGAGGCCGTGGATCACGCGATGCCGCGATGCCCCACAGTGAAGAACGTGCTGGTTTATCGCCGCACGGGTGCCGCGGTTACGATGGAGGCCGGCCGCGATCACTGGTGGCATGAGTTGATGGAAACCGCTTCCGCCGAGTGCCCGGCAGAGCCGCTAGATTCCGAACATCCTCTGTACCTGCTCTATACTTCCGGCACCACCGGCAAACCCAAAGGTGTCCTGCATACTACGGGCGGCTACGCTGTCGGAACTTACATAACATCGAAATGGGTTTTCGATCTTCGCGAGGAAGATACTTTCTGGTGCACGGCGGATATCGGATGGGTGACCGGCCACAGCTACGTGGTTTACGGCCCGCTCCAAAATGGCGCGACCACTTTGATGTATGAAGGGGCGCCGACGTGGCCGGAGGCGGATCGCTTCTGGCGGATTGTCGAAAAATATCAGGTGAGCATCTTCTACACTGCGCCCACCGCCATCCGCGCGTTCATGCGTCTGGGCGAACAATGGCCGCGCAAACACGAAATGAAGAGCCTCCGGCTGCTGGGCAGCGTGGGAGAACCGATCAATCCGGAAGCGTGGATGTGGTATCGCGAAGTGATTGGCCGCAGCCGCTGCCCTATCGTCGACACTTGGTGGCAAACCGAAACCGGCGCCATCCTGATCACGCCTCTGCCGGGCGCCATCGCGACTAAGCCAGGTTCAGCCACGCGGCCTTTCCCGGGAATCATTGTTGACGTTGTGAATCGCGAAGGCCAATCCGTGCCCACAGGCTCTGGTGGGTTCCTGGTGATCAAACGTCCCTGGCCATCTATGTTGCGGACCATTTATGGCGATCCGGAGAGATACGAACAGCAATACTGGTCGCAGATTCCGGGAATGTATTTCGCCGGTGACGGCGCGCGCATCGATCAGGACGGATACATCTGGCTGATGGGACGCGTGGACGATGTACTGAACGTGGCCGGCCATCGCCTCAGCACTATGGAGATCGAATCGGCGCTGGTCGCAAATCCTGTGGTGGCGGAAGCCGCCGTGGTGGGGCGTCCGGACGAGATCAAGGGCCAAGCTGTTTCCGCGTTCGTCACGTTGAAAGCCGGCCAGAAGCCGAGCGAGGAGCTGAAGAACCAGTTGCGGCAGTGGGTGGCCAAGGAGATCGGCCCCATCGCCAAGCCCGATGACATACGATTTACCGACTCGCTTCCCAAGACGCGTAGCGGAAAAATCATGCGGCGCCTGCTGCGTGAAATCGCGACCAATGGAGAAGTGAAAGGCGACACCACCACGCTCGAAGATTTTTCGGTGCTGACTAAGTTGTCCGCTGAGGAAGAGTAGGGCGGATAGATGCTGCGGTGAAGCTCAGCAGATCGCCGCGCTCGCGGGCGATTTGCTTCAAGCGTACGTAATCGCCAGCGAGTTGGCATAGCTGCGGAACTGTTGGACACACCAATTGCTCGCCAGACGTTTGGCTTAGATATTCGAGCGAAATCTGGATGGCATCCTGATAGCGCTTTAAGCGCGTTAACAGCGCCACCAGCACCTGCGCAGGCGCGGTCCCGGTTACGCTTGGATCCAGCTTCGAAGTGAAATGTTCAACGCAAGCATCCACGTTTTCGCCTGCCAGAGCGCTGAGATAGGCAGCGTGATCCACGTAGACGTCGTCGAACGGTGGATCCGCCCGATACTTGAATTGCTGCGAAAGATGCTTACCGTACTCGCATAATTCAATGGCTAAACGCAACGCTTCCGCGTCCGTCAGGTCAAGAGCGAACCGGATCACCGCGACCAGATGTGATGTGTCGACGTAGTAATCGAGATCGCCGAACAGCCAGTCGCGTCCGCGGATGAGTTCGGGAACGCTGTGGGGCAAGTGGGGCAGGGCCGTGCCCTGCCTTTGGCTGATCGCCCGGCGCAGGCTTTCCAGCAGCTCGCGATGCAAGGTGCGAACCAGGAGTATGATGCACTGCTCTCGCGTTTCCCGATCCGCGTACTGCTCGAAATAAGTAATCGCGCGGCAAATGCCGTAGCGCTCGAGCAGAAGCTCGAAACCCTTGCGTGGATGCACACGCTCTTCGAGCGCGATTTGGATGACGACATCCTCGGCCGAGTCTAGTTTCTCGATCGCCGCCCTCACTGGTTCCCGATCGCCAATGGCGCGAAAGTACGGCCAAGCGCGTTGGATATCGCCGTCAGCGAGAAATAGCGACCCAACCTCTCGCGCAGCCTGAGCAAGTGCGTCTTCATATGCATCGCGCTGGCCCGCCGGGATGTCTTCAAGACCGTCCACGCGGAGCGGCGGCAGACCCATTTTGTGGCGCTGCTCGATCACGCGCGCTTCGAACAGCAGTGGATAGTTCTTGTCTTCGCGCAGCCTCTGGGCCAGCAGATCGAACCCGGACGCCGGCCCACCCGCGCGCACGGCCTGCTCGATCAAGTCAAAGACATCGTTGTTCATGACAGGTGTGCGATTTGTCGATCGTTTTGTGCGGCGGACGCCAACCAGAAACCAGAAACGAGAAACCAGAAACGAGGTTTACCCGCCAATCGCATACATCGGCCGCGGGGGCGCCACAAATTGCGACGAGTTGATCTCGTGCCCCAACCATTTCTTATGGACCGTCCCGCGCAGGATTGCCGCGATCTCTTCATCCGGGGCGAGGGAGCGCAATACGCCTTTGACGTCCGTCTCTTCGATCGCGAACAGGCAATACCGCAGTTTGCCGTCGCTGGTAAGCCGGATGCGATTGCAGTTCAGACAGAACGGCCGGCTCACCGACGCGATGAATCCGACGGTTCCCAGTCCATCCGCATAGCGATATTCGGTAGCCGGGGCGCGAGCGTCACGGTCCGGGATCTCGATCAGAGGAGCAACCTCGCGCGACAAAGTCTCGATAATCTCACCGGCAGTTAGAACGTTGCCGCGCGACCACAGTCCTTGGGCATCCAAAGGCATGAACTCGATGTAGCGGATCTCCATGCCATGCTCACGGCCGAAGTGGGCGAGCGGAACAATATCCGGTTCCACCAGATTCTTCACCGCAACGGCATTGATCTTGATGGGGCCGAAGCCGAGTTGGCGCGCCACCTCCAGGCCTTCCAAAACCTTGTCAAGCTCGTCGCGCCGCGTGATACGCAGAAAACGCTCACGATCCAGCGTGTCCAGGTGAACGTTGAGACGCCGCAGTCCGGCTTCGTACAAAGCTTCAGCGTGTTTCGCCAGCAATACGCCATTGGTTGTGAGCGCAAGATCTCGAATGCCTGGAATAGCGGAAAGCATGCGAATCAAAACCGGAAGGCCCTTGCGCACCAGAGGCTCACCTCCGGTCACTCTAACTTTTGTGACACCCAGCGCTACGGCCACCCGAACGAAACGCTCGATCTCCTCGAAGGTGAGGATTTCCGCGTGCGGCATATACGTCACACCCTCTTCCGGCATACAGTAAAAACAACGGACATTGCAGCGGTCAGTAATGCTGATCCGCAGATTGTCGTGGATGCGGCCGAAAGTGTCTATGAGCGAGTTAGTCACGTCGCGTCAACTTGTAATCTCATTCTATCAGGCGTACACTGAGAGTGCCCCGCGTTCGCCGTTCGAGATTCAATAAGAGGTATGTATGTCCCGCCCGTTTTTACTTTATTTCGTACTAACCTTCGCGATATTTAGCTTTTCAAAAGCATCTATTCTTACTTGCAATGAAAGCGCTGTGCCGCCCATCGTGAAGGGAGAAGGCCTCGCCGAAAGAACCGGCGACATCGCTCTCAACTGTTCCGGAGGCGCGCCCGGCGCCATCGTCAACGGCAATCTTTCCATCTTCCTGAACGTGAACATCACGAACCGTCTGATCGGGAGCACCTTCACGGGCGTGATTTTCACCATCGACAACGGCGCGGGCCCACAACCAGTTAACATCGCGCCCATAATCGGCGGGCCCAGCGAGCTAATATACAATGGCATTAATTTCGGGTTGTCTTCAACTGGCACGGCAACGTTACGGATCCAGAATATCCGGGCCGCGGCCAGTGAGTTGGGTTTAAGCCCTAACACCTCCATCCAAGCGTTTCTTGGATTCAATTCGAACCTGGTCTCGATCACCAATAGCGTCTTCACCGTGGGAACGCCGGTGCGGGGTCTGTACGCGGGGTTCTCGACCGCATTGGTGTGCGCCCAGCACGGATCTCCGCTCCCGAGCAATCTCAATAGTGTCGCCAGCTTTATAGCGTCGAACGCAGCCTTCACATCCACGCGTTTGACGGAAGGGTTCGCTGATGCTTTCGATCCACGCAGCGCATGGGAAAGTCTGAACGCGGATACCGGCACGCGATTTTTGATCACCTACTCGGGNNTAGCGGCCTCCGGAGGGAAATATGCTCCGGGCAGCGCCGGCTCACTGCTCCTGTCTCTGGTCCAAGGCACGAATGCGAACGGCGCGGGCGGATCGCTGATGTACACACCAGGCGCGCTGGGTTCCGGTGCGGTGACTTTTGATTCGATGAGTCAGGTAACCCTCACCAATGGATCAGGCTTTGTGGTTTATGAGGTAGTGGATGCGAATCCCAACGTGCAGGAAAGCGCGCAGTTCCCAACGTACTTGGGACTGGCGCCGTTCGACGGCCCCGCAGTGGTGACGACTGAAAACGTCTCGCTCGCTCCCGTCTCCACGGTAGCGGAGGCCACTGCCCACGACCCCATTCCGCGGTTCGTGGCGCTGACGCCGCCTGACGATTGCAGTATCATCGGCGATTGCGGCGCGTCTTATTATCCACAATTGTACGTAAACACGTTGCCGGTTCATCTCACCGCTTCCTCCAACGGAAACACGCAGTCAGGCTATACCGAAGTGAACAACAGAGGCGGAGGCCACCTAGTCTGGACGGCAACCATCAGCTACACGAACGGCTCCGGCTGGCTGCAGTTGTATCCCGATAACGGAATCGACAACACGACCATTCGTGTGGATGCGTCTCCTGCGAATCTGACACCCGGGACGTACCAAGCGAACCTGACGGTATACGCGGGACAGGGCTCGGCGACAGTTCCGATCACGTTTGTGGTTACGGCCCCGGTCGTTACTCCGGCTCTACCCACTGTTTCGAGCATCGTCAACGGTGCGAGTTTTGCGGCCGGGCCCGCGGTTCCCGGGTCAATCGCATCGCTGTTGGGGACCGATCTCGCGGGCAGGAAAGTCGTGGTGACCTTTGGTGGATTGACCGCGAAAGTTTTGTTCGACAACAGCACGCAGATCAATATTGTGGTTCCAACCGGGCTCGGCGGCGTGACATCCTCGCAATTGGTAGTGGTTGTGGACGGGGCTTCCAGCCTTACGCAGGCTATATCAGTGGCCGGATTCAGCCCCGGCATCTTCGGGAGCGGAATACTGAACCAGGACGGACAGGTCAATGGTCCCAGTCATCCCGCGCAGGCTGGCACCATCTTGCAGATTTACGCGACAGGCTTGTCCGGCAGCGGCGCGATTACCGCGCGCGTGAATGGAAATGTTATCGATCCGTTATTCGGTGGACCAGCGCCGGGCTTAGTAGGAGTGCAGCAGGTGAACGTGCAGTTGCCGGACGGCTTGGCGGGTGCAACTGCCCAGGTCTCGGTGTGCGGTGGAATCGCCGACATACCGAATCAGGCGACGTGCAGCCCGGCCGTGCAGGTTGCCATCACGCAGTAGTTTTGTGGCCGCGAATGAACGCGAATTAACGCGACGCAACACGCGCCGATGAATCGAAGCTAATATTACTTAGCGTTCATCAGCGAAACCCGTGCGAACAGCCTCCTAGTCCAACCGGATGTAGGAGGCTTTCTCATGAATATGAAACAAGCTGTTCTCGCTGGTGTGATGCTTGCATCCTCCGCGCTGACTGCGTGCGCCTCGCAGGCGTACGTTGCTTATCAGGTTGCTCCGCCGCCGGCGCCAATGGCCGTGGGAGCGGTGGGCTACGCGCCCGGACCGGGCTTTATGTGGGCGGACGGATTTTGGGACCTGCGCGGTGGCCGATGGGTGTGGGTTGGGGGTGCGTGGCGCAGGCCGCCGCACGGGCACGCCGTTTGGGTGCGGCCATATTGGGAGCAGCATGGGCGTTCCTGGCGTTTTCGCAAGGGATACTGGCGATAATGTAGTGGATGGGCGAACATCAATACGATGCGGTGCTGATTCTCTCGTTCGGAGGGCCCGAGCAAACGGATGAGGTGATTCCGTTTCTCGAAAACGTGCTGCGCGGGCGCAATATCCCGCGCGAGCGCATGCTCGAAGTCGCTGAACATTATTATCACTTCGGCGGCAAGAGTCCCATCAACGAGCAGAACCGCGAGTTGATTGCGGGGCTCCGCGACGAACTCGAGCGCAACGGGCCCGGCCTTCCAATCTATTGGGGCAATCGCAACTGGCATCCATTTGTCGCCGATACGCTGCGGAAGATGCAAGCGGATGGGATTCATCGCGCGTTGGCCTTCGCTACTTCGGTGTTCAGCTCGTACTCCGGATGCCGGCAATACCTGGAAGACATCCAGAAGGCGCGCGCGGAAGTGGGCGCGGGCGCGCCTGAAATCGCGAAGCTCCGTACTTTTTATAATCATCCGCTGTTCATTGAGGCGTTCTCGGACGGAGTGCGCGCGGCGCTGGACGAAATCCCGGGCGCACAAGTCATTTTCACCGCGCACAGCGTTCCGCAGGCGATGGCCGAATCCAGCGACTATGAGCAGCAGCTTCACGAATCGTGCAGGTTGGTTTCGGAGAGTCTTGGCATCAGCTCTTGGCGGCTGGTGTATCAGAGCCGCAGCGGCGCGCCGGGTCAGCCTTGGCTTGAGCCGGACATCGGCGAAGTACTACGCGGCATGGAACCTGGCCAGGACATAGTGGTTGCGCCAATTGGCTTCATTTCAGATCACATGGAAGTGTTATACGACCTGGATACGGAAGCACGCGCAATTTCAGAAGACCGCAAGCTGCGCATGGTCCGGGCCGCAACCGTTGGCGTACACCCCAAATTCCTCGCCATGATCCGTGAACTGATTCGTGAGCGCATGGGGGAATGCGAAGCGCGCGCCATCGGCAAATACGGGCCGCATTTGGATGTGTGCCTCGCCGGGTGTTGTCCTGCGCCGGGGCGCCGCGCAAGTTCAGGAGATCCTCGATCGTAGGTGAGCCGTAGCACTACAGACGAATGCAAAGTGGGGCGGNNAGGGGGTCCGCCCCACTCGCTGATCGAAGGTTTTCATTCCATCCATTGGATGGGCTGCAAGCCCATGACGCACGTGCTTTGGAAAAGATCAGGCCACGTCGGTGTCAGGGCTGGTGTAGCTTTTTATAGACGTCGCGTTTGGAAAGCCCACGCTTGCGTGCAACTGTTTTCAGCGCCTCCATGCGCGGGACGCCGGCCTCGATTAGCTTTTCCACCGCGGCGTCGAGCGGGGTATCGTCACTTTCCGTTTCCGTAGCCTCACCCCTGGCTACCATCACAGTGATTTCGCCCTTCACTGACGGGCGTTCGGCAAGGGCTGACCGGAGCTCAGCCGGCGTTCCGCGCAGAAACTCCTCGTGGATTTTGGTCAGTTCACGAGCCAGCACCACCCGGCGCTCGCCCAGTGTCGCGGCGATGTCCTCCAGAGTCTCCAGAATCCGATGCGGGGCTTCATAAAAGATCAGCGTGGCTGCGAGCGTCTTCAGTTCTGTAAGAAGCTTCCTGCGCTGGCCCTGCTTGGGCGGCAGAAAGCCATGAAACAGGAACGAATCGGTGGGTAGTCCGGATGCGCTTAAAGCTGCGATCAGCGCGCACGGGCCAGGCACGGGAGTGACCGTGATTCCTTGCTCGCGTGCTTGCTCCACCAGACGGTATCCCGGGTCGGCGATGAGTGGGGTCCCGGCGTCGGACACCAGGGCGATATTTTTCCCGGCTTGCAAATCGCCCAACAATTCCGCGGCGCGGGGTTGTTCATTGTGCTCGTGGTAACTGACTAGCGGCCTCGATATGCCGTAACGATCCAGCAGCTTGCGCGTGTGACGGGTGTCCTCGCAAGCAATCAGGTCCACTTCGCCGAGAATCCGGATGGCCCGCGCGGAAATGTCTTCCAGGTTGCCGATGGGAGTCGCCACCACATAAAGTGTCCCGCTCACTTGAGTTCCACTAACAGTCAGACTACGATAAAACTGCGGTGCGAAGCGAAAGCGGAAGCGTAGTGCCGATCCCCGGTTTCTATGTTTGGCAAATCCCGGGTAAATCGATTTCGATTCAGCTCAAGCTGGATGTCGTGGACCGGTTGCAGCAAGATGTGATGCGCGGATTCGGCGCGGTGCCACGACGTGGCGCTGAAGTGGGAGGCATTTTGCTCGGCACGGCAGCAAGCGTTGGGCCGGCGGTACGCGTCGAGGATTACGTTCTGGTTCCCATCGAGTACAAGCGCGGCCCCTCCTACCGACTGTCGGATAACGATGTAACGGCGTTCGATGCGGCGGTCCGGCAGTCGCGAAATGGAAGGATCCTTCGTCCCATCGGCTTTTTCCGCAGCCACACGCGCGATGGCGTTGGGCTTTCCGACGAGGATCTAGGGCTGCTCTCAAACTTCCTTCCAGAACCGGAAACAATTGCGTTGCTCATTCGCCCCTTTGCGACGAAGCCGTGTGTAGCGGGATTTTATTTCAAAGAGCAGGGAGTTTTTCAGAGTGGCGCGCCTCTGCTCGAGTTTCCACTGCGGCGCAGTGCGCTGGCTCCGGGTGATGTGTCGGCTTCAAAATCGAGGATGGATTCGCGGATCGAAGCCTCCGCGCCGCCGGCCATTGTTCGTGACGAAGTGCACACGAAGCGCTGGAGCTGGCCCATGCTACCAATAATCCTGCTGTTGGTTGGAGTGCTGCTGGGTTACCAAGCGGCGCTCAGCATACGTCCGCAGCCGCCGGCTCCGTTCAACCTCGCGTTGACCGTTATACAATCGGGCGGCGATCTTCAGCTCAAATGGGATCGGAAATCGCCCGCCATTGGCAGCGCGCAAAAAGGGATTCTAACGATCGAAGACGGCTCTTACAACAAGGCAATCCACCTAACCGGTGCGGATCTCGAAAGCGGCAGCATAGCTCCCTATCACCCGCAGTCAAAACACGTACGCTTCCACCTGGATGTTTTTCCTAACCCGCGAAATAGCGTTTCGGAAACCATCGACTGGATTAACTGACTAACTGTTCAACGGTTCCCGGATCATCCGTAACTTCCCGCAAGTGCAATTTGTCTTTCCGCGGAATCAGATCGGCTCGAATACGGGCGCCCGGCGCGATCTCGCCGGCGGCAATCAGCGACGCCAAAGGTTGGACCAGTTGCCGCTGGATGGTCCGCTTCAGCTCGCGCGCGCCATATTCGCTGCTGGTGCCCCTTTCGAGCAAAAAGCGGCGGGTGCGGCCAGGGACTTCCAGGCGGAACGTGTTCAATCCCAGACGCCTGTCGAGATGTTCCTGCAACTCCTGAACGTGTGTGTCCAAGATGGCCGCCAGCGCTTCCTGGCTGAGCGGCTGATAGGTGACCACGGCGTCGATGCGATTGATGAACTCCGGAGAAAAGTTTCGCCGCAAAGCCGTCATACCGATACTCTGAAGCTTGGCGAGGTCACCGGAGCTGGGCGAACCCACCAAGGATTCAAATCCGAAGTCGGGATTCAGCTCCCTGCTCATGGCGCGTGCGCCCAGGTTGCTGGTCAGGAAAATCAAGGTCTTTTCGAAATTGACGGTAGTATTGTCGCCCAGCCGCAACGCGGCCTTGTCCAAAACGCCCAGCAACAGCCGCGCCACCGAAGGCGCTGCCTTTTCGATTTCATCGAACA